>NZ_NYWI01000053.1:0-27965 GCF_002684955.1 Tistrella sp. | reverse complement strand
GGGGGGGGGGGGGGGGGGGGGGCGGATCGCCGACGGGTCACGGAAAGGTCGCTGTTCCCGATGCGGCGCTGCGGGCTTGAATGACCTGTCCTGAGCTTCCGGAAGTGCCTCTCAGATGATCCGTCGTCTCGCTCCGCTGCCGCGCCGCCTGGCGGGGGCTCTCGTGATCAACGGGCTGCTGTTCCTGTCATGGCCGACGGGTGCGGCGGAGGATCCGGGCCGGCGTGATGCGGTGCTGGAAGAGGCCATCGGCACCGCCGATGCACGAGGGCGTCGGGCCGAGGCGGTCGAGCTGTCGCGCGAGCTGGTGGCGCTCAGGACCGGGGTGCTGGGGGCGGATGCGACGGCGACGCTTGCGGCGCGGCTGACACTCTCCATCATGCTGGAACAGGCCGGAGAGACCACGGAGGCGCGGGCGCTGCGCGATGCCGCCTTCGACCGGCTGGCCGAGGTGGACCCCGAGCGTCTGCCGCCGATCCTGAACAACACGGCGATCGCACTTCAGAACACCGGTCATCCCGACAGCGCCGTGCCGGTTTTCGACCGGCTGGTGGCGGTGATGGCCGGCGCCGGCGAGAGCGTGCCCCTTGCGATCACCCATTTCAACCTGGCCGCCCTGCATCGCGACCGGCGCGATTACGACGCGGCGATTGCCGAGGGGCGCATCGCGGCCGAAATGTTCGAACGTCTGGAGGGCCCGGACGCCGAAGACACGATCGCCGCCATCGGCGCCCTGGGCCAGACCTACGGCATGGCCGGGCGGCCTGCCGCCGCCCTGCCGCATCTGCGCGAGGCCTGGACACGCGCCGGCCAGGCCCTCGGCCCTTCGGATGAAACCATGCGTCAGGCCAATAATCTGGCGGCGGTGCTGCGCGATCTCGGCCGCCATGACGAGGCGGAGCCGCTCGACCGCGCGGCCCTCGACTGGCGGCGTGTCAGGCTGGGACCTGCCCATGGTGCAACGCTGATCAGTGCCCGCAACCTCGCCCTCGACCTGGTCGGTCTGGACCGGGCGGAAGAGGCCGCAGGGTTGTATGACCAGGTCGTCGACACACTGGCACGCACACGCGGCCCGGATCATCCCGAGACGCGCCGCATTGCCCGGGAGCGCGACATGATCGCGATCCTGACCGGGGCGGCGCCGTCCGGGGACCCGGGCGATCTCGCGGCGATGGAAGCGCAGCTGACCACCGGGACGGTCGATGCCGATGCGGTCTATCTCGCCAATCGTCTGGCCGGCATTGCCGAACGCCGGGGCGAGCCTGCGGCCGAGCTGCGCCTGCATCGGCTGTCGCTCGATCTGGCCGAGCGGCATTTCGGCCCTCTGCATCCGGTGGCGATTTCCATGGCGACCAATGTCGCCCGGGCGGAACGGGCACAGGCGCATCCCGAGGCGACGGCGGCCTATGTCCGCCTGGAGGAACGTCTGCGGCTGTGGGCGCGGCGTGAATACGCCTCGACCTCCGACCAGGCGGTGATCGAGCAGGTTGCGGCCGCAACGCGCGAGGCCCTGGGCGACATCCTCTCCTATGGCTATGCCGCCGGCCGTTCGGATCCGCAGGCGATCGCGCTGGTTGCGCGGGTCATGCTGAACTGGAAGGCACCGGGGTCGCTGGAACGCGCCCTGCTCGACCGGGCGGCGACGGATCTGCCGCCGGCGGATCGGGACCTCGTCGCCCGGGTCCGACGCCTGAAGGCGGAGAGCCTGCGCCCGGGGGCTGATCGTCAGGCCATTGAGCGTCGGCTCGATCTGGCCGAGGCGGCCCTTGCCGACCGGGTCTCGGGCCTGCGCCGGCTGCAGGCGCAACAGGCGCTCGATTATGGCGCGATCCTCTCGGCCTTCCGGCCGGGCGATGCCGTGCTCGACTACATGACCGTGCCGATGCGCATGGCCCCCGACCGGGTCGAGGAGCGCATCCTGGTCATGCTCGGCCGGGCGGCGGGGCGGATCCGGCTCTTCGATCTGGGTCCCGTGGCGGCGGTGGCGGATCTGATCGCCGTCCCGGAAGCCGCGGCCGGACACGACACCCGCCGCCGGCTCTACGACCTGCTGATCCGGCCGGTGATGTCCGAGCTGAAGGGTGTCGACCGCCTGGCGGTGGTGCCGGACGGGTTGCTCACCCTGGTGCCGTTCGACGTGCTGATCGACCGGAACGGGCAGCCGATGGTCGCCGCTCTCGACATGCGCATCGCGCGCAGCGGCCGGGCGCTGGCCGGCGGGGACCATGACATGCCTCAGGATGCCGATCGCAGTGGGGTGCTGCTGGTGGGGGATGTGGATTACGGCGGGACGGCATCGCCGCTGCCGTTCACCGCGGCCGAAATCGACCGAATCGCCGCCACCGCCCGGGCCGGGGGCATCCCGCCCGTCATGTTGCGCGGAAAGGATGCCAGTGCCGGCGCTGTCCGTCGGGCGGCAGCCGGGCAACGGGTACTGCATTTCGCGACGCATGGCTTCTTCGAACCCTTGCACCCGGGAGCGGATGATCCGCTCGACCGCGCCGGGGTCCTGCTTGCGGCGGGCGACGGAGATGACGGCCGGCTGACGGCTGCAGAACTTGCGACATGGCCGCTGGACGGCATCGATCTGGTGGTGCTGTCGGCCTGCGACACGGCGGAGGGCGACCGCAGCTATGCCGAAGGTCTGGCAGGCCTCCCCTCGGCGCTGGCGACCGCCGGCGTCCGCCGCAGCCTGCTTGCCCGCTGGCCCGTCTCCGATCGCGGCGCCGCCCGGTTCATGGCCCGGTTCTACGACCACCTTGCGGCGGGTGAAAGCTACGAGGCCGCCTTCAGGGCAACCAAACTCGATGTGCTGGAGGGGCGGCTCGCCGGCGTGCCCGACGAGACCTGGGCCGCGTTCACGCTGATCGCGAACTGACCGGGGGCGTCCTGGCGAGTTCGGCGAGCAGGCAGGCGGCCGCGAACGGCACCAGCGCCAGCGCAGCGCCAAGCCCGCCGACGATCCGGGTTGCACCGGTACCGGCCAGCAGCGGCCAGGCCGCACTCGTGACCAGCAGAGCGCCCAGGACCATGCCGACCCGGCAGGCGCCGGTCCCGGTGATGACGACCGTGCCGGCGACGAGACCGGCAAGCAGCCAGTTTTTGCCGGCGCCCGCCCGATCGACGGCATGCATGCGCGCAATGACGGTCGTGATCATCAGGAACTCCGGTTGTTGGCGCGATGACGGATGCCGGGCGACAGAGCGACTGCGATCGATGCCACCATCACGCAACCCGCGATGGCACCGATCCCTCTGGATACAGGATCGGCGTGGGTGGGAAGTGCTGCCAGCATCAGAAGCGCGGTCAGGACCGACAGGATG
This sequence comes from Tistrella sp., assembly GCF_002684955.1. Taxonomy (NCBI): domain Bacteria; kingdom Pseudomonadati; phylum Pseudomonadota; class Alphaproteobacteria; order Geminicoccales; family Geminicoccaceae; genus Tistrella; species Tistrella sp. Next base: position 24,642 of record NZ_NYWI01000053.1, on the reverse strand, counting down.
ATCGCCAGCACGCGTGTGGTGGGATTGCCGCTGATGCGGCTGAGGCGTTCCGACCAGGCCCCGCAGATCGCGAGGCTATGGGTCATGAGCATCGCACCCCATACCGTTACCACCAGCAGCAGCGGGAGGGCGAAGCGCGAGCCCGTCGTCTCTGGCGGCAGAAGCGCATAACCGGCGAACACAATGGCGAGTGGCGGCAGCAGCAGCGCCGGAGATGCCGCGCCCGGCCGGGCGGCCGGCTTATGAACCGGCCGTGCGCGAGCCCCGCGGAGAAAGACGATCGCAGCATGAACCGGCAGCGTGATCAGCAGGATCAGCATCATGCTGATCCCGTCGAACCAGGCCCGTTCTGCGGCCAATGCGGCGATGCCCCAGGTGATGAGGGCCGCCAGCAGCAACATGACCGTGCCCAGAGTCCGGCTTCGGCCGGCGGGCAGTGCCGGGATGCGGGTCTGCAGGGCGAAGGGCACCGCCAGAGCAGCTGCGACGCCCGTGGCCGCCATCCTCACCCAGATCCGGGCGGCATCAAGTCCGAATGCAGCGCCCAGCCAGTCGGCACCGAAGGCGATGCCCGACGCGCCGGCCAGAACCGCGAGCCACGGAAGCGGCGGTTGGCCATGATATGCGGGCCCTCTGTCGGCGGATCTGTTGCAGGCCACGGGATGTACCGTCCTTCAGGCAGATGATCTCTGATTATGCGCTCATGCAGATCAGGTGCACACAGGTTTTACAGTCCTCCGGCTGATCGCCTTTCCCGGGCCGTCCTGCCGGACCGTCCCTGCACCGGTTGCCGCCGCGCGCGTTTGCACTATACTGCGCCGATCCGCGGCCCCTCGGGGGCCTGGGCGGCGCGCTTGCGGCCGTCCGCATGGTTCCTGCCGCCGCGATGCCCGCACCTTCCGCCCACATCCTGTCGTTCCCGGGGGCTTCAGATCATGAGCCGCGACGTCAAGAAAGTCGTCCTCGCCTATTCCGGCGGTCTCGACACCTCGATCATCCTGCGCTGGCTGCAGGAGAATTACGGCTGCGAGGTCGTCACCTTCACCGCCGATCTCGGCCAGGGCGAGGAGCTGGAGCCGGCGCGCGCGAAGGCCGAGATGATGGGCGCCTCCGAGATCTTCGTCGAGGATCTGCGCGAGGAGTTCGTGCGCGATTACGTCTTCCCGATGTTCCGCGCCAATGCCCTTTACGAGGGCGTCTATCTGCTCGGCACCTCGATCGCCCGGCCGCTGATCGCCAAGCGCCAGATCGAAATCGCCCGTCAGGTCGGCGCCGATGCGGTCGCCCATGGCGCCACCGGCAAGGGCAATGATCAGGTCCGTTTCGAGCTTGGCTATTACGCGCTCGAGCCCGGCATCAAGGTGGTCGCGCCCTGGCGCGAATGGGATCTCAACTCCCGCACCAAACTGATCGACTATGCCGAGAAGCATCAGATCCCGATCGCCAAGGGCAAGCGCGGCGAGGCGCCGTATTCGACCGACGCCAACCTGCTGCACATCTCGTATGAAGGCCGCGCCCTGGAAGATCCCTGGGTCGAGCCCGACGAGGAGATGTTCACCCGCTCGGTTTCGCCCGCCGCGGCCCCGGATGAGCCGACCTATGTCGAGATCTCGTTCGAGCGGGGCGATGCGGTCGCGATCGACGGCGAGGCGCTGACGCCTGCGGCCCTGCTGACCCGCCTGAACGATCTGGGCGGCGCCAACGGCATCGGCCGGCTCGATCTGGTCGAAAACCGGTTCGTGGGCATGAAGTCGCGCGGCGTCTACGAGACCCCGGGCGGCACCATCCTGCTGGTCGCGCATCGCGCGATGGAGAGCCTGACCCTCGATCGCGGGGCCTCGCACCTCAAGGACGAGCTGATGCCCCGCTATGCGGAGCTGATCTATAACGGCTTCTGGTTCTCGCCCGAGCGCGAGATGCTTCAGGCGCTGATCGACCGGAGCCAGGAGAACGTCACCGGCACCGTTCGGCTGAAGCTGTTCAAGGGCAATGTGATCGTCGTCGGCCGCAAGTCACCGAAGAGCCTCTATGACGAGGCCTTTGCGACCTTCGAGGCCGATCAGGTCTACGACCAGCGCGATGCCCAGGGCTTCATCAAGCTGAACGCCCTGCGTCTGCGTCTCGGCGCCCGCCGCGGCGATCGCCGCTGAGCGGACCCGGCGGGGGCGGCGCCGGTTTCGTGAACCGGTCCCGCCCGCATCGCTTGATGACAAAGCCTTGAAATCTGTGACGCGCGCGGTGGACAAGCCGCGCGCGTCGCCGTTCCATAGAGAGCTGACCGTCCGCATCCGCGGACGGACGGACGGCCGGCGCCGCCGGCGTCTCCCAAGGAGTGCATTTCGCATCATGACCAAGCACGCCGCACTTCCCGGCCGCCTGCTGATGCTCGGCTTCGGCAGCATCGGACAGGGTGTCCTGCCGCTGATCCTGCGCCATATCGACATCACCCCGGACCGGATCACGATCATCTCGCCAGACGATGCCGGCAAGGCCGTCGCGGAGGAATACGGCGTCACCTTCCTGAAGATGGCGCTGACCCGCGAGAACTATGCGGCCGAGCTGGAGCAGCGGCTGGGCCAGGGCGATTTCCTGTGCAACGTCTCGGTCGAGGTGTCGAGCGTCGCCCTGATCCGTAAGTGCCGCGAGCTGGGTGCGCTTTACGTCGACACCTGCGTCGAGCCCTGGCCGGGCGGCTATACCGACCCCGATCTCTCGCCCTCGCAGCGCAGCAACTATGCCCTGCGTGAGAGCGCGCTCGACGTGAAGCGCGAGCTGGGTGCCGGGCCGACCGCGGTCATCGCCCATGGCGCCAATCCGGGTCTGGTGTCGCATTTCCTGAAGGCGGCGCTGCTGGACATCGCCAAGGCGAGCGGCATGGATGCGACGCGGCCCGAGAGCCGCGAAGGCTGGGCGGCGCTGGCCCGGGATCTGGGCGTGAAGGTCGTCCATATCGCCGAGCGCGACACTCAGAAGGGCCTGCCGCCCAAGGAGCGCGGCGAGTTCGTCAACACCTGGTCGGTGAACGGCTTCGTTGGCGAGGGCTGCCAGCCGTCGGAACTCGGCTGGGGCACGCACGAGCCGGAGCTGCCGCCGGAGGGCCGCCGCCACGATTTCGGCTGCGATGCCGCGATCTACCTGATGCGTCCGGGTGCCGGCACCCGCGTGCGCACCTGGGTCCCGAGCGAAGGCCCGATCCACGGCTGGCTGATCACCCATAACGAGTCGATCTCCACCGCCGACTATTACACGCTGCGCGACGAGGCGGGCGAGGTGGTCTATCGGCCGACCTGCCATTACGCCTATCACCCCTGCGACGAGGCCGTGCTGTCGCTGCACGAATTCGCCGGCAAGAACTGGGAACTGCAGCCCCGCGTCCGCATCCTGATGGACGAGACCCAGCCCGGCGGCGTCGACGAGCTGGGCGTGCTGGTCAACGGCCCGGCCAAGGGCAGCTACTGGTACGGTTCGCAGCTGACCATCGACGAGGCCCGCGAGCTGGTCCCGCACAACAACGCCACCAGCCTGCAGGTGACGGTGTCGGTGCTGGCGGCGATGATCTGGGCGATCGAGAACCCGAATGCCGGTGTGGTCGAGCCCGAGGATATCGACGAGCGCCGCATCCTCGAGATCTCGACCCCCTATCTCGGCACCATGGCCGGCTACTGGACCAACTGGACCCCGCTTCAGGACCGCGAGACCCTCTTCCCCGAGGATCTGGACCGGAACGAGCCCTGGGCGTTCAAGAACGTCATCGTGCGCTGATCCGCAGCCCGGATCGGGTCTGACGACAAAGCCCGGCCCGCGATCGCGGGCCGGGCTTTTGTCTGGCCGGGGGGCAGCGGGGACTTGACGGATGTTCAACGGAATACAAAATTTGTGAGACAATTCACCCGTCCAGCGACCCGCAGGAGGGACATGCCATGGCGCCGGAAACCGTGCAGGCAGCCGTCGAACCGGACGAGGATCTCGCGCGAGCCCGCCGGAAGCTCGCCTTCGAGGCCGCTGACGCAGAAGGGCTGCTCGGCCCCCGCGATACGGCGGTGGGCGGGCGTGTGCCATCGAAGCTCCTTGCGGCGGCCAGGGCCCGCAGCGGTGCCGCAAGCACCAGCGAGTTGCTTCTTTACGCCCTGAGCAAGGTTGCGCTGGAGGATGATTTCGGCCGGCAGCTTCTGGCCCGGCGGGGGCGGGTTCCCAAGGGCACTCTGGAAGGCTGACCCTTTTGCGCGTCGGCCTCGCCCGTTCATTGCGTCGCCTCCGGCCCGAGACGTGGTCCGGCACGCTCACCCGCCGTGCCCGCACAGACCTGCCCTTTGCCGATCGGGCTCAGAGGCTTGGGCCGCCCTTGCTGCTCGACACGTCGGTCTATGTCGACATGCTCGAAGGATCGGCCAGTCCTGCACTTGATGCGCTTCTGGAGACCCGCCGGATCCAGCACAGTGCCATTGCCGTGGGGGAACTCTGTCACAATTTCGGGCGCCTGACCCCTGAGCATCCCGGCAGCGCCGACGTCCTTCGAGAGCTGAGCCAGGTCGTCGACGCGATTCCAGGCCATCGTCTTGATGCGCCGACTTCTGGCGTTCTGCTGGAGGCCGGAATTCTGGCTGGTCTGCTGTTCCACCTGGGGCGGCTTCCGAAAGGACAGGAAGTCGCCGCGTTCAACGACGCGGCCATCTATCTCCAGGCGATGGAGCAGGGGTATACCGTCCTGACCAGAAACATCCGCGACTTTGATCTCATGAATCAGATCCTGCCCGCGGGCAGGGTCCTGTTCTATGACCGTACGTCCTGAGGGCATGCCTCGCCGGTTGCGCTCTTTTCGGCCAAGGGGACACTTCCGGCCAGGGGGACGCGCGTCAGGCGGTCAAGACGTCCCTCCAGCAGCTGAACGATCTCTACCGCATCCACATGGCCCCGCACCGGCAACGGCCAGGCGTCGGAGGCGAAAGCCGCGGCGGCTGCCCTGACCGGCTCCGCTTCCGGGGCGCCGGTCAGGGTCAGATGCGGATCGAAGGGGGTGTCCGGGCGGCGGGCCGGCAGGCCCGGGCCGTCATGCAGGGCGGCGTGAAGACGGGTGAGCGGCCCCCTGCCGTCGAGCGCGCGCAGATAGAAGGCGTATTCGCGCCGCCTGTCGTCCAGATGGGTGTGCGGATCGCCCAGCGTCAGACCGAAGGCCGGTTCCGTGGCGGCAAAGGCAGCCAGGGCGGTTTCAAGGACCTGCCGACAGGCCATGGCGCCACCGAAGACCAGCGTCAGATGCGGCGGCACCAGGGTCGCCCGCGCCGGTTCGTGGCGGCGGCGGAAGGCATCGATCCGGTCGGCATCGGCGGCGGCGAAGCGCGGGAGGCAGAGGACGTAGAGCATCGACCGTCGCTCCCCTCCCCTGATGTTCCGCTCAGAGCTGGGTCATGTCGATGCCGCGGCGGGCACAGGCCGCCTGCAGCGTGTTCGAGAGCAGGCAGGCGATGGTCATGGGGCCGACGCCGCCCGGCACGGGCGTGATATGCGCCGCCACCGCCTTGACCTCGTCGAAGGCGACGTCGCCGACCAGGCGGTCCTTGCCGCCTTCGGTCGCCGGCGGCAGGCGGTTGATGCCGACATCGATCACGGTCGCACCCGGCTTGATCCAGAAGCCGCGCACCATCTCGGGCCGGCCGACGGCGGCGACCACGATATCGGCGGTGCGCACCATCTCGGGCAGATCCTTGGTGCGCGAATGCGCGATGGTGACGGTGCAGTCGCGGCCGAGCAGCAGCTGGCCCATCGGCTTGCCGACGATGTTGGAGCGGCCGATCACCACGGCATGCCGGCCGGCCATGTTCTGGCCCAGGGTCCGGTCGAGCAGCATCAGGCAGCCGAGCGGGGTGCAGGGCACCAGGGCCGGCTGACCGGTGGCCAGACGGCCGGCATTGACCGGATGAAAGCCGTCGACATCCTTGGCCGGATCGATCGCCTCGATCACCTTCTGGGCATCGATCTGGCGGGGCAGCGGCAGCTGGACCAGGATGCCGTCGACTTCCGGGTCGGCGTTCAACTGCGCCACCAGGTCGAGCAGGGCCGCTTCGGAAGTGTCGGCAGGCAGCTTGTGTTCAAGGCTGCGCATGCCGGCCGCTTCGGTCTGGCGATGCTTGTTGCGGACATAGACCTGGCTTGCCGGATCCTCGCCGACCAGCACCACGGCGAGGCCGGGGCGGATGCCATGGCGGGCATAGAGGCCGCCGACGCGGGCTGCGGTTGCGGACCGCAGATCCGCAGCGACGGCCTTGCCGTCGATGAGTTCAGCTGAAGCCATGGGGTGTGTCTCCTTCGGGAGTCGGGCTCAGGTACCGAGGTCGGGCTCAGGCACCGAGGGCGCGGGCGCGGGCGGCGATGTCTTCGGCATCGGCGAAACCCTCGCCCTCGATGCCCAGCCGCTTGGCACGATCGGTCACGCCCTGGACGACGCGAACCCGGTTGCGGGCGATGCCCAATGCCTCGGCGACCAGCCGCTCGACCGCGGCATTGGCCTTGCCGTCCTCCGGGGCGGCGGTCACCTTCACCTGCAGCCGCATCCGGCCGTGGCCGTCATCACGGGCAGGTTCTATGGCGGCCTTGCGCGCCTTGGGCTGCACCTTCACGAAGATCGAGACATTGGCCGGCCCCTCGCGTTCGACCGCGGGAGCCGCCATGCCGGTCATGTCGTCGCTCATCGGATCAGTACATCATCCCGTAGGCATAGGGCGCGAGCCAGCCATTGACCACGATCTTGAGGAAGTTCAGCAGGAGCAGCAGGACCAGCGGCGACAGGTCCAGCCCGCCGAGGCTGGGCAGGAAGTTGCGGATCGGGCGCAACACCGGCTCGGTGATCCGGTGGATAAAGCTGCCGATCGTATAGACCACCTGATTGTTGGTGTTAACGACGTTGAACGCCACCAGCCAGCTCAGGATGACGCTCGCGATCAGGATCCAGGTATAGATCTCGATCGCGGCATTGAACAGAAAGAGCAGGCCTTGGAGAAGCGACGCCATGCGGGGCTCCCTCGTACTCGGGCTGCCGCATGCCCGATGCGGCGTTCTGACGGGTCGGGCGGGAGTATAGCGCAGCCATCGCGGGCGGCCAGTCGATTGTGACGATTCTCTGAGAGAGCCGCTTGACAGCACCTCGCCCTCACGCCAATATCCGCGCCGTTCACCACCGGTGCCCGACGGGCTTCCGGCGGGGCGGGTGCGGGGCCGTAGCTCAGTTGGGAGAGCGCTAGAATCGCACTCTAGAGGTCGAGGGTTCGACTCCCTTCGGCTCCACCAATTCCCGCTTGAACGCGATGACGACTGACGATGACGAAAAGGCCGGCTTCTGCCGGCCTTTCGTGTTTCCGGACCCGTGTTTGTCCGGAAGGCGCTGCCCCGAGGAGGTGATGCCCGTGACCGGACCGTCCGAAACCATCTATGCCGGGCTGGAACAGCTGGGACGGAGCACCGACCTCCCGGCCTCGCCGGATCAGGCGGTGCTGGAGCGGGTGGCGAACCCGCATCCGGGCACGCGCTATGCGGTGCGCTTCGTCTGCCCGGAATTCACCTCGCTCTGCCCCATCACCGGCCAGCCGGATTTCGCGCATCTGGTGATCGACTATGTGCCCGGCGACTGGCTGGTCGAGAGCAAGTCGCTGAAGCTCTATCTGCACGCCTTCCGCAACCATGGCGACTTCCACGAGGCCTGCACGGTGGGGATCGGCAAGCGCCTGGCGGAGCTGCTTGCACCGGAATGGCTGCGGATCGGCGGCTACTGGTATCCACGCGGCGGCATTCCCATCGACGTGTTCTACGCCACCGGGCCGGTGCCGGCCGATCTCTGGATCCCGGATCAGGGCGTGCCGCCCTATCGCGGCCGGGGCTGAGGACGGAAAAACCGGGTTGAGGATGGAAAGCCCGACCGTCGGGGCCGACGGCCGGGCTTTTGCGGGCGGATATAAGGGGCGTTGCCGGCTTACTTGAACGGCAGCGGCACGTATTTGCCGTTCTCGACCACCGTCATCTGGAAGGCGCTGGCCATGTTGTTCTCGGCGTCGACGCCGGTCAGCTCATAGGGGTTGCGGTCGGCGGGCAGGGTCTTGGAGGCTTCGGCCAGCGCGCCCATGATCTTCTCCGGATCCTCGGTGGTGCCGGCAAGTTCCATCGCCCGCACGAAAACCATCAGCGCGGTATAGTTCAGGCCGATTTCCGCCACCGCTTCCTCGTTGGCGCCATACTTCTCCTGGTATTTCTTGATGAAGGCCGGCGCGTTCTTCGAGGGGTAGTATTCGAGCGGCAGATTGCCGACCAGGCCGTTCATCATCTCGATGGGGACGATGTTGTCCATCTCCTCGGGCTTGGCCTGATCCATGATCACGAAGCCGCCCTTGAAGCCCTGCTCGCGTGCCGCCTGCACGATCAGCGCGGTCGGCTGCGACGGGCCGCCGATGAACAGCACATCGGGCTTTTCCGACAGCGCCTTGGCGACCGCGCCCGAGAAGTCGGTGGTGGTGCGATAGTCGACGGCGTTGTCCGTCAGCACCTCGCCGCCCATCTCCTTCCAGGTGGCGCTGAAGCCCTTGGTCCATTCCTTGGCATAGGCGTGGGTGCCGGGGATCATGCCCAGCCGCTTGCCGAACCGGCTCATCGCCGCCTCGGCATAGGGCTTGAACAGGGCATTGTAGCGCGGCGGGATCATCATCTGCAGCGGGTTGCCCTGCTTCAGGATCGCGGGCTCGCTGGTATAGGCGCCGATGATGAATTTCTGCGGCCCCTTGGTGTTGAAGCCCTGCGCCGCCAGGATGCCGCCCGAATGGGGGATGAACACGATCCGCGCGCCGTTCTGATAGACCAGGCGCTGGGCGTTCACCGCCGTCTCGTTGGGCAGGTAGCGGTCATCCAGAGACTGGATTTCCAGCTTCACCTTCTGGCCGCCGATATCCATGCCGCCGGCCGCGTTCACATCGTCGGCCGCCATCTCCAGGCCGCGGAGCGCGTTGCGGCCATAGAGCGCCGCACCGCCCGACAGCGGGCCCGAATAGCCGATCACGGCGCTGTCGGCGGCCTCGGCTGCGTTGCCGGCGAACAGCGTCGCGCCGGGCAGCGCCATCACCGCCGCCACGGCCGCCGCGATCAGAACCCGCCGGCGGGTCGTCTTCCGGATCTCGTCGATGACCATCTTCATGACATCTTGCCTCCCTTGACTGTCCCGGTTCCGTGCCGGGTTTGCCGATCCCTGGTGCAATTCGAGCGTCGTCGTCCTGTCTGCGTCAGGCGCCGACATAGGCGCGGCGGACCTCGTCGTCGGACATCAGCGCCTCGCGCGTGCCCTCGGTGGTGATGTGGCCGGTCTCGATCACATAGCCGCGGTCGGCGATGGCGAGAGCGGCATGGGCGTTCTGTTCGGCAAGCAGCACCGTGGTGCCGCTGCGGCAGATCTCGGCCGCCGCGTCCAGCACCTGGCGGACCACCAGCGGTGCCAGGCCCAGCGTCGGTTCGTCGAGCATCAGCAGGCGCGGCCGGCCCATCAGGGCGCGGCCGATCGCCACCATCTGCTGCTGCCCGCCCGACAGCGAGCCGGCCGGCTGGTCGGCCTTCTCCACCAGAATCGGGAACAGTTCGTGGACCCGGGCGAGGGTGCGGGCGACGGCGGCCTGGTCGCCGCGGCAGGTATAGGCGCCGAGCATCAGGTTCTTGGCGACCGACAGATCGGGGAACAGCCGCCGGCCTTCGGGGCAGTGGGCGATGCCCCGGGCCACGATCTTTGCCGGCGCCGCTTTGGAAATGTCGTCGCCATCGAAGACGATCCGGCCGCGGGTGACACGGTGCAGCCCGCTGATCGTGCGGAACAGCGTGCTTTTGCCGGCGCCGTTGGCGCCGAGCAGCACCACCAGCTCCCCCTGACCCACCGTGATCGAGATGTCCTGCAGCACCCGGAAGGCGCCGTACTGGACCGAAACCCCGTCAAGCGTGAGCATGGGCGTCGCTCCCCAGATAGGCGGTGATCACCGCATCGTCGGTGCGGATCTGGTCGGGCGTGCCCTCGGCGATCTTGCGGCCGTGATGCAGCACCATGATCCGGTCGCAGAGCCCCATCACCATCTTCATCTTGTGCTCGATCAGGCAGACGGTGACCCCGGCCTCGGCGATGCGCCGGATCAGCCGGCCCAGATCATCGGTCTCTTCCGGATTGATGCCGGCGGCGGGCTCGTCGAGCAGCAGCAGCCGGGGGCCGCCGACCAGGCCGAGCGCAATCGCGGCGCGCTTCTGCTGTTCCTGGCTGATCAGCCCGGCCGGGCGGTGGGCGACATCGGCAAGGCCAACGAAATCCAGCGCTTCCATCGCCCGCATGCGGGCCTCGGCGATCTCGCGGCGCTCGCGCGGGCTTGCGATCAGGGCATCGAGCAGCCCTGCCCGGGTGCGGTGGCGATAGCCCACGATCACATTCTCGAGCACGCTCGCCTCGGCGAAAAGATGCGTGGTCTGAAAGGTGCGGGCCATGCCGCGCGGCGGCATGTCGTGGGTGCGCAGCCGGGTGACGTCCTCGCCGCGGAAGGTGATGGTGCCCGAGGACGATCGGTAGAACAGGCTGATCAGGTTGAAGAAGGTCGACTTGCCGGCGCCGTTGGGGCCGATGATGCCAGTGATGCCGCCTTCCTCGACGGCAAAATCCACATCACCCACCGCAACGAGGCCGCCGAAGGCCTTGGTGAGGCCGCGGGTTTCCAGGATGGCGGTCATGGACGGACGGTCTCCCCGGTCTGGCCGCGGACGGGGGCGGCGCTGCGCGGGCGCGGCCGGTCGGGCATCAGGCGGTGCAGGATCAGACTGGCGGCACCGGCGATGCCATAGGGCATGAAGATCACCAGTGCGATCAGCGCCGGGCCGAAGGCCAGCATCTGGTACTGCTGGAAGGCCTGCAGGAACTGGGTGAGGGTGTAGACCAGCAGCGTGCCGATCAGCGGCCCCGAGATCGAGGCGATCCCGCCCAGCAGCACGTAGAGCAGCATGTTGAAGGTGATGTCGACCGAGGCGATGTCGGGGCCGAGGAAGCCGATGAAGCTGGAATAAAGCCCCCCCGCCACACCGGCATAGATGCAGGCCATGGTGAAGGCCAGCCGCTTGGCCGACATCACGTCGATGCCGGATGCCGAGGCGAGCGGCTCGCTCATCCGCACCGCGAGCAGGGTGCGGCCGAAAAGCGACGACTTGATCCGCCAGGCGCAGAGCATGGCGAGCAGCAGGAAGCCCGCGGTCAGGTAATAGCGCGAGGTGAAGTCGTCGAAGGTGATCGGCCCGATCGGGCTGGGGCCCGGAATGCCGACCACGCCGATCGGGCCGTTGGTCAGGCTCTCCCACTTGTCGAGCACCTGGTAGATGATCATGCCGACGGCGAGGGTGAAGATGGCGAGGTAGTGGCCCTTGGCACGCAGGCAGATGCTGCCGACCACGAAGCCGATCGCCCCGGTGACCAGAATGGCGACCACCAGCGACGGCCAGAAGGGCCAGCCCAAATCGGTGGTGAGCAGGGCCACGGCATAGGCGCCGATGCCGAAGAAACCGGCATGGCCGAGCGAGAGCAGCCCGGTATAGCCGAGCGCGATGTTGAGCCCGTAGGCGCCGATGGCGAAGATGAAGCCGGTCAGCACCACCTGCATGTGATAGGGGTTGGTGACGACCAGGGGCAGGGCCAGCACGGCCACAAGGAACAGGCCGAGCCAGACCCGGGTGACCAGCCGGCGCCGAGGGTTGACCGGCGGGCGGGGATCGAGACGTGTCATGGCCTCAGGCCCCCTTCGCGAACAGGCCGGAGGGACGAACGGTCAGCACGAGCGCCAGGATCGCGAAGGCGATCAGATCCTGATAGTCGGTCGCGAGATAGGTGCCGCCCAGGCTTTCGGCGAGGGCGAGGCCATAACCGCAGACGATGGCGCCGGCCACACTGCCCATGCCGCCGATCACCACGATCACGAAGGCCTTGAGGCCCACGACCAGCCCCATGGAGGGCGAGATCAGGTTGATGGGTGCGATCAGTGCCGCAGCAGCCGCGGCGAGGCCGGCGGAGAGCGCGAAGGTGATCATCGAGATCCGCTCGGGATCGATGCCGACCAGCTGCGCGCCCACCCGGTCCTGCGACACCGCTTCGATCGCAGCACCGAGGGCGGTGCGCTTCAGGAACAGGAACAGCACCGCCATCAGCCCCATGCCGGCGACGATGAGGATCAGCTTCTGTTCGGTGACCGTGGTGCCCCAGAGATCGACGACCGCACCATAGGGCGAGGGCAGCCGGCGGAAATCCGCCCCCCAGACCAGCTGCGCGAAGGCCTCGAGGAACAGCATCAACCCCACGGCCGCAATCATCATGTTCACATGGGGGGCGTGACGCAGTGGCCGGAAGGCCAGCCTTTCGACCAGGATGCCGACCACGGCGAGGGCGGCCACCGCCAGCACCATGCCGATCCAGTAGTGCAGGTCCAGCCCGGTCACGGCGGCAAAGGTGACATAGGCGCCCAGCATATAGAGATGCCCGTGGGCGAAGTTCGGGATCTCCATCGTTCCGTAGATCAGTGTCACGCCAAGGGCCACAAGGCTGTAGACACTGCCCAAGACCAGACCATTCATGACCTGTTGGGCAAACAGCTCCATCGCGCGCATCCCTCCCAGGGTGTACCCGGCAGGCCTCGGGTGGTGGCGGCTGCGTGGCGCGCGCACGTCTTCCCGGCCCTCCGGTGGCCGGGCGCGAAACACGCCGGCCATTTGTCCCGGAAGCTTAGCGACGGATTTTCATCTCGGTCAAACGTCTAATTGAAATAGATGTCCATGGCGAAATTCTGCATTGCACAAAAATTTCGCGCTCGGTGATCAGATCGGCGCAGGATTGCGCGGCTCGTGGGCGGACATGCAGCGCAATATGTCTCGGAGACCGATGTCAGCGCCGGCGTCGGCTGCGGCCGTGGCGGCCCGGCAGTTCGGGCCAGTCGACCAGCTCCGGCGGCCGCTTCGCGATCCAGCGCAGGAAGCCCTGCATCTCGGGCGCGGTCCGCAGCGCCTCGGCGGTGTTCAGGTCGCGGGCCAGGCGCTTCTCGTCGAACAGGCGGTGGATCATGCGATGGCAGATCCGGTGCAGCACGGCCTGTTCGCGCCCGCCTTCCGAGACCGGCACCCAGTGGTGCCGGTCGGTGGCCGCCGCCAGATCGGGCAGCGGCCGGCGGCAGATGGGGCAGATCGGGGTCAGCGGCGGGCCATGTGGCGGTTGAGCCGGGCCTCCACACGGGCGAAGACGCGGGTCAGCAGCAGGGTGATGACGAGATAGATCACCCCGGCGGCCAGGAACAGTTCAGTCACGGCGAAGGTCCGCGAGATCAGGGTACGGGTGACCCCCATCAGGTCGAGGATGGTGATGGTGCTGGCGAGCGCACTCGCCTTGATCATCAGGATCACCTCGTTGCTATAGGCCGGGAAGCCGTAGCGGATCGCGATCGGCAGGATGATCCGGCGGAAGGTGAGCGCCCGGCTCATGCCCAGCGCCTGGGCCGCCTCGATCTGGCCGCGGGGCACGGCCTGGATGGCGCCGCGCAGGATTTCCGCGGTATAGCCGCTGGTGTTGAGCGCGAAGGCGATGATCGCGCACCAATAGGGCTCCCGCAGGATCGGCCACAGAAAGCTGCTGCGGATCGCCGGAAACTGCGACAGGCCGTAATAGATCAGGAACAGCTGCACCAGCAGCGGCGTGCCGCGGAAGAAGAAGATGTAGCCGCGACCGAACCAGGCGAGCAGCGGGTTCTGCGAGATGCGCGCCATGGCGACCACCAGGGCGAGGGCCGCGCCGATGAGGAGCGCCAGGGCGACGAGCTGGAAGGTGGTGCCCAGACCGCCGGCCAGCCGCTCCCAATTGTCGAAGATGACTTCCCACCGCATCGCTCAGGCCCTCGCGCCGGTGGCGGGCGCCGGTGCCGCGCGCCGGCCGGTGCCGCGGGCGGCCCAGCGTTCCATGCGGGCGATGCCGATCTCGGCGATCAGGGTGAAGAACAGATAGATGAGTGCCGCGGCGAAGAAGAAGGTAAAGGGCTCCCGCGTGGCGCCGGCGGCGACATGGGCCTTGCGCATCAGCTCGTCGAGCGCCACCACCGACACCAGGGAGGTATCCTTCATCATCACCAGCAGCAGATTGCCGAGGCCCGGCAGGGCCAGCCGCCAGACCTGCGGCAGGACGATGCGCCGGAAGGTCAGGCGCGGGCTCATGCCCAGCGCCCGGGCGGCTTCGATCTGGCCCTTGGGCAGGGCCGCAAGCGCGCCGCGGAACACCTCGGTCGCATAGGCGCCATAGGCGAGGCCCAGCGCCACCACACCGGCGACGAAGGGGCTGACCGAAACCTGGGTCTGGGCGCCGGCGGCGGTGAGGGCGTTGTTCACGATCACCGGCAGGGCGAAGAACACGAACAACACCACCAGCAGCTCGGGAATGCCGCGGATGACGGTGGTATAGGTCTGGCCGATGCCGCGCAGAACCCGCGACCGGCTGGATTTGGCAAGAGCGCCCGCAAGGCCCAGCACCAGCCCCAGCGCCAGCGAAGGCGGGATCAGGGCCAGCGTGATTGCCGCCCCCTCGATCAGCAGGCCGCCATAGCCTTTGAAGTCGAACATCGAAGCGGGACCGTTCCCTGAAAGCGGTGCATCGTCCCGGCGTCAGGCCGATGCCATCGAACCGCGAAGGCCGGGACATCGCTGCCCCGGCCATCCGACGGTTCCGGTCGACAGGCCCCGGCCATGGGCCGGGCAGGCGGTCAGTCGCCGTAGATGTCGAAGTTGAACCACTTGTCGTTGATCTGCTTGAAGGTCCCGTCGGCGCGGATCGCGGCGATCGCCTCGTTGAACTTCGTCACGAGCGCGGTATCGCCCTTGCGGACCGCAACGCCGATGCCTTCGCCGTACCACTTCGGATCGGCAACCGGCTTGCCCACGAAGTGGAAGCCCTGGCCGTCGCTGGTTTTCAGCCAGTCACCCAGGATCGGCTGGTCGGCAAGCGTGAGGTCGGCGCGGCCCGACACCATGTCCAGATTGGCCTGGTCCTGGGTGTCGTAGAGCCGGATATCACTGTCCTTGTAGTTGTCTTCCAGATAGGTGACGTGGGTCGTCGACCGCTGGACGGCGATCACCTTGCCGGCCAGCGCCTTGGGCGAGGTGTCGTCATAGGTCTTGTCCTTCGGCGCCACGAACTGGCCGGCCGACAGGGCGTACTTGCTCGAGAAGTCCACCGACTGCTTGCGATCCTCGGTGATCGACATCGCCGCGATGATCGCATCGTATTTGTTGGCGAGCAGGCCCGGAATGATGCCGTCCCAATCCTGGGCGACGATCTCGCACTCCGCCTTCATCTTTGCGCAGAGGGCATTGGCGATGTCGACGTCGAAGCCGTCGAGCTTGCCCTGCTCGTTCACGAAGTTGAACGGGGGATAGGCACCCTCGGTCGCGATGCGGATCTTGTCGGCCGCGGCAGCACTGCCGGTGGCCAGCCCCAGTCCGATGACGGCGGCGCTCAGGATACGGAAAATGCCCACGTGTCGATCTCCCTCGACGATACTCGATCCTTCCGCACCGCCCGGGACCGGCCTTCAGGCACGGCCCACCGGCTCCCCCGAACCGGCGGCCGGACCCTGGGGGCCCGCCGCTGACGGATGCGGTATTGCTAAGATCTAGTAAAGCCGGGCCGCAGGGGCCGGTTCAACGACAAAACGCGGGCAAGGCCTGTGAAACGTCAGGATGCGTGGGCAGTGGCCCCATGCTCGTGATGGGCGCGACCGGCAACCCGCATCGCGGGGCGATCGATCTGGCCAAGCCGGGTCGGGTCGGCCGCCAGAACCTCCATGACCTGCCGCCAGGCTTCCGCAGCACCGGGGCCGACGGCCGCGAAGGCCTTGTCGAGATAGCCGGTCTGCAGGGCCGACAGCCGGGCTTCGAGCTTCGCGCCTTCGTCGCTGAGCCGCACATTCAGCATCCGCCGGTTCGACGGCACCGGCGTCAGCAGAACCAGCCCCTGATCCAGCAGCTGGCGCATCGGCCGATGCAGCGCCTGACGCGATACCCTGAGCTTGTCCAGCAGGTCGGTCAGTGTCATGTCGGGGCCCCCATGCCCCACGAAATACAGAATCCGATGGTGCGACCGGTTCAGCCCCCGTTCGGCCAGAATGCGATCAGGTTCCTCGACGAGGAAGCGAAACGCGAAGTGGAACAATTCCAGATCACGATCGTTGCTGCCGCCCTCAGTGCAGGATGCCATCAGCTTTGCTCCATGCGCTCGTTATGTTTCTTGCGCAACTGTTTTCGGGCAGATCATGAAGCGACATGCCTGATCAGTCACGACCTGTACACAAGATATAACACGAGAGTTAACTATGTGTATCCGGCGCTCCAGAATTATCGCAGCCGGCTTGCAAGAAACTGACGACAACGGTCGTTGACTGGGTTTTCGAAGACCTGTTCAGGGGGGCCGTCTTCGGCGATGACCCCCTGGTCGAAGAACGCGACCCGCGAAGACACCTCCCGCGCAAAGCCCATCTCATGCGTGACGATCAACATCGTCCGGCCTTCTTCGGCAAGACTGCGAATGACACGCAGTACTTCGCCGACCAGTTCGGGATCGAGTGCCGAGGTCGGCTCGTCGAACAGCATCACGCGCGGGTCCATGGCCAGCGCTCGGGCGATGGCCGCGCGCTGCTGCTGGCCGCCTGAAAGTTCCGCAGGATAGTGCCCGGTCTTGTCGCCGATGCCGACCTTCTCGAGCAGGCGGCGGGCGGTATCGGCGGCCTCGTCGCGGGGGCGGCCGAGCACATGGACCGGCGCCTCGGTCACGTTCTCGAGCACCGTCAGATGGGGCCAGAGATTGAAGCTCTGGAACACCATGCCCAGCCGGGCGCGGATTCTGTCGAGCTGGCGCGGATCGGCCGGCTCCATGCCGCCGCTGCGTGCCGGCTTCAGGCGGATCTCCTCGCCATCGACCCGGACGACGCCCTGATCGGGCATTTCCAGCATGTTGATGCAGCGCAGGAAGGTGCTCTTCCCCGATCCGCTGCTGCCGATGATCGAGATCACATCGCCTTCGGCCGCCTGGAGAGAGACCCCCTTCACCACCTCCAGATCACCGAAGCGCTTGTGCAGGCGCTCCACCTCCAGCGCCCAGCGTGTCGTCGTCATGTGCCCCCTTCATGGCCGCCGCCGGCCGTTCTGGTTTCGCCGCCCCCCGCCGCCCCTTCGGACGAGGCCTGTCTCTGGGACGGGATTATGACGGGCGGGCGGCCCGGAGGAAACCGGCAGTGGCGCCGATCAGTCGGCAGGTGGCGGCACGTCGCCGGTGGTGTCGTCGAGTGCGGTGATCCGGGCCTCGACCTGACGCCGGTCGGGCGAGTCCGCGGGCAGCACGTCCAGCAGGCGATGCCACAGGCTGCGGGCCTGATCCAGCTCGCCGTCGCGGGCATGGACCTCGCCCCCCAGCCAGAGCGCCATGTCGTGTTCGGGCGCCAGCGCCAGCGCCCGGTCGCGGGCGGCACGGGCGGCGGTGATGATCCGCGGGTCGAGGTCGCCGTCGTCCGGAACCTCGACCCGTGCCTGCATCAGAGCGAGCTGCAGGTCCATCACCCGCGGATTGGCTTCGGCGCCGCGGGCAAGGGCAGCGCGCGCCGCCGCCGGATCACCGAGAACGGTGTAGGAGCGGGCGAGACGCAGCCAGCCGTCGGGGTCCTCGGGCGCGTTTTCCAGGCGCGAGGCCAGCCCCTGAACCATGCCGCGGATCATTTCGGCCTGGGCGGGCGGCACGGCCATGCCGCCGGGGGCCTCTGCGGCCTCGCCCGGGCTGCGCCAGCTTTCGGGGATGAGGCCTGCGACCGGCCGGCCCAGATCGCCGGCGGCGCGGCGGATCTGACGTTCCAGCTCGGCCCGCCACGGGGCGTCGGCGGGGGTGTCGGCGGCAAGCGCCACCCAACGTTCCAGCGCCTCGGCAATCCGGCCGCCCTGGGCATCGGCAAGGCCCAGATAATAGCGGGCAGCGGCATTGCCGGGATCGCGGGCGACGGCACGGTCGAACAGCACCCGGGCATGCTCGTCGACCTGTCCGCCGCGGGCGATGACCTCGGCGGCGGCGGCGCTGGTCAGCAGGTCGACGTCATCGGGGGCCAGGGCCAGCGCCCGGGCGAAGGCGCGGGCGGCCTCGTCATGGCGCCCCAGGCTGCTCAGCGCGCGGCCGAGCAGGGTCCAGCCACGGGGGTCCTCGCTGTCGGCGCCTTCAAGTTTGGTCGCAAGCTCTTCGGCCAGCTTCGCCAGATCGGCATCGCTCGCCCGGGCAAGCGGCCGTTCCGCCGCCGGATGGTCGGGCAGGCCGGGCTGGCCCAGACGCAGATAGACGCCGACGGCGATCATCGGCACCAGCAGGATCAGGATCGCCGCCAGGCGGTTGGCCCGGCGTCGTTCCTTGCGGCCTGAAGGCGCATGATGCGGTTCCGCCCCGCGGGCGGCATCGGCGGCAAGCAGCCGGCGCTGGATCTCGAGCCGCGCGGCCGTCGCCTCCTCGGCCGTCAGCCGGCCCTGGGCGAGTTCGGTATCGACCTCGGCCAGCTGATGGCGGTAGATCGCGATGTCCCCCAGCCGGGCGGCCCCGCGTTCGCGGGCGCGACCTTTCAGCACCGGCAGCAGCAGCACGGTCAGGGCAAGCAGGGTGACCAGGGCGATGACCGCCCAGAACCAGAGACCGGTCATGTCTGGGGGCGTCCGTCCTTGGGCGGCGTGTCGTCTTCGTCGGATCCGGAGGCATCGGGGGCGCCGTCATCCGCGCCGGCCGCCCGGGTCTTGTCCGGTGCCGGATCGAAGACCTCGTCCGTGCCGGATGGGGCGGGACCGGTTTCGTCGAGCAGCCGGGCCAGGCGCCAGGCCTCGTCGTCGTCGAGCGGGCGGGCGAAGCCATCCTCGGCGGCGCGGGCGGCATAGGCGCGGCGCTGGCGGCGGATGAAGCCGATCGCGATCGCAGCCCCGATCAGCAGGGCCAGCGCCGGGGCGCCCCAAAGCAGATAGGTGGTCGACTTGACCGGCGGCCGCATCAGAATCCAGTCGCCATAGCGGTCGACCATGAAGGTCAGAATGTCGTCGCGGCTGCGGCCGGCCGCCACCTGCTCGCGCACAACCTGACGCAGGTCGCGGGCCAGCTCGGCATTGCTGTCCTCGATCGACTGGTTCTGGCAGACCAGGCAGCGCAGTTCCTTCGAGATCTCGCGCGCCCGGCGTTCTTCGGCCGGGTCGGCCAGCGGAACCTCGGGCTGGGCGAGCGGGCCGGGGGCCACGCTGCCGGGGGCCGGCATTTCCTGGGGCGCACGCTGTGCCGGGGCGTCAGTCTGCTGGGCCAGCACCTGCGGGGCGGAGACGACCAGCAGGGCGGCGATCGCGAGGCAGGCCGCGCGGGTCATTCGGCCGCCTCCTTCAGCAGCGGACGGATGCGGTCTTCCAGCGCCTCTTCGGTCAGCACGCCGATATGCTGGGCCAGGATGCGACCCCGGCCGTCGACCACGAAGGTTTCCGGCACGCCCGAAATGCCGAACTCGATGCCGGTCCGGCCGTCGATATCGGCACCGATGCGGGTATAGGGGTCGCCATGGCGGTCCAGCCAGCGGCGGGCATCCTCGGGCCGGTCCTTGTAGTTGATCCCGACGATGCGCACGCCTTCTTCGCGGGCCATCTTCATCAGCAGCGGGTGTTCGGCCAGGCAGGGGACACACCAGGACGCGAAGAAATTGACCAGCACCGGCCGGCCGTCAGCCAGATCTGCCGCGGCGAGCCCCTGCTCCCGACCCTCGATCGGCCTGAGCGCGAAGGCCGGAACCGGCTTGTCGATCCGGCCCGAGGGCACGGCCCGGGGGTCGAGGTCGAGCCCGGTAAGAAACACCCCGGCCAGTGCCAGGAACACCAGCACCGGCAGGACGTAGATCAGACGCTTCAGCATCGGCGCGGCCACTCACTCGGCGGGGGCGGGGGGCAGGGAGCCGGTGGTCTGCGGGGTCCGGGCGCGGCGCGGCGCCCCGACCCTGAGGCGCCGGTCGCTCAGCGATATCATGCCGCCGAGTGCCATGACCAGCGCGCCGCCCCAGATCCAGGGCGTCAGCGGGTTGTGATAGAGCCGGAAGCTCCATCTGCCGTCGACCGGCTCGGCACCCGCCAGGGCCACATAGACGTCGGCGATGCCGTTGGTCCGGATGGCGGCCTCGGTGGTGGTGGTGCCCTGGGCGGGATAGAAGCGGATCTCCGGGCTGAGCTTCGCCACCGCCCGCGCGCCCGGCCCGTCGCCCGACATCAGGCGCAGATCGCCCATGGTGCTGCGGTAGTTGGGCCCCGGCTGCTGGGTGACGCCGCGGAATTCGACCACCCGGCCGCCGATCTCGGCGCGCTCGCCGGGGGCGAGCGTCACGGTCTTTTCGGCCTGCCAGATCGACGCGCCGGTGATGCCGAGCACCAGAATGCCGACGCCCAGATGGGCGACCGCCGTGCCCCAGGCGGCGCGCGGCAGATTGCGGGCACGGCGCCAGGCGGTGCCGGCACCTTTCGCGATCTGGATGCGCTCTGCGACATCGGCCAGGCTGGCGGCCACCAGCCAGACGCCGAGCATCAGGCCGAGCGCGCCGAGTGCACCATCGACCGAGATGCCGCCGACGAAGAACCCGGCCGCCGCGGCAAGCAGGGCCGCGACCATGGCGAAGCGCAGTCGCTGGAGCACGGCCCCCAGATCGCCACGCTTCCAGGCCAGCGAAGGGCCCATACCGGCCACGATCAGCAGCGGCACCGCCAGCGGCACGACCGTGGCATCGAAGAAGGGCGGGCCCACGGTGACCTTGGCGCCGGCGAAGGCATCCAGGAACAGCGGATAGAGCGTGCCGATCAGCACGGTGGCGGCCAGAGCCGACAGCAGCAGGTTGTTGACCACCAGCCCGCTTTCGCGGCTGACCGGGGCGAACAGCCCGCCGGGTTTCAGCGTCGGCGCCCGCCAGGCATAGAGGGTGAGACCGCCGCCCACCACCACGCACATGAAGCCGAGCACGAAGACGCCGCGGGTGGGGTCGCTCGCGAAGGCGTGGACCGAAGTGATGACGCCCGAGCGGACCAGGAAAGTGCCGAGCAGGCTGAGCGAGAAGGTCAGGATCGCGAGCAGGATGGTCCAGGATTTCAGCGTGTCGCGCTTCTCGACCACGATCGCGGAATGCAGAAGGGCGGTGCCAGCCAGCCAGGGCATCAGCGAGGCGTTTTCGACCGGATCCCAGAACCACCAGCCGCCCCAGCCGAGCTCGTAATAGGCCCACCACGAGCCGAGCGCGATGCCGATCGTCAGGAACACCCAGGCCGCCAGCGTCCAGGGCCTGACCCAGCGCGCCCAGGCGGCATCGACCTTGCCTTCGATCAGGGCTGCGATTGCGAAGGCGAACGCGATCGAGAAGCCGACATAGCCGAGATAGAGGAAGGGCGGATGGAAGGCGAGGCCGGGGTCCTGGAGCAGCGGGTTGAGGTCGCGCCCCTCTGCCGGCGGCGGCATCAGCCGGTCGAAGGGGTTGGAGGTCAGCAGCATGAACAGCAGGAAGCCGATCGCGATCATGCCCTGGACCGCAAGCACCCGCGCCCGAAGCGAGGGCGGCAGATTGCGGCCGAACAGCGCCACCGCGCCGCCGTAAAGGGCCAGGATCGTGGCCCAGAGCAGAAGCGAGCCCTCGTGATTGCCCCAGACGCCGGTGATCTTGTAGAGCAGCGGCTTGGCGGTGTGGGAATTGGCCGCGACCAGCAGCACCGAAAAATCGCTCTGGACGAAGGCGACGGTCAGGGCCGCAAAGGCGCCCAGGATCGACAGCATCTGGTCCATGGCCGCCCCGCGGCCGGCGGCCATCAGCGCCGCATCGCCGCGCGCGGCCCCGATCAGCGGCACCACCGCCTGGACGATGGCCATGGCGAGCGCCAGGACCAGGAGGTAGTGGCCGAGTTCGGCGATCATCAGCTGGGATCCCCGCTGCCGGTCTTCAGAAGCTTCTGGTGGCTGCCTTCGGGCGTGCCTTCGCCGTGCCAGGTGCCGGCACGCTTCATGGCGTCGACCACCTCGGGCGGCATATAGGTCTCGTCATGCTTGGCCAGAACCTGTTCGGCGGTCACGGTGCCGTCGGGTTCCAGCCGGCCTTCGGCGACGATGCCCTGGCCTTCGCGGAACAGATCGGGCAGCAGGCCGTCATAATGGATGACCAGGGTCTTGGCACCGTCCGAGACGGTGAAGGCGACATTGGTGCCGGGGCCGCGGATCACGCTGCCCGCCTCGACCAGGCCGCCGACCCGAAGCCGGGTGCCTGGTTCCACCTGCTTCGCCTGAATGTCGCTCGGGCTGTAGAAGAACAGCAGATTGTCGCGGAAGGCGCCCAGAACCAGGGCGACCGCCACGGCGACCAGCAGCAGGATGCCACCCAGCGCATACATCCGGCGACGCTTGCGGTTGAAGCGCCGGGGGGCAGGCGTGCGGGCGGCGGTGCCGCGTCCGGCGGCGGAAGCTTCAGGCGCGGGCGGCATCGTCGGTGGCTCCGTCGGTGCGGGCGGCGGTGCCCGGTGCGGAAGGGGCGGGGCGGCGGCGGCGTGCGCGCCGGTCCAGCCCCAGCGCCTCGAGCCGGGCCAGGCGGGCCTCGGCGCGGCGTAGCGCCACGCGGGCCTGCAGCCACACCCCCGCCAGCACCACAAGGGCGAAGCCGAAGGAGGGCCACACATAGGCGGCATAGCCGCCCATCGCCAGGAAGGTTTCGAGGTCGTTCACCGCCGTCATGTCCTCAACAATGATCGTCGTCCGGCGGGCCCGGCGCGATCTTGCGCAACAGATAGTGTCAGGCCGGGGCCCGCGTCCAGTGCTGCGGCAGGCTTGCGCCGCTATGTCGCGGAAGTTGCGTGACAAAAATCCGCGGGGGTCGGGCCTGTTCCGGTCTTTTGCCTGTTCCGGTTATCTACTGTTCCCGTCACTCGGCGCGGCCGAGCGCCGCCTGCATCTCCAGGCTGCGCGCCCGGCGTTCCAGAAGTTCCGTCCGCGCGCGCAGGCAGACGATCGCCACGAAGATCAGCGTGAAGCCCAGCGCCATCGCCAGCAGCGGCCAGAGCATGGACGGGTGGATCGAGGGTGCATCGAGCTTCGAGATCGTCGCCGGCTGGTGCAGCGTGTTCCACCAGTCGACCGAAAACTTGATGATCGGCAGGTTGACCACGCCCACCACCGCCAGGATGGCCGCCGCCTTGGCACCGCGTTCGGGCGCATCGAAGGCGTCGCGCAGCACCATATAGCCCAGATACAGGAAGAACAGCAGCAGCACCGAGGTCAGCCGCGCATCCCAGACCCACCAGGTGCCCCACATCGGCTGGCCCCAAAGCGAGCCTGTGACCAGCGCGATGGCGGTGAAGGCGGCCCCCGCCGGCGCGATCGCCTTGGCGGTGACGTCGGCCACGCCATGGCGCCAGATCAGGTAGACCGCACTCGAGACCGCGAGGCCGGCATAGGAGAACATCGCCATCCAGGCTGCCGGCACATGGACATACATGATCCGGAAGCTTTCGCCCTGCTGATAGTCGGGCGGCGCCACGAACAGGCCGAGATAGAGCCCGACCAGAATCAGCGCCAGCCCCGCCAGCCCGGCCGGGCGGCGGACGCGGTCGACGATGCGGCCATAGAGAGTGGGATTGGCGTAGCGATGCATCGCGGACGGGACCCCGCCGGCTGAAGGAAGAGATGGAACACGGGTTCCGGAACCCGCACCCGCGAGGAGGTGCACGCCTAGCGGCCGGGCGTCAAGCCTTGCCGGGCCTGCGCGACCATCGGACGCGGTCCGGAACGCCCAAGTGTCGCGCGCAGACCCCGATCAGTCCAGCCCCGCGCGCAACCCGGCAGCCGCGGCCAGCGGTGCCAGGGCGAGGGCAAGCACTGAACCCGCGGCAAGCAGCATCAGATGCGGCCCCATGGGCAGGCCGTTCGCCGCCGCTTCGACCGCGCCGACCCCGAAGATCAGCACCGGAACATAGAGCGGCAGCAGCAGCAGCGGCATCAGCGCCGCCCCCCGCCGGGCGCCCAGGGTGAGGGCGGCACCGATCGCGCCGATCAGCGACAGGGCCGGCGTGCCGAGGGCGAGCGAGGCCATCAGGGCGGGGACCAGCCGCAGCTCCGCCTGCAGCATGATCGCGACCAGCGGTGCCATCAGGATCAGCGGCAGGCCCGTGGTCAGCCAGTGGGCCGCGGTCTTGGCCAGCACCACGACCGCGAGCGGCGCGGGGGAGAGGGCCAGACCTTCGAGCGCCCCGTCATTGCGGTCGGCATCGAACAGCCGGTCGAGCGAGAGCAGCACGGCAAGCAGCGCCGATGCCCAGACCACACCCGAGGCGATCCGCGCCAGCACCTGCGGGCCGGGGCCCACACCCAGCGGGAAGAGGGTGGCCGCCACCACGAAGAAGGCGAGCACGGCCACGACATCGCCGGACCGGCCGGCGGTGCGGGCGAGATCGCGGATCAGGATGGCGCTGAAGGTGCCGGCCAGGCTTGTATGAATTCCACTCATCGGGCCGTCTCCTGGTAGGATGTTTGGCCTGATAGCCGGGAGAGGGTCGCCGCGTTGCGCTCGAAGGATGATCTTC
>NZ_NYWI01000052.1:0-44872 GCF_002684955.1 Tistrella sp. | reverse complement strand
CATCTTCCGCCCCGCCCGGATCCACCATGTCCATCTTCCGCCCCGCCCGGATCCACCATGTCCATCTTCCGCCCCGCCCGGATCCACACCATATCGGCCGCCACAGGCTTCATCCGCGCTGAGGAGTTTCCCGTCCCATGAGCCTTGCCGTTGCGGTCCAGATGGACCCGATCCAGTCGATCGACATCAATGCCGACAGCACCTTCGCCCTGATGCTGGAGGCCGAGCGCCGCGGGCACAGCCTGTTCTACTACCTGCCCCGCGATCTGGCGCTGCGCGACGGCCGGGTCACCGCCCGCGGCCACGAGGTCACCGTGCGCCGCATGGCCGGCGATCATTTCCGCCTGGGAGCGCTGGAGCTGCGCGACCTGACCACCATGGACGTCGTGCTGCTCCGCCAGGATCCACCCTTCGACATGGCCTATATCACCACCACCCATATCCTGGAGCACGTCCATCCGAAAACGCTGGTGGTGAACGACCCGCAGTCGGTGCGCAATGCACCGGAAAAGCTGCTGGTGACCCATTATCCCGAGCTGGCACCGCCCACCCTGATCACCGCCGATGTCCAGGCCCTGCGCGATTTCCGGGCCGAGCACCGCGACATCATCCTGAAGCCGCTCTACGGCAATGGCGGCGCGGCGGTGTTCCGCATCCGCCCGGACGACGAGAACTTCAACAGCGCGATCGAGGTGTTCAGCCGGCTGGGCCGCGAGCCGATCATCGCCCAGCGCTATCTGTCCGACGTGCGCAAGGGCGACAAGCGCATCATCCTGGTCGATGGCGAACCGCTGGGCGCCATCAACCGCGTGCCGGCCGAGGGAGAGGCCCGGTCGAACATGCACGTCGGCGGCCGCCCCGAACCCACGGCGCTGACCGCCCGCGAGCGCGAGATCTGCGAGGCGATCGGCCCGGAACTGCGCCGGCAGGGGCTGATCTTCGTCGGTATCGACGTGATCGGCGACTATCTGACCGAGATCAACGTCACCTCGCCCACCGGCCTGCAGGAGATCGAGCGCTTCGACGGCACCAATCTCGCCGCGGCGATCTGGGATGCCATCGAAGCGAAGCGCAGCTGAACCGGAACGGATATCCATCATGACCACCGACGAGATCGTGATCTGGCACAACCCGCGCTGCTCCAAGTCGCGTGCAGCCCTGGAACGGATCGAGGCCCGCGGCCTGGCACCGCGCGTGGTGCGCTATCTGGACACCCCGCCCCCGGCCGAAGAAATCGCCCGCGTCGCCGCGGCGGTGGGCGGGGCCAGGGCCCTGATCCGCAAGGCCGAACCCGAATACAAGGGGCTTGGCCTGGACGATCCGGCGAAGGATGACGACGCCCTCGTCGCCGCCATGGCCGCAACGCCGCGGCTGATCGAGCGCCCGGTGGTGCTGCGTGGCGGCCACGCTGTGGTCGGCCGCCCCACCGAGGCCATCGACGCCCTGCTCTGAGCCGGCGACACCATGGCGGCCGCACCTCCCCCCGGCCGCCATATACCGCCGGTCGAATTATCACAACATGGCACACGCCTTGCTTTGTATCTCGCATGGCGATTGATATGTAGCGCGATCCTCACGAAATGTGCTTCAATCTGAGGTGGAAGCACGATCGCACTCTGCCGACGGGAGGACGTGGATGGAGCTGCTGTATTCCGGCACGACCGTTTTGTGGGACGCCGATGGCCTGTGGGAAGACGATGGCGACGATCTGGCGCCGTCGTCACGTCCACGGCGCGGAAAGGTCGCGGAGGAGGTTTTCGCAGCGGCGGTCGGCCGACGGATCCGTACCATCCGCAGGGCGCGTGGACTGACCCAGCAGCGCTGTGCAGCGGCGCTCGGCATCAGTTTTCAGCAACTTCAGAAGTACGAAAAGGGCCGCAACCGCATCGCGGCCAGCACCCTTGTCCTGCTGGCGGAGGTTCTGGAGGTGGCGCCGTCGGCCCTGCTGGACGATACCACCGATCCGATGACGGTACCGCCGCGCCGCCGCACGCCCGAGCGCAGCGAACCGGACCTGCCCCGGATCGAGGCTGTGTCACATCCGCTGGCCCGGCGGGCGATCGCCGACCTGATCCGGGCGCTGACCGATCCCGACGCCCCGGCGCATCCCGACAAGAGCCATCGGGAGAAGGATGGGGATGGGAACGAGAACGGGGATGGAGATGGGGATGGGCCGGGCGAGAGGTGATCCCGCCCGGCCCGATCGGGGATATCAGTCCCTGAGTGCCGCCGCATGCCAGCGGAGATGGTCTTCCATGAAGCTGGCAATGAAGTAATAGCTGTGGTCATAGCCGTCGCGCCGGTTGAGCGTCAGCGGCTGGCCCGCCGCATTGCAGGCGGCTTCCAGCAGGTCGGGCTTCAGCTGGCTGGCGACGAACCCGTCAGCCATGCCCTGGTCGACCAGGATATGCGGGCAGCGGGCACCGTCTTCGATCAGGGCGACGGTGTCATGGGCCCGCCAGCGGCTGCGATCGGGCCCCAGATAGCCGCCCAGCGCCTTTTCGCCCCAGGGGCAGTTCAGCGGCGACACGATCGGCGCAAAGGCCGAGACCGAGCGGAACCGACCGGGATGGCGCAGCGCGATGGTCAGCGCACCATGCCCGCCCATTGAATGCCCCATGATGCCCTGGGCATTCATATCGGCCGGGAAGGCCCCGGCGATCAGCTGCGGCAGCTCGTCCGAGATGTAAGAGAACATCCGGTAGTTGCGCACCCAGGGCGCTTCGGTGGCATCGACATAAAAGCCGGCCCCCAGACCGAAATCCCAGGCCCCCTCCGGATCGTCGGGCACCGTCTCGCCGCCGTCGTCCACCCCGCGCGGGCTGGTATCGGGGGCGACCAGCATCAGCCCCAGCGCCGCAGCCATGCGCTGGGCACCGGCCTTGACGGTGAAGTTCTCTTCCGTGCAGGTCAGCCCCGACAGGAACCAGACCACCGGCACCGGCCCCTGCTCTGCCTGCGGCGGCACGAAGACCGAGAACCGCATGCGGGTGCGGGTCTCGGCCGACGCATGGGCATAGATCCCCTGGGTACCGCCGAAGCAGCGGCTGGTGGAGATCGTCTCCATGTCTTTCACGATCATCGGATCAGTAGACCACGACCGAGCGGATCGACTTGCCTTCATGCATCAGATCGAAGCCGTGATTGATCTGATCCAGCGGCATGACATCGGTGATCAGTTCGTCGATGCGGATCTTGCCCTGCATGTACCAGTCGACGATCTTCGGCACGTCGGTCCGGCCGCGGGCACCACCAAAGGCCGAGCCGCGCCAGACCCGGCCGGTGACCAGCTGGAAGGGACGGGTGGAGATTTCCTGCCCCGCCTCGGCCACACCGATGATGATCGACTGGCCCCAGCCGCGATGGCAGCATTCCAGGGCCTGACGCATCACGGTGGTGTTGCCGGTGCAGTCGAAGGAGTAGTCGACGCCGCCGCCGGTCAGATCGGTGATCGCCTGCACGACCTTGTCGGCACCGACCTCCTTGGGGTTGATGAAGTGGGTCATGCCGAACGCCTCGGCCATCGCCCGTTTCGCCGGGTTGATGTCGACACCGATGATCCGGTCGGCGCCGACCATCTTCGCGCCCTGGATCACGTTCAGGCCGATGCCGCCCAGGCCGAACACGGCCACATCGGCACCCGCTTCGACCTTGGCGGTGTAGAGCACGGCACCGATGCCGGTGGTGACGCCGCAGCCGATATAGCAGACCTTGTCGAAGGGCGCGTCCTCGCGGATCTTCGCAACCGCGATCTCGGGCATCACGGTGAAGTTCGAGAAGGTCGAGCAGCCCATATAGTGGTAGATCGGCTGGCCCTTGAGCGAGAAACGGCTGGTGCCGTCGGGCATCAGCCCCCTGCCCTGCGTGGCGCGGATCGCGGTGCACAGATTGGACTTCTGCGACAGGCAGGTCTTGCACTGGCGGCATTCGGGCGTGTAGAGCGGGATCACATGATCACCGGGCTTCACCGAGGTGACGCCGGCACCGACCTCGCGGACGATGCCCGCGCCCTCGTGCCCCAGGATGCTGGGGAACACGCCCTCGCTGTCCTTGCCCGACAGCGTATAGGCATCGGTATGGCAGATGCCGGTGGCCATGATCTCGACCAGAACCTCGCCCTCTTTCGGACCTTCCAGGTCGAGCTCGACGATCTCGAGCGGCGTGTTCGGCGCGAACGCGACGGCGGCGCGGGTCTTCATCCGGTCTCTCCTCGGGCGGCTGCACGGGGGAGCCGGGCAGGCGGCCCCCATGCGGCGTGGTCAGGCTTACATTCTGAATTCGACGGCATCGAACCGCCAGTATTCATGGTCGATCTCGATGACATTGCCCATCTCGTCGACCTTGATGCGGCGGATGTACACCCCCGGCGCACCCGGGGCCAGTGCCAGAACCTCGAGCACCTCTCCGGCCAGCCGCACGGGGCGGACCAGAAGATTGCGCTGGCGGGGCCGGATGCCGAAATCCTCTTCCCAGACCTCGGTGGTGGAGCGCCCACGCCATTGCGTATCGGCGACCGGCCCGAGGCGGGGGTTGTAGAAGGTTTCCTCGACATAGACCCGCACCCCGTCGAGCGCCCCCCAGGCGAAGGTGCGCAGCAGCGGCGTGCCGGGCGGAAGCCGCATCGCCCGGGCCTCGGGCCCGGGGGCGGGCACCATGTCGCGCTGCAGCGACTGCCAGCCCGGATCCCGCCCCTGGTCGCGGGCGGCGCGGGCGAAGTTGACATGGTTGACCGGGTCGAAGGCCAGGCGGGGCGGGGTGGCGAACCAGCCCCGGCGATCCAGCCGCATCACCCGCCCTTCGCCTTCCAGCGCCATCAGGGCATGGCGGACGAGATTGCGGTCCAGCAGGAGCTGGCGCGCCAGATCCCGTTCCGAGGGCAGCTTGTCCCCGGGCCGCCAGCGGCCCTCGTCCAGCCCGTCGCTCAGATGGGTTTTGGCCTTGAGATAGATCGGGTCGCGCAGGGTCATCCGCTTGTCCGTCGGGGAAAATCCGCCCAACCTAACAGCAGCGCGCCCCCCCTCGCCAGAGCCGATGAGGGCGCCGATACCTGGTTTAAACCAGACAGGACTGGGCAGGCCGATCACAGAGGTGCAACATGATCCTGCTATGTCACCTCCTCCCGATCCTCTCGGCAGCCGCCGCCACCGGAGCCCGCCCCCCATGCGCTTTCTGCTGATCGGCCTAGACGGCCTGCGCCCGGAACTCGTCACCCACGATCGCATGCCGGTGCTGACGGCGCTGCTGGAGCGGGGCACCGTGCTGGCCCGCCATTCCGCCGCCTTCCCGACCGAGACCTATGTCAACCTGCCGACCCTGGTGACCGGCGCCCGGCCATCAGGCCATGGCATGGTGGCGAACTTCTTCCTGGACCCCCGGGTCGACGCCCGCGAGCGCTTCGAGGGCTATGACGTCGCCAAGATCGAGAAGGCGACCGCGGCCTATGACGGCCGGCTGTTCACGACCCCGACCCTGGGCGAGATTCTGGCGGCCAACGGCCGGCGGCTGAAGGTGCTGTCGGCCAATTCCGCCGGCAGCGTGCGGCTGAAACAGCCGATGACCGGGCTGGACGCGCTGTGCCTGTCGGTCCACCAGCCCGAGAGTTCCTTCCCCGAGGCCGAGGTGCGGGCGATCCTGGACGAGGTGGGCCGGCCCGAGGCGCCGAAGCAGTATCCGGACCTGGCCGGCACCCGCTGGATGACCGACGCCTTCCTGACGGTCATCACCCGCGACCTGCCGGACGTCACCATTCTGTGGTATGGCGAGCCCGACAATGCCTACCATGTTTTCGGCATCGGATCCGAAACCTCGCTGGGCGCGATGCGGGCGGTGGACGAGCAGATCGGCCGGGTTGCGGACTGGTGGGAGGCCGAGGGTCGGGCCGCGGGCGTGCAGCTGATTTTTGTGTCTGATCATGCACATGTTACCCAGACCCGGCGCTTCGATCTGGCGGCGGCGCTGCGGTCGGCGGGGTTCAGGGTCGACCGGCACCTGGCCGACGGGGCCGATGTGGCCCTGATTCCGGGCTATTGCGGAAACATGCTGGTGCGTGATCGTTCCCCGGCGCTGGCGGCGAAGGTGGCGGCAGCCCTGATGGAGATGGACGAGATCGGCATGGTGTTCTCGGCCCCCGGCCGGGACGGGGTGGAAGGCCAGGCCCCGGGGACCTTCGACCGGCGGCTCGCGGGCATCGACCATGCCCGGGCAGCCGATCTTGTTTTCGTATTGCGGAACTTCGACGAGCCGGACCAGTGGGGCCTGACCGGGACCTGCCTGCATGACAACGGCCTGGGCGACGGGGTGGGCATCCATGGCGGGCTGCACCCGAAAGAGATCCTGAGCCTGGGGGCGCTGGTCGGCGACCGCTTCCGGAGCGGGGCCAGAATCGAGACCGCGACCGGCACCGCCGACATCGTGCCGACCATGCTGGCGATGATGGGGCTGGAACATACGATCGCACCCGGTCCGCATGGCGGTCGCCCGGTGTGGGAAGCGATGACCCCAGCTGACGGATCGGCTATGAATATGGGCCGAAATAGCCGAATCGGCTATTTCTCGGAGAGACACGCCGAACTGGTCGCCGAACCCGAGACGGTTCAGAGCCTGACCGTGGGCACCGGGCGGTTCGCCCAGCGGCTGGACCGCCGGCTGCGCGGGGGGCGGGCCCATATCGAGGCCGGGCGGCGGATCGGCTGAGGCCGCATGTTGCCGCTGGGGCAGGGCTGGCGGGCGCGGCCGGGACACCCTATTCTCTTGAGCATGACACCCGTTCGCCCGATGCCCCTGTTTCTGCGCCGCCCCATCGCCCTGTTGCTGGCCCTGCTGGCCATGCCGGCGATCCTGACCGGCTGCGCGGAGACCATGACGACCGAACCGCCGGCGGATGAGGAACGGATCCTGCCGAGCACCGACCCGATCATCGTCGAGGCGCCGATCACGGTCGACTCGCCGGCGGCGGTGCAGATGGTGGCCTGGCAGCCGGTGGTGTGGCCGCCCGGCAGCCGGCCACGGCCGGGCCCCGCCCCGGTGGACCAGGCGCTGGACGTCGGCATGGTGCGGCGCTTCCAGACCATGGAGCGGCTGCGTGCCGCCGATCTGGTGACGGCCCGGCTGGCGACGGAACGCCGGGCGACCAATCTGGGCGGGCTGCTGCCGCTGTCGCATACGCCCTCGGTCACCGTGGACCCGCTGGCCCCGGCCCCCACCCCCGGCGAGACCATGGCGCGCTTCGAGGCGCTGAAGCAGATGGTCGCCGCGCGCGAGATGACCGCCGAAGAGGCGCGGGCCGAACAGGCCCGGATCATAGATGCCCTGCTGCCGCCCGCCCCGGCGGAAACGCTGCCCTATCCGAACGAGATGACGGCCGAAGAGCTGGCAGCCCATGGCCGGCGCATCGACGACTGGATGCGCCTGGGGGTGATCACCCCCAATGAAGCCGCGGCGGAACGCCAGCGGATCGAAGAGATGCGCCGCAGGCTGGAGGCGATGCAGGCCGCCGTGCAGGCGCCCCCGACCGTCGTCCCCGAGGCGGCCGCACCCGAGGCGGCCGCACCCGGGACGACGCCTGATATGCCCGCAACGGAGGCGGTGGTCCCCATCCCCGTGACACCGGCGACGCCAGCGCTTCTGCCGCCGCGAGAGGTGCCGCCGCCACCGACCGTGCCGGCCACACCGGTGGGACCGGTGCCGCCGTCGGGCCTGGCACCCTATCCAGGCGAGACGGCGCCTGCAGACGCCCCGGGCAAACCGATCAACCTGCTGCCCGCAACCGGCTAGACAGGCTCAGACGCCCGGCGCGGTCAGCCGGGCCTGGATGGTGGCGTGATCGAACCCCGCCACGCAATCGGCATCGCCCGCACCCGCCATCTGCGGACCGAACCAGCGCACCACCCCATGGGTGGGGCGCGCCCCGCCCGGCTTTGCCGCGTCGATCGCCGGGAAATACAGGATCAGCGCACAGCGATTGTCGGAATAGCGCCAGAACACCGACTGGCCTTCGCGCCGCGCCACCGCCGGCCGGCCGAAACGGGTGGTCAGATCGTTCTGATCCAGCTTCAGCAGCTCTGCCAGCCCCGAGGGCTGCGCCACATGCGCAGGCTTGGGCGCCGGGCGGATCTGGGCCGTCCCGATATCGGGGCTGGTGGTCTGACAGCCGGCGAGGCCGAAGCCGGCAAGGCCGAGAAGAAGGGCTGCCAAAGGACGGATGGCCAGAGGATGGGTGGCCAGAGGCGGGGCGATCTGGCTACGGACGGCGCAGCTCACGGGCTTCGCGCTCCCGGATCAGGGTGAAGAGATGGGTGAACAGGGCGGCGGCGATGATCGGCGCGGTCAGGTTCACGAAGGGGATCGCGAACAGGAAGGAGACCGCGGCGCCATGCACGAAGAGCGTGGTGCGGTGGCGGAGCCGCATGGCCTTCGCCTCGGCCGTGCCGAGACGGCGCAGCGCCGCCAGTTCGAAATATTCCCGGCTGAGCAGGATGCCGTTCAGCCCGACGAACAGGACCAGGTTGACCACCGGCACGAAATAGAGCGGCAGCACCAGCAGGTTCAGCAGAAGCGCGAAGACGCCGAACCTGACGCCGGACCAGAGCGAGGCCCAGAACCCGGCCCCCTTGGCCGGCGGCAATCCGGGATAGCTGCGCCGCTCCACGACCCCGGCGACCTCGTCGATCACCAGGCCCATCACCGCCGAGGTGATCGGCACGAAGAGCAGCCAGGCCGAGATGACGATGACGGCGAAATCGCCGGCATAGGAAATGGTGGTGTCCAGCCAGCCGATGCCGGTAAGCCCGGTCGCATCCACCCAGCCCACCGCCAGCCACCACAGCACGCCCATCAGGATCGCCGACCCTGCGATGCCGATGCCGAGCGGACGCCACATGCGGGCATCGTCGAGATTGCCGAGCGTGCGTCCGACGGTGGTGGTGATCAGCGCCATGGCGCGGGTCGTCTCCGGGGAGCGCGGGGAGGGGGAGATAGGGAGCCCGTCCGGCCCCCCGGTGCAGGCACCCCCCGGTCCGTGATCCGGTTACGGTGCGCCTGCGAAACCGTAGGGAATTCATACGACGGGGAGGGGCGGGACTCAAGGGCGCAATCGGCATTGCGACGCAAAAGCCGGCGAGATGCCGCGCGCCCGGGATCGCCCTTCCGGGCCGGGGCAGCTATACTGCCGCCGACCGGCCATGCAGCCTGTGGTTGAGGGTCGCCCGGGCACCCGCGCCCGCATTCCCGCGCAAAGGAAGACGAACCGATCATGACGGAGAAGACCTATCACGTGCTCGGCCTCGGCAACGCCATCCTGGACATCCTGGCCCGCACGGAGGACGGCTTCCTCGACGCCCAGGGCATGGTCAAGGGCACCATGGCCCTGATCGACACCGACCGGGCCGAGGCGATCTATGCAGCCATGGGCCCGGCGATCGAAAGCTCGGGCGGGTCGGCGGCCAACACGATCGCGGGTCTGGCGGCGCTGGGTGCGCGCACCGCCTTTATCGGCCGGGTGGCCGACGACACGCTGGGCCAGGTTTTCCGCCACGACATCCGGGCGCTGGGCGTGGCCTATGGCACGCCGGCCGCAGCACCGACCCCGCCCACCGCGCGCTGCTTCGTGCTGATCACGCCCGACGGCCAGCGCACGATGAACACCTATCTGGGGGCCAGCGTCCACCTGTCGCCGGACGATGTCGACGAAAACGAAGTCGCGCGTGCCGAAATACTGTACGTGGAAGGCTATTTGTGGGATCTTGCACCCGCGAAGGAAGCCTGCCTCAAGGCGATGCGGGCGGCACGGCGCAATGGAACACGGGTGGCATTCAGCCTGTCCGACAAGTTCTGCGTCGACCGCTTCCGTGCCGAGTTCCACCGGCTTATCGACGACCACATCGACATCCTGTTCGCGAACGAAGCCGAGATCGCCGCGCTTGCGGAGACCGACGACTTCGACGCGGCCATGCGTTCGGTGGCGGGCCGGGTGGAGATTGCGGCGCTGACCCGCAGCGAACACGGATCGGTGATCGTGCCCCGCGAGGGGGCGCCGGTCGTGGTGGAGGCGAGCCCGGTTGAGGCGGTGGTGGATACCACCGGCGCCGGTGATCTCTATGCGGCTGGTTTCCTTTACGGGCTGACCCACGGGTTCGATCTCGCGCGGTCCGCCCGGCTCGGCGGCCTGGCGGCTGCCGGGATCATCGGCCAAATCGGCCCGCGCCCTGCCGGTTCGATCGCGGATCTCGTCGCGCGATCGGCCTGAACCGGGGCCCAAGCGGGCGGACGGCGGCACAAGAGGTGCCGCCGTCGTCTCTCAAGGCTTGTCAGACCCGTATGACCGTCCTGCGCAATCTCGCGATCATCGCCCACGTCGACCACGGCAAGACCACGCTGATCGACGCCCTGCTCCAGCAGAGCGGCGCCGTGCGCGCCCACCAGCAGCTCGCCGAACGGGCGATGGACTCGAACGATCTCGAGCGCGAGCGCGGCATCACCATCCTGGCCAAATGCACGGCAGTCGCCTGGAAGGATTACCGCCTCAACATCGTCGACACCCCCGGCCACGCCGATTTCGGCGGTGAGGTCGAGCGGATCCTCGACATGGTCGACGGCGCCCTGCTTCTGGTCGATTCGGCCGAAAGCGTGCGGCCCCAGACCAAGTTCGTGCTCTCCAAGGCGCTCGCCAAGGGCCTGCGTCCGATCGTGGTGGTCAATAAGATGGACCGCCCCGACGCCCGCCCCGACACCGTGCTCGACGAGGTCTTCGACCTGTTCGCGGCACTGGGTGCCGACGAGCACCAGCTGGACTTCCCCGTGGCCTATGCCTCGGGCCGGTCGGGCTGGGCCTCGATGGAGCCGGTGACCTCGGGCGAGAACCTGCACCCGCTGCTCGACCTGATCGTCGCCCACGTGCCGGCCCCGGATGTGGACCGCGACGCGCCGTTCACCATGCTCGCGACCATGATCGAGAGCGACCCCTATATCGGCCGCGTGCTGACCGGCCGGGTCGCCTCGGGCGTCGTGAAGATGAACCAGGCCGTCCGGGCGCTGCGCCGTGACGGCACGCTGGTCGAGGATGCGCGGATCACCAAGATCCTGCGCAGCGACGGGCTGAAGCGCGAAGCGGTGGACCAGGCGGAAGCCGGCGACATCGTCTCCATCGCCGGCCTGTCGAAGACCACGGTCGCCGACACCATCGGCGCCGTCGGCATCACCGAGCCGCTGGCCGCCCGGCCGATCGATCCGCCGACCATGGCGGTCAGCATCTCGGTCAACGACAGCCCGCTGGCCGGCCAGGAAGGCGACAAGGTCACCTCGCGCATGATCCGCGACCGGCTGTTCCGCGAGGCGGAAAGCAATGTCGCGATCCGCGTGACCGAGCTGCCGAGCAAGGACGCCTTCGAGGTCGCCGGCCGCGGCGAACTTCAGCTGGGCGTGCTGGTCGAGACCATGCGCCGCGAAGGCTTCGAGATGTCGATCTCGCGCCCGCGCGTGCTGTTCCGCGAGAATGCCGAGACCGGCCAGCTGGAAGAGCCGATCGAGGAAGTCCACATCGACGTCGACGAAGAGTATTCGGGCGTCGTGGTGGAGAAGATGAGCCTGCGCCGGGCCGAAATGACCGATATGCGCCCCTCGGGCGGCGGCAAGACCCGGATCGTGTTCATGGCACCGTCGCGCGGCCTGATCGGCTATCGCAGCGAGTTCCTGTCGGACACCCGCGGCACCGGCGTGCTGAACCGGCTGTTCTCGCATTACGGCCCGCACAAGGGTGAGGTGGAAGGCCGGCGCAACGGCGTGCTGGTGTCCAACGGCACCGGCGAGGCGGTCGCCTATGCGCTGTGGAACCTGGAGGAGCGCGGCATCCTGTTCGTCGAGCCCCAGACCCGGGTCTATGGCGGCATGGTGATTGGCGAGCATTCGCGCGGCAACGACCTGGACGTCAACCCGCTGAAGGCCAAGCAGCTGACCAATATCCGCTCGGCCGGCAAGGACGACGCCATCCGCCTGACGCCGCCGAAGATCATGAGCCTGGAAGAGGCGATCGCCTATATCGACGAGGACGAGCTGATCGAGGTGACGCCCAAGTCGATCCGGCTGCGCAAGCGCTTCCTGGACCCCAACGACCGCAAGAAGGCGGCCCGCGCCGTCGCTTCGGCCTGATCCCACCCGTCGGACGGATGCCCGCATGACGACACCCGATGGTGGCGAGGGCAGGGATCAGACAGGCAGGGGCAGCCGCTTCCTTGCCGGGGCGCGGATCTATCTGGAGCCGCGCCTCATCCAGATCCTGCTGCTGGGCTTTGCGAGCGGTCTGCCGCTGGCGCTCAGCTTCGGCACGCTCAGCGTTCGGCTGACGGAAGACGGCATCTCCAAGGCGGCGATCGGCCTGTTCGCCGCCGTGGGGACGCCCTATGCGCTCAAATTCATCTGGGCGCCGCTGATCGACCAGCTGCGGCTGCCGGGCCTGGCCCGGCTGTTCGGCCACCGCCGGTCCTGGCTGCTGCTGACCCAGGCGGCGGTTATCCTGACCATGCTGGGGCTGGGGCTGTCCAACCCTGCCGCCGACCCCTGGACCACCGCGCTCTGGGCGGTGCTGCTGGCCTTTTCATCGGCCAGCCAGGACATCGTCATCGATGCCTATCGGGTGGAACGCCTGCCCGAAGACCGCCAGGGCGCCGGTGCAGCGATGGTGGTGTTCGGCTATCGGCTGGGCATGCTCGCCTCGGGCGCCGGGGCGCTTTATCTCGCCGCCTATTTCGA
The DNA here is from genome assembly GCF_002684955.1 of Tistrella sp. Classification (NCBI taxonomy): domain Bacteria; kingdom Pseudomonadati; phylum Pseudomonadota; class Alphaproteobacteria; order Geminicoccales; family Geminicoccaceae; genus Tistrella; species Tistrella sp. The sequence continues at coordinate 32,131 of NZ_NYWI01000052.1, read as the reverse complement.
CTGGTTCACCGCCTATGCCGTGATGGCGGCGGCGATGGGCCTGGGCGTTCTGGCGGTGCTGGCGGGCCCCGAACCCCGGGTGGATCGCAGCCATGCGGCCGAGGCCGAAGCCCGGGCCGGACGGCTGCTGGAACGGCTGGGTGCAAAGGGGCCGATCGGCCGTGCCGGCGCCTGGCTGCATGCCGCGGTGGTGGCCCCCTTCCAGGAATTCCTGGTCCGGCCCCATGCCTGGCTGATCCTGGCCTTCGTCGCCTTCTACAAATTCGGCGACAGCCTGGCCGGGGTGATGACCAACCCCTTCCTGGTCGATATCGGCTTCGATAAGACCCAGATCGCCGAGATTTCCAAACTGTTCGGCTTCTGGGCCTCGATGGTCGGCTTCTGGGCCGGCGGCACGCTGCTTGGGGCGCTGGGCACCGTCCGCTCGCTCTGGATCTGCGGCATCCTGCAGGCGCTGTCGAACCTGGCCTTCATGGTCCAGGCAGAGGCGGGCCCCGATGTCGCGGTGCTGGCGGCGGTGATCGGCTTCGAGAACCTGGCCGGCGGCATGGGGACGGCGGTGTTCGTGGCCTACATGTCCAGCCTGTGCAACGTCTCTTACACCGCCACGCAATATGCGCTGCTGTCGTCCTTCATGGCGGTGGCACGGACCTGGCTGTCGTCGTCGAGCGGCATCATGGCCGAGGAACTCGGCTGGTCGGCCTTCTTCCTCGCAACCACGGTTGCGGCGATTCCAGGGCTGATCCTGCTGCGGCTCGTCTCGCGCAGAACCGCAGATCGTGCTATCTAGCGCATCGATCGGCGAGGTCGCACCCGGCCGTCCCGTCTCGACCCCCGGGTGTACATCGCCATTTCTGTACCACCGGGGAAAGAGGCCCGACCAATGGACGTGACCAAGATCGCCGCCGGCCGCGCGGTGCCTGCGGACATCAATGTCGTCATCGAGATCCCTGCCAACGCCGATCCGGTGAAGTACGAGCTGGACAAGGACAGCGGCGCCATCCTGGTCGACCGTTTCGTCGCCACGCCGATGTTCTACCCGGCCAATTACGGCTTCATCCCCAACACCCTGGGCGATGACGGCGACCCGGTGGACGTGATGGTCGTGACGCCCTATCCGGTCGTGCCGGGCTCGGTGATCCGCGCGCGGCCGGTGGGCGTGCTGAAGATGGAAGACGAGAGCGGCATGGATGAAAAGATCCTGGCCGTTCCGCATCAGAAGGTCTCGGCGCTCTACGACCATGTCCAGAGCTATACCGACCTGCCGGAGCTGCTGATCCGCCAGATCGAGCATTTCTTCACCCGCTACAAGGACCTTGAGAAGGGCAAGTGGGTGAAGGTCACCGGCTGGGACGACATCGACACCGCCAAGCGGCTGATCGAGGAAGGTGTTGCCCGCGCCGGCAAGTGAGCCGGCGTCGCGCAGATCATCGACAGGACGACAGGCCGGCAGCCCACGCTGCCGGCCTGTTTTCGTCTCCGGCATCGGGCGGGCACCCGGTTTTCAATTTAAAGTTATATACTCGCCCTGAACCACGGTGTTCCCATGGGAGGCGGATGCCATGACCCCCACACGTTACGACACCAGCCTGCTGATCGGTGCGACCGGCATGCTCGCCCGGGTGCTGGCCGAAGTGGCCGCGCGATCGACGCGCACCGTGGCCGTGGCACGCCATGCCAGCCACAGCCTGGCCGCGGCGCCGGCCGAGATGGGGATCCTGCCGGTCGACCTGGACTGGCGCGACACCGATGCCTTCGTCGACGGGGTGGTGGCGGCGACCGCGGGATGCCGGGTGGATCTGGTGGTGCTGTGGATGCATGGCACGGGCAAGGCCGCGACCGACCGGCTGCTGGACCGCTATGCCCGCACCGACTGCACGATCGTCCATGTGCTGAGCAGCGCCGCCCCCGATCCGGCAGCGTTCCGTGCCGCCCTGCCGCACCCCGAGGGCAGGCCGCCCCGCTGCCGCTATCTGACGGTGAAGCTGGGGGCGGTGACCGAGGACGGGCGCTTCCACCGCTGGCTGACCCATGACGAGATCGCCGGCGCCGTGCTGTCGGCCATCGACGAGGGGCGCGACATCGTGGCCGGCACGCTGCCCGGCTGAAACGATCGGGCGGCCCCAGGGTCAGATCAGCGCCCGGCGGGCCACCTGCATCACCTGCGCCATCACCACCAGCTCGCGCACGAAACGGTCCATGCGCTGAACCAGATGATCGGCGCCGGGCACCGGATCGCCGCCATCGGCGGCCGGGGTGAAATCGCGCCCGTCGCTGCACACCTGGGTGGCGATCGCATGGCCCAGCAGGCCGCGGGTCCAGATCCGCATCTGTTCCACCGCCTGGGTGGTGCGGGCACCGCCATGGCTGACCAGGCCCACGGGTTTGTAGGCGAATTGCGGAATCGCCATCAGGTCGAGCGCGTTCTTCAGCCCCCCGCTCGGGCCGTTGTGATAGATGGGGCTGGCCAGCACGATCGCCGCCGCCGCATCTGCCGCGGCGACCAGCTGCTTCACCCGCGGATCGGGATGATCGGCCGGCTGGTGATGCCAGGCCGGATCGGCCATCGGCAGGGGGGTGTCGCGCATGTCGAACACCACCGGCACCAGCCCGGCCGCCTGCAGCCGGTCGGCGATCCCGCGACAGAGACCATGGGTGTGAGACGGCCGCCGCAGGCTGCCCGCGATCACGAGAACGGTGGATGCCGGTGATGAGGGGGAGGCTGGAGACGAGGGGGCCATCGCAATCACCTTCGAAGACCGTGGGACGCGCGCGCACCGGCTAGCGGTCTGCCAGGCGGGCAAAAAGCGGGACAAGCCGGTCGAGCGCCAGATCGAGCCGCGGGCGCGGCACCGCGAAACAGCAGCGGATCGCCGGCGGCTGGTCGATGCCGAAAGCCGCCCCGGGTGCGACCAGCACCCCCGCCCGGGCACAGAGGCCGGCAAGGCTGCGGCTGTCGCCGGGCCAGTCAGGCACCCCGACCCACAGCACCGGCCCGCCGCGGGGCGGCAGGGCGACGGCGCCGGTCCCGGCCAGCCGTTCCACCGCCTGCCGGCCAAGATCGCGGAGCACCGGCGACAGATCGGCCGGCCCGCCGCGGGCGATGATACCGGCGGCCATGATCTGGGCATCCAGCGGCGCCGACATCGCGAAGGTCCAGTGCACATCGGTGATCCGGGCCAGATGGTCGGCCGCACCCACCACATAGCCGAGCCTGGCCCCCGCCATGCGGTATTTCTTGGAAAAACTGAGGATGCGCAGCATGCCGGGCGGGCAGCCCCGGCCGATATAGGCCCGGCCCGCCGGATCGTCGAAGATCAGCCCGGCATAGGTTTCATCCACGATCAGCAGCGTATCGGCCTGCCGGCAGAGCGCCTGGATCGCGGCCACCTGATCGGCATCCAGCAGATTGCCCAGCGGGTTGCCCGGGGTGTTCACCACCACCGCCGCCGGCGCCGGGCCTGCGGCCAGGGCGGCGGCAATGGCGGCGGCGATGGCCGCCACAGGATCGGCCGGCGGCATGACGTCGTAGAACGCAGCCGGCCGGCCCAGGAAACGGGCGATATTGGCATAGGCCGGAAAGCCCGGGCGCGGCAGCAGGATCGGCCGGTCGGCGGGCAGGGTGGCGAAGGCCGCAGTCAGCGCCATCGAGGCCCCGGTGGTGATCACGATCTGATCGGGCGCCACCCCTTCCATCGCCGCCAGCACCTGGCGGAGCGGCGGCAGCCCGGCCCGCGGCGCGTAGCGGCCCTGCAGGGCGGGCGGGGCGCCCGCCCCGTCTGCCACTGCCGGCAGCAGCTCGGGATCGATCACGCCCAGCGACAGATCGAGCGGCGGCAGAGGATCGCCGCCGCTACCCATGACGGGGGACGAGGACGCGGTCGCCCGGGTCACGACACCACCCGGGCGACCGAGAGGCCGCATTCGTCGAGCGGCAGGACCACCGGGCCCAGAATGCCTGCATCATCACGGAGCTGACCATGATAGGCGGCGAAATCCTGCGCGAATTGCGGCACCAGCGGATCATGGGCCAGGATCAGCGCCCCCGGCTGCAGCCGCGGCCGGGCCGCGGCCAGCACCGCCGGATAAAGCCCCTTGCGGGTCTCGGGATCATCGACATCGATGAACAGCAGCCCGATCGGGGCGGTGTCGGCCGCAAGATCGGCCACCGCATCGGCGGTGCGGCAGACGAGCGGCAGATCCGGCGGCAGGAGACGGGCATTGTCTGCGGCGATGCGGGTTGCGGCCGGATCGATATCGATGCCGCAGGCCTGAAACCGGCCGGGGCGCTGCGCCCGGCCCAGCGCCAGGAAGGCGAAGGCGAAACCGACATGGGTGCCGGCCCCGTAGATCGCGGGCGCCCCCGATTGTGCCGCGACGTGAAACAGGAAGCGGCGCATCAGCCCGGAAATCGTGGTGGCGGGGACCACGAATCCGGTCTCTACCGGCGCCACCGCCGCCTGATAGGCCGCCTCGTCGAAGGGGGCGGCCTGGTCCAGCAGCCCGCCCGCTACCAGGATCGCGCCGGCATGATCGATGAGGGCGGCGACGCTCATCCGCGGACCTCGTCGGTGGCGACCAGATCACGGGCGAGCCCGGCCACCGCGCCCACCAGCCGCTGCACCGCCGCAGCCGCAGCCCCCGGTGCGGCCGGATCGTCGACCACCACCAGCGGCGAGGCGAGGCCCGCCCCCAGCGCACCCAGGATGACCGGCAATTGCGCCGCCGCGGCTTCGGCAGAGGCCCGATCGGCCCCCACGATCAACCCCACCGCCGGCAGGCCGGCAAACGGAGAGGCGGCACCGGTATCATAGGCCGGCCCCGAAACCGTCTCGACGAAGGATTTGAACGCCCCGCCGACCCCGCCCCAATAGGCGGGGACCGACAGGATCAGCCCCGACGCGGCACGGATCCGGGCATGGCAGTCCATCACCCGCGGATCGGGATGGTCGCCGGGCGCCAGGCCCTGAAAGGGCGGCAGGGCGGCCTCGCGGATGTCCATCATCTCGATATGCGGAAAGACCGACGACACCAGGCCGGTGGCGGCACGCAGGATCGACCGGCAGGCCGAGGGGCGCTGGTCGCCCGGGGCCGGCTTCATCGATCCGCAGAGTGCCAGAAGATGCGGGGCAGCGGTCATACGGATCCTCCGGGCCCGGGCGCGTCGGCCGGTTCAGGGGCTGCAAGGCCGGTTTCGGTCAGATAGGCGCGCAGCCCCGCGGCAAGCGGCCGGGGGCGCAGGCCCAGCAGGGCATCCAGCCGACCGGTCGCAAGCGGTATCCGCCGGATCGGCGGCCGCGGCGGATCGGGCGGCAGCAGGGTGACGTCGATCCCGCCGAACAGGGCGCCGAGCCCGTCGATCAGCTCGGAAACGGTGGACACGCCGCCGGTGCCGACATTCACCACCTCCGGCCCGCCGGGGGCGGCCGGGGCAGCACGAACCGCAGCTGGACGAACGGCGGCCGCCCTGGCCAGAGCCTCGCCCACATCCTCGACATAGACCAGATCGTCGGTATCCCCCGCATCGCCCTGCAGGCGCAGCGGATAGCCCTGGGCGGCCGAGAACAGCATGCGTTCCACAAGCACCGAGGAATGGCTGCCATGCCCATAGCGGTTGGGGCCGTAAACCCCCGCCACCCGCGCCACCACCCGGTCGAGCCCACCCGGATGGTCGGCGACCACCCGCTCCATGGCGGCCAGGATCCGGCCATAGGCGGTGGGCGGCATCCGGGCGGGCATGTCTTCCGCCAGCGCCGCCACCCCGGGCGGGGGCGGGCCATAGACCGCCAGGCTGCTGACCACCACCACCCGGGGAATGCCTGCCGCGGCCGCGGCATCCAGCAGGGTGCGGGTGCCGGTGGTCGCGATCGCCAGTGCCGCATCCGGATCGGCCGCCACCAGACCGCCGGTCATGCCCGCGGCCGAGATCAGCGCATCCACCTTCCCGATGCTGGCCAGGAAGTCCGCCACCGCCGCGGCATCGCGGATGTCCAGCACCTCGACCGGCCCGGCATGGCGGCCGAACCGCTGCAGATAGCCCGCATCCGGCCGCCGGTCGGCGGCACTGACCGCATGGCCGCGCGCGCGGAGGGCACGGATGGTGAAGGTGCCGATCTGCCCGGTGCCGAAGACGGCGACATGTTTCGGCCCCGGCCCGCGGGCGGCATCGGCCCGGATCGTGGTCATGCGTCCTCCCTGACCGGCTCCGCCCGCCGGGCGGGCTCGTCGCCGGCCACATGGCGGCGCTGCACCCGGCCGATATCGGCGGCACTGCCGTGCAGAACCCGGGCGATGCTCACCGGATGCAGCTCTTCCAGATCGACTTCGGGAATGCTGGTTGCAAGCCCGGCATAGCTGGCCGGCGGCCGCAGGCCCGAAAGATCGCCGGCATGGGCGGCGTCGGGATCGACCAGCCAGAGCCCGTCTTCCTGGCCGAGTTCCATGACCAGATCACGTGCCGCCGCGGTCTGGCCACGGCTGGCCCTGGCCACGGCCAGACCGGCGCCGTGGATGCCGGCACCGGTGCGGTTGCGCTGGTCCAGCGCCGCCGCCAGCCCCTCGGCGAAGACCTCGGCGGCCTCGTCCACCCGCCCCAGATCCAGCAGGGCACAGCCCACCGAGCGCTGCAGCATTTCGCGCGCCAGCGGCCGGTCGGCCCGGTTCATGGCATCCAGCGCCGCCCGGAACAGCGGCAGCGCCCCCGCCCGATCGCCCGACCGGGCCATGATGGCGGCCTGCATGGCACTGCGCGACGCCCCCCAGTGGTCGGCCCCCCAGGTGCCGCCCGCCTCTTCGACCGTGTCCAGCACATCGCCGAAGGTGCGGGCGATGAGATCGAGCGCCACGGCGTATTCGCCCCGGATCTCCATCAGCTTGCTCATATTGCCGAGCAGGTTGAAGCGCAGATAGGTCCGGTCGGGGGAACGGCCCTCGCGCACCGCCTCGAAGGCCGTGCACAGATGCCGATAGGCCTCGGGGAAGGCCTCCGCCACCGGCCGGCGCGCGAAACGGGCCCGGAGCAGCGCGTTCATCGCCTGGCCGTTGTGCAGCCAGGCCCGCTCCATCGCGACATCGCCGCCCCCGATCGCATCCGTCCCGCCGGGCATCAGCAGACCCAGTTCCGCATGCGCCTGCGCCAGACAGACATCGCTGCGCTCCAGATCGAACCTCCGCTTGGCGTGGAGCAGCGCCTGCATATAGAGCAGATGCGCCCGCATGCCCGGCCGCGCCGCCTTCGCGACCGCGGCCTCCAGCTCGGCGATGGCGGCATCGTGGCGGCCCAGATTGGTCAGCACCAGCGCCAGCAGTCGGTGATGATCCACCTCGTCAGGGGCCGTCCGGCGGCCTGCCTGATCCGCCGACCAGACCAGGCAGGCGTCGTAATTCTGATCGGCCAGCCAGGCACAGGCACCGGCGATGGTGCGGGCGCTGCCGCGCGGCCCCCGGTCCGGATCCGGCCCGGCCGTCATGCCCGCCGGCGCCGGCGGCGCGGCCAGCATGTCGGGGTCGACCACCCCCTGCAGACCGGCGAGGAAGGCGCTGCGCGCCGCGCGATAACCGGCCGGCCCCGTGCCCGCCGATTGCAGCCACACCCAGCCCACCCGGCTGTCGGCCGGCGCCAGCAGGGCGGCACGGGCCAGGATCTTCAGGCTGGGCCGGTCGATGCGCATGGCATCGGGCACCACCACCACCACCGGCCCCAGGCTTTCAAGCCCCCGGGCCAGAAGCCGGGCGGCCTCGTCGATCGCCGTCGAACTGCGGGCGCTTTCGCGGCTGACCCGCCGCAGGGCCGCCAGCGCCCCGCCATTGCCCAGAATGGCCGTGTCCAGATCGTCATGCACGTCCAGCCGGCGATCGCGTTCGGCAACCGCCGCCAGCCGGCCGGCCGCCGCACGCAGGGCCACAGCCCCGGCCGGGCCGCCCAGCCCCCGCGCATCGGCCGCATCCGCCACCGCATCCAGCGCCAGCGCCCCCGCCCGGAAGGTGTCGAGACAGCCGCCGCCATCGGGCAGGTTCAGGCGGAAGGCGCCCGGCAGCGCCATGTCGGGCGCCTGCGCCGGCCCGATACCGGCCTCATCGGTCGTGACCCAGAAGCGACGCGTCCGGGGCGCGCGCGGGGCGAGCAGAAGCGGAGATCCGGGCATAAGCGGGGGCCTCGTCGCAGAAGGGGCCACCCCGGCCTCGGGGCCGGGGTGGCGACCGGTCGGGTCAGACGTCGACCACGGCCCAGGCGAGCGCACCGATGGCGAGCACGCCATCGCCCTGCAGCCGGCCGGCCTTGGCGGCGTTCACCATCTCTTCGAGCGCCTTGATCATGTCGTCGGTGACGCCCTTCTGCGCCTCCACGACCTCCCGATCGTCGAGCGGGTTGATCGCGCGCAGCTTCTCCACCGGAACCACGGCGTATTTCGTCTGCCTGTCGAGCTTCTTCATCATGAGGAGCATCTCCCATGCTACGGACCAAGTGTGCTAAAGGTCACCGTAACCAAAAAGGGAGTCAATCGGTATTAACATTACTTAAGATAGAATCTTTTCGCATAATGAGCCGAAACCCGGTCCAGCCGGCTCAGGCGGTGGCGGCCGGGGTCTTGTCCTTATAGCGGCAGAGATCGGCCACGATGCAGGCGGGGCAGTCGGGCTTGCGGGCCTTGCAGACATAGCGGCCGTGCAGGATCAGCCAGTGATGGGCGTGCAGGCGATAGTGCTTCGGCACGCGACGCTCCAGCCCGCGCTCCACGTCGAGCGGGGTTTTGCCGGGGGCGAGGCCGGTGCGGTTGCCGACCCGGAAGATATGGGTGTCGACCGCAATCGTCGGCTCGCCGAAGGCCACGTTCAGCACCACATTCGCGGTCTTGCGGCCGACCCCGGGCAGGGCCTCCAGGGCAGCACGGTCGCGCGGCACCTCGCCGCCATGCTGCTCCACCAGAATGCGGCTGAGCGCGATGACGTTCTTCGCCTTGGCATTGAACAGGCCGATGGTTTTGATGTGGGCGCGCAGGCCCTCTTCCCCCAGCTCCAGCATTTCGGCCGGGGTGAAGACCTGCTGGAACAGCAGCCGGGTCGCCTTGTTGACGCCGATATCGGTCGCCTGGGCAGACAGCACCACCGCCACCAGCAGCTGGTAGACGTTGCCATAGGCAAGCTCGGTCTCGGGCGCCGGATCGGCGGCAGAGAGCCGGCGGAAGAATTCTTCGACATCGGCGCGCTTCATGGGCGGTGACGATAGCCGCTCGGGCGGGCCTTGGGAAGCGGGCGCGACACCCACGCGCGAGGGGGCCCCAGGTGCCTGAAGAATAACGGCTTGGCGGGCCGCCCGGCCGCTCCATATACTGAAGCCATGAGCCAGCCAGAGACCAGAGACGAGAGCCGGCCATCCCCTGAAGGTCCGCTCATTTTCGACGCGCTGCTGACGCCCCATCGCTCCCTGCCGCCCAGCGGGTTCAGATGGGTGATGTTCGGCCTCGCGGGCGTGCTCGCGCCCATGGGCATCTATTTCATGACGCTGGGCGCCTGGCCGGTTTTCGGCTTCTGCGGGCTGGAAATCCTGCTGGTCTGGCTGGGCTTCCGCGCCAGCTATATCAGCGGCCGCGCGTTTGAAAGGCTGCGCCTGACCCATGAACGGCTGCGGGTGGAACAGACCGACCATCGCGGCCGCACCCGCGCCCATGATTTTCAGCCCTACTGGCTGCGGGTGGAACTGGTGGAGCCCGATGCGGGCGAGGAAGACGGCTTCGGCCCGCGCGAACTGGCCCTCACCAGCCATGGCCGGCGGCTGATCATCGGCCATTTCCTGACGCCCGAGGAACGGCGCGACCTGGCCCGGGCGCTGGAAACCGCGCTGCACCGGGCCAGGATGCCGCAGCCGACGGAGACGCTGCTCGCCTGAACCGGTACCGGCCTTCGACGGCACAAGGCGGTTTCTGAGTATTCCGACACTGAATTGTGTCGTTCCATTTAAAAGTTTCGATGGACAAAACAAGGACGGCTCTCCCGCAGCCGGTCCGGCACAACCCATGCGGTATAAGTCCCGCCTGAACTGCCGGATGATAAGATAAAGTGGCGCGAAGCGCGTATCATCACATCGCAGATTATTCGATGGGCTTGATGCATCGTATATTTTTTCCAGACGGCAGGTTCGCGCATGATGTATGAATAAACCTTCATCGGGGTTGAAGATTAAGAAAGCTGTACATCCGCCAATTTTCAGCCAAAACCGTGAAGCCACCTGACCGGGTTCATTCCCCATACTTAACCGCCCGAACCGGGTGAAATTCTTCTCAAAGAAGTAAATTAGTAATAATCTGCTCGTTATAGTAGTCCCGCCTCTCCAGTTACACGTCAAGGTATTTATGCTTGTGCATGAACACGCATTAGCTGTAAATGACTCTGATAGCTTCGTTTTATCCCCATGATTATTGACGAAATCATGGTGGTCGACTAACGATCAGGTAGAACAGACTCTGAGGAAAGCCAACACGCCACCCGCCCATGGCGTGTCGCGAAGGGGTTCGTGCGTGCGGACGTTGTGGACTGATCCACCGACCCGGATCGACAGATGCACCGGTGGCCTTGCAGCCCGGAACCGGGAGCGGTGCCGTTGACCGCGCGCGTCGATACCATCGCGCTCACCGGCATCCGCGCCGTCCCGGTCGAGGTCCAGGTGGCGATCTCGGCCGGGCTGCCGGCCTTTGCGGTGGTCGGCCTGGGCGACAAGGCGGTGACCGAAGCCCGCGAACGGGTGCGGGCGGCACTGGGTCGGCTGGGGCTGACCCTGCCGGCCAGGCGCATCCTGGTCAATCTGGCCCCGGCGGGCCTGGCCAAGGAAGGCTCGCATTACGATCTGCCGATCGCGCTCGCCCTGATGCTGGGCATCGGCGCCCTGCCGTCCGGCGTGCTGGACGGCCATCTGGCCCTGGGCGAACTGGCGCTGGACGGCACGCTTGCCGCGGTGGCCGGCGTGCTGCCGGCGGCGGTGCTTGCGGCCGAAACCGGCCGGCGGATCATCTGCCCGGCCGCCTCGGCAGAGGAGGCCGCCTGGGCAGGCGACCGCCATGCGGTGATCGCAGCCCCCGACCTGCTGGGCCTGCTGGGGCATCTGACCGGGCGCAGCACGCTGCCCACCCCGCCAGAGCCGCGGCTGGACGGAGAGCCGCCTTTGCCCGACATGGCCGATATCCGCGGCCAGCCGGTGGCACGGCGGGCGCTGGAGATCGCCGCGGCCGGCCGGCACAATCTGCTGATGATCGGCCCGCCCGGCGCCGGCAAATCCATGCTGGCCCGACGGCTGCCCGGCCTGCTGCCGCCGCTGGCGCCAGCGGAATCGCTGGATCTGTGCCTGATTGAAAGCGTAGCCGGCCGTGGGCAGGTGCGGCCCAGAATCAGCCGGCCCTTCCGCGACCCGCATCATTCGGCATCGGCCGCTGCCCTGGTCGGCGGCGGCAACCGCGCCCGCCCGGGCGAAATCAGCCTGGCCCATGGCGGGGTGCTGTTCCTGGACGAACTGCCCGAATTCGCCCGGCCGACGCTGGAAGCCCTGCGCCAGCCGGTGGAAAGCGGCGAGGCGGTGGTCTCGCGGGCAGCGATGCATGTGTCCTATCCGGCCCGCGTTCAGCTGCTGGCGGCGATGAATCCCTGCCGCTGCGGCCATGTCGCCGACCCGATGCTGGCCTGCAATCGCGCGCCGCGCTGCGCGGCCGATTACCAAAGCCGCCTCTCGGGCCCGCTGCTCGACCGTTTCGACATGACGATCGAACTGGCGCCGACACCGCCGGCCGCAATCCTGGCCCATGGCCCGGGAGAAGCGAGCGCCCCGATCCGGGCGCGGGTGCTGGCGGTACGCGCCCGTGCCGATGCCCGCAATCGCGGCCTGGCCGGCCTGGACGACACCCCGGCCCATCTGCGCCGGCCGATGACCAATGCCGAGCTGGAAGGCACGGCCCTTGATCAGGCCGCCGCCCTGGACGAACCGGCACGGGAGTTGATGCTGCGCGCATCGGAACGCCTTCGTCTGTCGGCGCGCGGCGTGACCCGGGTTCTGCGGGTTGCGCTGACCATCGCCGATCTGGCCGGCCGCCAGCGGATCGGCCGCCCCCAGTTGAGCGAGGCCCTGGCCTATCGCCGCCCGCCCGGCCCGGCGGCCGGACTGCGCGCCGCCGCCGGTCCGCCCCGCGATCGTGGTGGTCCGCATGCCCGGCCCTCCCATCCCCCACAGTGACCAACGGACCCCTTGGCCATGACCGACGACAACCAGCATGACGGCCCCAAGCGCCAGACCAGACCGACACAGAAGCGCAGCGAGATGCGGGAAGGTGCAGAGACCCGGCAGACCATACCGGTCGGGACGGCCATATCGGTCGAGAAGACCATATCGGTCGAGAAGGCCATATCGGCACCGAAGGGCCGCAGACGCGGGCCGGGGGACCAGTTGATCGCCGATGGCGGGGTGCCCGACTGGCCCCCCGTGGAACCGGTGATGATCGACCCGGAAATCCGCTCGGCCAGCGCCCAGATGATCGATGCCCATGTCGGCGCGCGCCTTCTGGCCCTGCGCCAGATGCGGGAAATCAGCCAGCATCAGCTGGGCGAAGCCCTTGGCCTGACCTTTCAGCAGGTGCAGAAATACGAACGCGGCCTGAACCGGATCAGCGCCGGCCGGCTGTATATCGCCGCCACCTTCCTGGGCGTGCCGGTCGCCTATTTCTTCGACGGCCTGCCGACCGGCACGGATCTGGAAGCCTGGCTGAGCGGCGACCAGCTGGCCGAGGCACCCGCCACATTGTCGGCCGGCACGCCCGTCACCACCGAGGATCGCCAGCTTCAGGATCTGCTGGTCGCCTATGCCCGGATTGAGGATCCGGGGCGGCGGCAGGCCCTGGCCGCGGCCGTCCGGAACATCGCCGACGCCTGCGACGGTGTCGTGCCCGGTGCCGAGGGGCGCCGTTCCCCCTTGCGCCGCCGCCGCGGCCGGCCGCCCAAGAAGCGGGATTGAGCAAACGAGACCGGCGGGGAGGGCGGCGTCATCCTGAAGGCTTGATCCGGGACGGGCTTCGATCAACCATGCGTCGATCAGCCCCATGCCATTCCAGCCCGAAAGGACCTGCCGGATGATCGAGACCGCCCGCCTGGAGATTGCGGGGCCGCGCGCCACCCTGACCCTGACCCGGCCGGCCAAGCGCAATGCGCTGCTGATGCGCGAGATCCCGGCGCTGATCGGGCTGATCGATCAGGCCGAGGCCACGCGCGGCGTGCGGGTGATGGTGTTGACGGGCGAAGGCGGAACCTTCTGTTCCGGCGTCGCCTTTGACGATCTGGCCGGGGTGGACTGGACCGACAACCCGCTGGAAAAGCTGTGCGAACGGGTGGCCCGGGTGGCGGTGCCCACGATCTGCGCGCTGAATGGCGGGGTCCATGGCGGCGGGGTGGATCTGGCGCTGGCCTGCGACATCCGCATCGGCACCCCCGCCAGCCGGGCGGTGGCACCGCCGGCCCGGATCGGGGTGATGTACCACGTGACGGGGCTTGAGCGTTTCGTTGCCAGACTGGGCATCACCGCCGCCAAACGCCTGCTGGCCCTGGCCGAGCCGATGGAAGCGGACGAGCTGCTGCGCATCGGCTTTCTGGATCAGCTGACCGGCGGGGAAGAGGGGGCGCTGGCCGCCGCGGTCGACGCCCATGTCGCCCGCATCGCCGGGCTGGCCCCGCGGACGGTGCGCAATTTCAAGCGCCTGCTGGACGACATCGCCGCCGGCCGGCTGGACCGGGCGGCGGCGGTGGCAGAGATCGGCGCCAGCTTCACCTCTGCCGAAGCGCGGGAAGGCTATGCCGCGCTGACGGAGAAGCGGGCGCCGGTCTATGACGATGTCTGACGGAAGCCGTAATTCTGACGGAAGCCGTATCTGAGGGACCGTCGGCGTCTTAAAGCGCGGCCAGCACCAGCCGCGCCACCTCGCCCGAGCTTTGCGGGTTCTGGCCGGTGATCAACCTTCCGTCCTGCACGGCCTTCACCCCCCAGTCGGCGGCACCTTCATGCAGCGCGCCCAGCTGCTTCAGCCGGGTTTCGAGCAGGAAGGGCACGTTGTGGGTGCCGCCCACCGCCGCTTCCTCGCTGTCGGTAAAGGCGGCAAGCCGGCGGCCCTTGACGAAGGGCGTGCCGTCGGGCCGGCGCATGTCGCCGAACACCGCCGGTGCATGGCAGACCGCGGCAACCAGCCGGCCGGCATCGGCAAAGGCGAAGAGCAGATCGTGCAGGCGGCGGTTGAACGGCATGTCGAACATGGTGCCATGGCCGCCGGGCAGATAGACCGCATCGAAGCCGGTGGTATCGATACGATCATAGGCCGGCGTGTCCTTCAGCGCCGCGATCGCCGGCGCCCAGGCCGCCGCCTGATCGGGGGAGGGGGTGCTGTTCGGATCGACCGGCACGTCGCCACCGGCGACCGAGGTGACCGTGACCTCGTGCCCGGCTTCGGTGAAGGCCATGAAGGGCACGGCATGTTCTTCCAGCCAGAGGCCGGTGGGCTTGCCGTCGAGCAGGCGGTCGTGGCTGGTGAGGATAAACAGAATGCGGCTCATGAGAGATCGGCCCTTCATCGATGGGGGTGATGATGTGTCCTGGTCGATCCTTCAGGTGGCGAGGCGGCCGGGCGGATTCAAATTCGCGGCACCGATGCAAGATATCAGCTAGAATGATATCTGATGATGTATGATCTGAACCTGATGCGGATCTTCGCCGCGCTGATCGACGAAGGCAGCGTGACCCGCGCCGCCCATCGGCTGGGCATGACCCAGCCGGCGGTGAGCGGGGCGCTGACCCGGCTGCGGGTGCTGTTCGGCGACCCGCTGTTCGTGCGTGAGCGCTATGGCATGCGGCCGACCGAAAAGGCCCTGGCGCTGGCACCGGCGATCACCAGGGCGCTGGCCGGGATCGACGATGCCGTGCTGGCGGCACAGGGTTTCGATCCCGCAACCGCGCGGCGCAGCTTCGTGATCTCGGCCAACAGCTATGCCGAATTCGTGCTGCTGCCGGCGCTGGTGGCGCGGGTTCAGGCAGAGGCGCCGGGGGTGCGGCTCCGCGTGCTGCCCTTCGGCGCGGATCTGGCCGAAACCGGGCTGCTGACGGGTGATACCGCCCTGGCGCTGGGCCGGATCGTCGATCCGCCGGACACGCTGGTGGTGCAGGAAATCCTGACCGACGGGCTTTCCTGCGTGCTGCGCGCCGACCACCCCGATGCGGCAGGGGACAGGCTGGACCGCGCCGCCTTTGAACGGCTGCGCCATGTGAACCTGCTGCCACCCGGCCGGCTGAAAGTGGGGCTGTTCCAGGTGCTGGAACGGCTGGGGCTGGAGCGCGAGGTCGCGGTCTCGGTGACCCATTTCCTCGCCATCCCGGAACTGGTCGCCGCCACCGATCTTTGCGCGACCCTGCCGACCGCGATCTGCCGCAGGCTGGCCGGAGACCCGCGGCTGAAGGTGCTGGAGCCGCCCGCGGATCTGGGCCGTTTCCCCGGCCACATGGCCTGGCATATCCGCCACCGCGAGGATGACGGCCACCGCTGGCTGCGCCGGCTGGTGCGCGAGATCGCGGCCGCCGCGGTCAGGACCTGAAGGATATCAGAGATTGAGCCGGTAGCCGCCGGCCTCGGTGATCAGCAGCCGGGCATTGGCCGGGTCGGGCTCTATCTTCTGGCGCAGGCGGTAGATATGGGTTTCCAGCGTATGGGTGGCGACCCCGGCATTATAGCCCCAGACCTCGTCGAGCAGCCGGTCGCGCGGCACCGGCCTGTCGCCCGCGCGGTAGAGATATTTCAGGATCTGGGCTTCCTTGTCGGTGAGCCTGATCTTGCGCCGGCCGTCTTCGGTGACCAGCATCTTCACCGCCGGGCGGAACTGATAGGGCCCGATCGCGAACACCGCATCGTCGGATTGTTCATGCTGGCGCAGATGGGCACGAACCCGGGCCAGCAGCACCGCAAAGCGGAAGGGCTTGGTGACATAGTCGTTCGCCCCGGCATCCAGGCCCAGAATGGTGTCGGCCTCGGTATCGGCACCGGTCAGCATCACGATCGGCGCCTTCAGCCCGGCGCGGCGCATCAGCCGGCAGACCTCGCGCCCGTCCAGATCGGGCAGGCCGATATCCAGAATGACCAGGTCATGGGGGGTGGATTTCAGCCCCGCCTTCACCTTCTCCAGCGCCTGGGCCCCGCTCGCCGCCTCTTCGATGGCGAATTCCTCGTAGAGCGCCAGCTGCTCGGCAAGCGTCTGGCGCAGCAGGGGATCGTCGTCGATCAGCAGGATGCGCTTCTGGGCGGTCATGGGCGGCGCTTTCCGTCGATGGCGTCCCCCAAGGTTTTACGGGGGCCCTGCCTGATCAGGCAAGTGTTGGATCAGGCAGGAGAGGGTGGAATGCCCAGCAGATCCAGATGCCCGACCACCAGCCGCCCGGGCCGGGCGGCGGCGCGGCCGGCCCGGAAATCGGCAACCAGCCCGGCCGGCGCCTCCCCGCCATCGACCAGATCGACCAGGGCCCCGGCGACGCCGTCGACCATCGCCTGATGCATCGCCGGATGGTCGGGGCCGATCCCCCAGTCGGAGCGGGCGAGTGTCACCTCGAAACCATGGCGCCGCAGCGCCTCGGCAAAATACGGCGCCGCATCGGGCCCGAGCGCGGGACCGCCCAGCCCCTTGTCGCGGCGCTGATGACGCGCGAAGCCCGCCACCGCATCCGCATCGGTGGCGGCGGCCGGATCCCAGACCATCCGCCCGTCCCAGGTGAGGGCGCCCAGAACCGGCGCGCCGGCCCGGACCAGGGCACCGGCCAGATCGTCCAGCCAGGCGCGCCCGGCCAGATCGATAAGGGCGGTGAAATGGACGAGATCGGCACCTTCCAGAACCGGAGCCAGATCGGCGGTGGCGAGATCCGCCTCCAGCCAGTTGACCGCGACATCCGCGGCTTCGGGCTGGACCGCCAGCCGGGCACGGCCGGCGGCGATCAGCACCGGGTCACGCTCTACCAGACACCAGGACTGGCGGAGCTGCGCCCCCAGCCTTGGCGCCAGATGCACCAGCCCGGCACCGGTGCCGGCCCCCAGATCGACCACCCTGATGTCGTGCCGGCCGGCGACATGGCGGGCGAGCCGTGCCTCAAGCGCCGTCGCCCGGGCGGCGGTGTCGAAACCGGCGCGCAGCGCCAGCCAATTGGGATCGAACCCCATCAGACCTCCGATATCAGGGTCGCCAGCCGCCGGGCCTGATCGGGCCAGCGGGGCAGGCGGGCGCCGGCCTCTGCCGCGGCCCGGGCCAGACGCCCGCGAAGCCCGGCATCCCCCATCAGCCGCCGCAGGGCATCGGCCAGCGCATCGACATCGCCCGGTGGCACCAGGATCCCGGCGCTGTCGGGCACCAGCTCCGGCACCGCGCCGGCCCGGGCGGCCACCACCGGCAGGCCGGCGGCCAGGGCCTCGGCGAAGGCCATGCCATAGCCTTCAAAGCGCGAGGGCAGCACGAAGACATCGGCCGCGGCATAGCGCCGGGCAAGGTCGTCACCCGACAGCACGCCATGCAGGCGGATCCGATCGCCCAGCCCGGCGGCCCGGATCGCCGCGCGCACCCGGGCCGCATGGGGCGGGTCCAGCGTGTCGGGGCCGACGAGATCCAGCCGCCAGTCGTGATCGCGGCCGATCTGGCCAAGCGCCGCCACCAGATCCTCATGCGCCTTGCGGGGCGTGAGGCTGGCCACCGTCAGCAGACGCAGGGTGCCGTCCCGGGCGGCCTGATGGGGGAGGGGCTCCACCGACAGGCCGGGCTCGATCACCCGCACCGGCAGATCGGTCCAGCGCTGGTCACGCAGCAGGGCCGCCGTGGCGGGGCTGGTCGCCACCACCGCATCCACCCGGGCGAGCGCCGCGCGTTCCAGCCGGGCCAGATCGGCCGCGACCTGGGGCGCGAGGCCGGTTTCGAGCGCACAGGGGTGGTGAACCAGGGCGATCCGCCGCGGGCCGCCGCTGCCCGCGGGCGCGATCTCGTCGAGCAGCGGCGCCAGCCCCGGCAGGGCCAGACCGTCGATCAGCAGCGCCCGGACCGGACCGGCGGCCAGCCGGTCGCGGAGCATGGCAAGCGCCGGGGGGCCGACAGGGGGCGGCCCGCCGGGCAGGGCCAGGGTTTCGACGACCACCCCAAGCCCGGCAGCCGCCGCCATGATCCGACGGTCATAGACATAGCCGCCGGTGGCGAGGTCGACCGGCCCCGGCACCGCAAGCAGAAGATCGACAGGGTCCAGCATGCCTGCGGCAGCCTTCAGCCGGCGCGGGCGGCATCGCCGACCGGGCCCTCGAAGGCGGCCCAGGCGACATGGCTTTCATGCAGCACGATCCGGATCGCATCGATTCCGGCGGCAGAGGCCCCGAGATCGCCGGCATCGATCGCGGCCGCCATCCGGCCATGAATGTAGCGGGCCAGGAATTCGGTGGTGGTGTTCTGCCCGGCGAATTCCGGCAGATCGTCGAGATTGCGATAGGCCAGCGGCTCCAGCGCTGCCTTCAGCGCCTGATGGGCCAGGCCGATATCGACCACCAGCCCGTCATCGTCGAGCGCCCGCCGCTTGAATTCGACATCGACCACGTAAGTTGCGCCATGCAGACGCTGGGCCGGGCCGAAGATCTCGCCACGGAAACTGTGGGCGATCATCACATGGTCGCGGACGCCGAGGGTGAACATCGGGTGCAGATCCTCAGATAAGGGGGCGGAGAGGGGAGAGAGCGTGGATCAATAAACGATACGCAGCACCGTGCCGCGCAGATCGGGATCCGGCCCGCAGAGATGGGTGGCGAGCCGGGCGGGGGCGGCGGCGAAGGCGACCTCGTCGACCACCAGCGCATCCAATGCGGCATCGTCGAGCAGGCGGAGCGCCAGGTCCAGCCGGTCGGCATGGCTCCAGCGTGCGCGCCGGCCGGCCGAGACCTGTCCGACCTGGGACGAGATCAGCTTCAGACGCCGGGCGTGGAAGGCGCGGCCCAGATTGATCGGGGTCTCGCGGTCGCCATGCCAGCTGGCCTCTACCACCCGCGCCTCCATGCCGGCGAGGTCGAGCGCCAGATCGAGCCCGGCGGCCGAGGCGCTGGCATTGATCACCAGATCGCGATCCGGCGCGGCGGCATCGGGCGCGCGGAAGGGCAGGTCGAGTGCCGCGGCCGCCGCCGCCCGGCCGGGATCGCGGTCGATGATCTCGACCACCGCCCCGGGCAGCCGGCGGGCGAGACGGGCGATCAGCAGGCCGACCAGCCCGGCGCCGACCACCGTGATCCGGTCGCCCGGCCCGGCGCCGGCATCCCAGAGCACGTTGACCGCGGTTTCCATATTGGCGGCCAGCACCGCCCGGGCGGTGGGCACCGCGTCTGGCACCGGGCGGAGCATGGCGGCCGGGGCCAGAAACCGGTCCTGATGGGGGTGGAGCACGAAGACGCGATCGCCCTTCGGGTCCAGCCCGACCATGGCGTAGCCGTATTTCACCGGGAAGGGGAAGTCGCCTTCCTGAAGCGGCGCACGCATCCGCTCGTATTCGCTTTCCGGCACCAGACCGCCGGCGACCAGGCGCTCGGTGCCGCGGCTGACGGCGCTTTGCAGGGCGCGGACTTCGATCATGCCAGTGGTGTCGGTGGCAAGCGTGCCGGTGCGGATCTCGAAACGGCCGGGAGCGACCGTCCAGAGGGCGCGGGTCATCATCCGGGATGTCCTCCGGCATTGCGCGGGAGAAGATCCAGGCAGCATTCGACCAGAATGTCGGCGCCCATGATGAAATGGCGGACCGGCGGGCGGATGGCCTGGTCGAGATGGTCGATTTCGGGCAGGCACAGCACCGGCCGGCCCGAGCCGAGCAGCACCGGCGCGATCGCCACCTGCAGCCGGTCGACCGCGCCGGCCTGAATGAGCTTGGAAACCGTGACCCCGCCGCCTTCGACGAAGATCCGGCGGATGCCGCGGGCCCGCAGCTGCCGCAGCGCCTGATGCGGATCCAGCGTGCCGCAGGGCCGGCGCGGCACGGCCACCGGCTCGACCTGATCGGTCGCCGGTGGGGGCGGGACGTCGGCGGCATGGAGAACCAGGGTGCGGGCGGCCCCGTCCCCGAACAGTTTGTGGCCGGCTTCGAGCCGCCCGCCGGCATCGATCACCACCCTGACCGGGTTGGGACCGGGCACCAGGCGCACGGTCAGGCGCGGGTCATCGGCCTCGACGGTGCCGGCGCCGACCAGCACCGCATCGGAAAGCGCACGCATGCGATGGGCGTGAACAAGGTCTTCCTCGCCCGACAGCCATTGCGAACAGCCGCTGGTGGTGGCGATGCGGCCGTCCAGGCTCTGGGCCAGATGGGCCGAGACCCGCGGCCGGTCGGCCGGGGCCGGGCGGAGCACCGGAAGATAGAGGTCGAGCAGCCGGGCGGCGGCCGGGTCAAGCTCGATCCGCGTCGCCCAGCGCATGGCGGGCTCGTCCGCATGATCGTCCAGCAGCACCGCATCAGCGGCAAGCGGCGTCGCCGCCGGCACCAGCCGGCCGTCGGAGCCGAGCGCCAGGCCCGCCGGCAGATCGGGTGCTGCAGCAAGGGCCAGCAGCCCGTCCCAGACCACGGCCGCATCCAGACGCACGGGATGGGGCCGGGCCGGCCGGCCGACAGGATGGTGGGGACGCAGCGCAGACAGACGGGTCGCGGCGGAACCAGCCCCGGCGGTGACGGTTCCGTTCTCCGTCACCGGATTTCGGGCGGCGGGGACGGCATCGGCGGGTGGCATGTCCATCCTGGTGGTCCTTCTCCCCTGCCCTGCCCTTCGGCGGGTGCCGGTCGTGACGATCGACAGGCGACAAGCGATCCGAAGGCGTGGCGGTTGCGTAAAGATACTGCAACTTACGCAAATGCCCGGCCGCCGGATCGGTTCCCGGCTCACCTCCCTGGCCCCGGTCGGCACCTTCCGCCGTCTTTCCCGGTGAACGCCCCATACAACCGGGGCGCTTCCGTCTCCATATGGTGATGCATGGCGAGGAAACGAGAGGCCGCCGCGCTCGCGCGGCTCAGACTGGATGCAGGGCTGCATGCCATCGGTGCGACCGGGCTGGTCGCGGCCGCGGGCGTCGTCGTGGCTGCGCGGGCGGGCGATGCGCTGGGGCCGGCCTATCCGCTGAAGGCGGTGGCCTGGCTCGCCTTTGCGCTGGCCATTGCGGGCCCCGCGCTGGCCCAGCATCTGCCCCAGGCCCGGGTGGGCCCGGCCAACCGGGTGACCCTGCTGCGCGCAGGCCTGGTGGCGCTGGTCGCCGCCACGATCGGCGAGCCGCTGATGGCGGTGGATCACGGCGCCGCCGCCGGGCCGGTCGCCTGGATGCTGTTCCTGACCGCGGCGATCTGCCTGGCGCTGGACGGCGTCGACGGCTGGATCGCCCGCAGGCGGGGCGTGGCCAGCCCCTTCGGCGCCCGGTTCGACATGGAACTGGATGCGCTGTTCGTGGCGGTGCTGTCCTGGGCGGCGCTGGATGCGGGGCGGGCGGGCCCCTGGGTGCTGGCGGCGGGGGCGCTGCGCTATCTGTGGGTGGCGGCGGCCTGGGCCTGGCCACCCCTGAAAGCCCCCCTGCCCCCCAGCAACCGCCGCCGGGCCGCCTGCGCCTTCGGTGTTGCGGCGCTGGTCGGCGCGCTGAACCCGATCTCCGCCACCGCCGGCACGGTCTCGGCCGCGATCGCGGTCGCCGTGCTGGGCTGGTCCTTCGCCGTCGACCTTCTGGCCGTGATCAGGCTGCACCGCAGCCGCACCCCTCGCGAGGAGACCCCCTGATGACGATGCGCAGAGCCTGGGCCGCCGCAGGGCTGCTCACCCTCCCCGTCCTGATGGCACCCCCCGCCCTGATGGCGACCTCGATCGTGACGGCGCAGCCGGCGCTGGCAGCACCCGAGACCTACACCCTGGATCCCGAACATGCGGTGGTGGGCTTCCTGGTCATGCATGCGGGCTATGCCAATGTGCTGGGCCGGTTTCGCGAGGTCGAGGGCGAGATCAGCTTCGACGAGGCGGCGAAACGGCTCGACGGCGGCGAGATCCGGGTGAAGACCGCCAGCGTCTTCACCGATCACGACAAGCGCGACGAGCACCTGCGCGGGCCCGATTTCCTGAATGCCGAGGAATTCCCCGACATGGTCTTCCGCCTGGACGGCGCCGAGCCTGCGGGCGAGCGGACCGGGCGCATCACCGGCACGCTGGAGTTGCTGGGTGTGCGAAAACCCATGACTCTGGACGTGACGTGGAACAAGAGTGCCGAATATCCGTTCGGGACTGGCGTATTCGGTACGCGCCCCTATGTTATCGGGGGTTCTGCGCGTGGTACCATTCGCCGCAGCGACTTCGGCATGACCTATGGCCTGGACGGCGACCTCGTCGGTGACGAGATCTCCCTGATCCTTGAAATGGAGGCACGCCGGCAGTGAACGCGACATCCGGCTCCGACGGTGTCCCCCCCGCGGACAGGTCCAATGACGAGGACGATCAGATGAGTGAGGCGACGGAGCGGCGACTGCAGCGTGCCCAGGCCGAATTGCGCGCCGGCGGCGCCGTGCTGCTGCGCGACGATCAGGCCGATGTGCTGGCGCTTTCTCCCGAACGCGCCTCGCCCGACCGCCTCGCCGCCCTCGCCATCCTGACCGGCGCCCCCGCCGACCTGCTGATTTCCCGCCGCCGCGCGGCGCTGGCCGGGCTGGTCGCGCCGATCGAAGCGGATGATCCGCGCGGCGTGGAGCCGGTGGCGGCACCCATCCGCGACATCACCGACCCGGCCTGGCGGCTGGCGGCCGACCCGACCCGCAGCGACGACGGCACGGCCGCGCGCGAACGTGCCCTCGGCCGGCTGCGCCCGGCCGGGCGGGCCTCGGCCGCGGCCATCGCGCTTGCCAAACGGGCCGGTCTGCTGCCGGCGCTGGTATCGGTTGAACTGCCCGCAGGCCGGCTGCCCGGCGGGGCCTCGGCGCTCGATCCCGTCATCATCGAGGCGAAGCTGCTGAAGGAAGGCCAGATCGCGGCCGGCCGGCTGAAGCGTGTGGCCGAGGCCCGGGTGCCGCTGGCCGATGCCGAGAATTGCCGGATCATCGCCTTCCGCCCATCCGACGGTGGGCCGGAACATTTGGCGATCGTGGTGGGCGAGCCGACGGCGGATGCGCCGATCCTGGCCCGGCTGCATTCCGAATGCTTCACCGGCGACCTGCTCGGCTCTTTGCGCTGCGATTGCGGCGAACAGCTGAAGGGGGCGATCCGGACCATGGCCGCGGCCGGCGGTGGCGTGGTGCTGTACATGGCCCAGGAAGGCCGCGGCATCGGGCTGATCAACAAGCTGCGCGCCTATGACCTGCAGGATCGCGGCCTGGATACGGTGGATGCCAATCTGGCGCTGGGCTACGAGGCCGACGAGCGCGATTTCCGCCCGGCGGCCGAAATGCTGCGGGCGCTGGGCCATCAGCGCATCCGGCTGCTGACCAACAACCCGGCCAAGGTGCAGGCGCTGGGCGCCCATGGCATTGAGGTGGTGGAGCGGGTGCCCCATGCCTTCCCCGCCAACGGCCACAATGCCGGCTATCTGTCGACCAAGGCCCGCCGGGCCGGGCACATGCTGTAGCCGCGCGGCAAGGGCTGCCGCCCGGCAAATGCTGCCGGGCCGGCCGGCACCGCCGACACAACCGCACCGCGCCGCGATCGCCCCCCAACCCGGGCATCGCGGCGTTTTTTCGTCGACAGCGCCGTGATTTGCACCGAATCACGCTTGGCACGATGCTTGAATATCAAGACCCCGACGGCGCCGGTCCGCGCGCCATGACTGCCCGCCCAGACCGTCTGCCCGGCAGACGGGGGCGCCCCCGGGGTTTCTGCCATGTTCGTCGACGCTTCCCGCGGTTACCGCTACGACACGCCCGCCTGGGCCGGCGGGGAACCTGCGCGCACGTCTTCGACCGATACCGCACAGGCAGATCGCAGCACCACTGCCGGTAAGACCGCCCAGGCGGAACCGGTGGGGTTCTGGGGCGAGGACGGCTTCAGCTTCGGCGACCTGCTCGACATCGTGAACCCGCTGCAGCAGCTGCCGGTGGTGGGCACGGTCTATCGGGCGCTGACCGGCGATACGATCTCGCCCGGTGCGCGGATGATCGGCGGCATCGCCTTCGGCGGCCCGATCGGTGCCATCGGCGCGATGATGGAAAACGCCACCATGGACGCCTCGGGCCATACCGCCGGCGACCGGGCGCTGGCCGCCCTGATCGGCGAGGACGAGGACACCGGCGGCACGGCGCTGGCCGCGGCCGATGCCGCATCGGGCCGGGTGGAAAGCGCCGCCGATGACGGGGCACGGATCGCCGCCTCGCAGACCGCGTCGCTCGCCGCCCCGGCGGGCCGGCCTGTGGGGGCGAAGGATGTTCCGGCCGAAGACGGCGATCAGGGGATGAGCGAGGCCCAGTTCGCCGCGCTGCTCGGGGCCTTCGGCGCGGCAGCCCCGGCGGCCGCCAACGGCAACCGGCCGGCCGGCGGCGCGGCCACGGATGCGCAGACCACGGACGCGCCGACCACGGGGGCGCAGGCCTCGATCGCCGCCACCGCCGACCGGGCGCCGCGGACCCGCACCACCACCCCGGCCGAGGAACGCCTGGCGGCCAACGACCTCTCCACCGCCCGCGGCCGCAACGGCCGGCCGAGCGAGCGCGAGATCGAGGCCATGCTGCGCCAGAGCGTGCCGGCGGGCAGCGCCGGCAGCACGCCGCTCGCCGATCTGCCGGCCGGAAGCGCCGGCGGCAGCACCGAGTTGGGCCGGATCATCCCGGCGGCCGCCTTCATGGGCGTCGACGGCCCCACCGCCCGCAAACCGGCCCCGCCGGTATCGGCCCCGGGTGCCGCAGCCTATGCCGCACGCACCGCCCCGCCCCGCCCGCGGGAGCCGCAGGACGAGCCCACGGCGACCGATGCCGCCCGGGCCGCCCAGCTGCAGGATATGAACGCGGCGACGCCTGAGACCGGCCCGATCCCGCTCGACGATTTCGCCGCCCGGATGAACCAGGCGCTGGACCGCTACCAGGCGCAGATGCGCGCCGGCCAGTCCAAGGCCGCAACCGTGTCCAGGAATCTGTAGTCGACCCCTCGCCGGGCGATCAGCGCCGTGACAAATCCGCGTCGGGAGCCGGCTGGTCTTCACGGGTCCGACGGGGCCGTGGCAGACTTAGGCCATGTTGGTTCGATACGATCCCCTACTCGCACGGTTCCGCTTCTGGTGGCGGGACGAGCGCCTGCCGGTGGCCATCGGCCGCAACGGCATCACCGTCGCCAAGCGCGAAGGCGACGGGGCAACCCCGATCGGCACCCTGCCGATCCGGCGGGTGCTCTATCGCGCCGACCGGGTCGAGGCGCCGCGCACCCGCCTGCCCGTCCAGGCGATCCGCCCCGAAGACGGCTGGTGCGACGACCCGGAAAACCCCTGGTACAACAAGCCCGTCGACCTGCCCTTCCCCGCCCGCCATGAACGGCTGTGGCGCGACGACCATGTCTACGACCTGATCGCGGTGCTGGGCTGGAACGACGCCCCGGTGGTGCCGGGGCGTGGCAGCGCCATCTTTCTGCATGTCGCCCGGCCGGATTTCTCCGGCACCGAAGGCTGCGTGGCCCTGGCCATGGACGATCTGGTGCGGGTGCTGGCGGATGCAGGCCCCGGCGATACCCTGACCATCAGCGCGAGATTCTAGAGGATCACCCTGCCAGAGGGGCAGGATAGTCGCGATGCCCGAAGATGGCGGTGCCGACGCGGACATGGGTGGCGCCCAGGCGGATGGCCATGGGGTAGTCGCCGCTCATCCCCATGCTGAGCAGCTTAAGACCATGGGCCGCCGCCATGTCGGCCAGCAGGGCGAAATGCGGTGCCGGCTGGTCGTCGACCGGCGGGATGCACATCAGCCCGTCGACGGTCAGGCCCAGATCCTCGCGGCATTCCCGCAGGAACCCATCCAGATCGGCGGGCAGCACGCCCGCCTTCTGCGGCTCTTCACCCGTGTTCACCTGCACCAGCAGCCGGGGCAGGCGGCCGGCCCTGGCCCCTTCTTCAGCCAGCATCCGGGCAAGCTTCGGGCGGTCGACGCTCTGGATGACATCGAACAGCGCCAGCGCCTCGCGCAGCTTGTTGGTCTGCAGCGGACCGATCAGATGCAGTTCCAGATCGGGGAAACGCTCGCGCAGGGCCGGCCATTTGCCGGCGGCTTCCTGCACCCGGTTTTCCCCGAAAACCCGCTGGCCGGCCTCGATCGCCGGCAGGATGGCCGGCGCGTCGTGGGTTTTGGAGACCGCCACCAGGGTCACCGCCGCAGGGTCGCGGCCGGCATCATGGGCGGCGCGGTCGATCTCCGCCCGGACCTGGGCGAGGTTTGCCTTGACGTCGGTCATGGGGCTCGGGCTCCCTCGGAACGGATCACCGGCGGGGTCTTCCCCCGCCCCTACCCTGAAAGCGGGCGGATGCGATATGGGGCGCCATCATAGCCGAGGCGGCGGGCTTCTCAACTCTCAGCGGCGGGGACCACGCGGGATCGCGGTGCTGATCACCGACCGGGGCCGGCAGGGCCCACCCCGCCCGGCGCTGCTGGCCGGCCTTAAGCGCGGCGATCTGGTGATCTTCCGCGACTACGACGCCCCCGACCGGCTGGTCCTCGGCCGGCTGTGGCGACAGCTGACCCGGGCGCGGGGCATCGGGCTGCTGGTCGCGGGCGATCTTCGTCTGGCCCTTGCACTGGACGCCGACGGGCAGCACCTGCCCGGCCACCGGCTGCGCCGGCCCGAAATCCGCCGCCTGCCGCGCCCATTGCCGGCCAGCGCCGCCGTCCATGATCGCCGGGATCTTGTCCGGGCCAGGCGGCGGGGGGCAGAGCTGCTGCTGATCTCCCCCGTGCTGCCGACCCGCAGCCATCCGGGGGCCCGGGTGCTGGGGCCGCTGCGCTTCCGGGCACTGGCCCGGCAGGCCGATCGGCCGGTGGTGGCGCTGGGCGGCATGGACCGCAGCCGGTTGCGGCAGCTTTCCCCCTGCCGCAACCTGACGGGTTTTGCCGCCATCGACGCCTTCAGACGGGCCGGCTACTCCGGCGGAGCAACCGCCGCATCGACCAGCTTTTCCAGCCAGAGGCTGGATTCATAGGCGCCTTCCAGCAGCGGCAGCCCGCCGGCAATGCCGTTCTGCACCCGCCCGGTCATCCGGGTTGCGACATAGCGGCTGGCGAAGAGCGGCTTGTAGCCGCCGGTGAACAGCAAAGCGGCCACGGCCGGCTGCTCGTTATAACCGCGCCAGGCCCAGCTCTGCGGGTAGCCGTCGGGCAGGAAAATATCGTGGAAATGGACCAGCACGCCCCTGGGCAGCATTGGCAGGATGCGGTTCAGCACCACGTCGACATCGCTGCCCGGCATCAGGATATGGCTGCTGTCCACGACCAGCATGTCGCCGGCTTCCAGCGCCGCGAATTCCTTCAGCGGCACGCTCTGCATCGGCTTGCGGATCAGCCGGATGCCCAGCTCGTCGATCGCGGCCCGGGGCTCGGGGTCGATGGCGGTCATCTCGGCGCCATGGCCGTCATCCTTCAGCGCCTGGGCGATGAAGCGGGTGGAATGGCCGGAGCCGATCTCGATGATCCGCCGCGGCCGGGCCGCACGCACCATGGTATAGGCGGCCAGCGCATCCAGCCGCGGGAACCAGTCCTGCGACCAGCGCGGCGCCGGCGGCCGGGCCCCGGCCAGCCGGGCCAGATCGTCGCGATAGTCGGCCGCGGCATCCAGCACCGCGCCGAAGACCGGCTCCATGGCCTGAAACAGCGCCTCGGCCGCCGGATGCGGCCCCTTGGGCTTCACCGCCTCTACCTGTTCGGCATAGCGATAGGGGATGAAATAGCCGCGCTTGCCGAAGCCGAGCGCGGGGGACAATGCGAAACGCCTGGCGCGCTGCTCGCTCATCGGGGCCCCTCGCCGGCGCTCGCCGGCTGCGGCAGGGCCGCCCCGGGAACCGCATCGGCATAATCTGCGGGAATGTAGCCGAACCGCGCCATCTGTTCGTGATGATCGGCGATGATCCGGCGGATCTGATCGGGCGTCAGCCGTTCCCGCCACTTGCCGGCACCGCCGGAGCGGAAGAAGGCCTTGGAATTGACCGAGCGCTCGCGGAAGCCATGGCGTTCCTCCATCTGCTTCAGAATCTTGAAGGAGGAGAAGCGGATCGCCCGTTCCAGCCGTTCCCGCGGGGGTTTCAGCCCCAGGAAATCGGTCAGCTTGCGGAAGGTCTGAAGCGGCCGGTCGGTCATGTCTTCATAGCGCATGACATGCAGCCCCGGGCTCGCCACCTGGGTCCAGCTCTTCACATGCAGGGACCAGGTGCTGAGCACCTCGAAGACATTGCGGTCGTCATTGGCGGTGACGGCACCCTCGGTCGCCATCATGCCGATCGCCCCGTCGATATCGAGACCGAAATGGTCGGCCACCGACGAGACCACATCCAGCGGGTTGCGCACGATATAGATGGCGCCGGCAGTGTGGTTCAGGCTGATCAGCGGATAACCGCCCCGCTCCGCCAGGATGTTGTGGGTCTTGGCGAAGACGTTGTCGGGGAAGGCCTGCGTCATGTCGCGATGGACCAGCGGGCGGATCTTCATGATCTCCTGCTCGGTCGCCTGCGACAGCGGCTTGTCCAGATAGCGCAGATACCATTCGGGTTTGCTCTCACCCAGACAGAAATCGGCGAAACGATCGGGATGGACCGGGGCCTTGGCGTCACGCAGCAGGTTGTGCAGGAACGCCCGCGTCCAGGTGTTGCCCGATTTCGGATAGGAGGCGAGCCAGATGATCGCACCCATGACGGCGGGACTCCCTTGAAGGCTGCCGGCAGACTACGCCGGCCGGGCATCGAGCCCCAATCCATAGCCGAAAACCGCGCCCGACAAAAGGAAGCCGCGCCTGAGGAAGGCTTGCAACGGAAAAGGGCGGGTCCGAAGACCCGCCCTTCCCGTCTCATCCGGCCCGAAGGCCGCCCGAGCGACACCGATCAGAAGCTGAGAGCGGTACCGACCAGGAACGCGGTGCCGTCCTGCCGGGCCGAAGCGCGATCGCTGTCGGCATCGAGGAACTGCACGCCGGCATTCAGGCTGATGCCCGGGCCCATCGCGTACGAACCGCCGATCTCGTACATCTTCAGCTCGTCGTCGCCGCCGACGTCGAACTCACGCTGGCTGTTGGCATATGCCGCACCAACCTTGTAGGGGCCGAAGGCATAGACCAGGCCGACGTCCCAGCCCTTGATGTCGTTGTTGCCATCAAGGCCGCGGTTGTCGTTGATATACGAACCGCCGAAGGTGAAGCCCGAGAAGCCGACATTCAGGCCCAGGCTCCAGACCTGCAGGTCGTCAAAGCCGGGAGTGTCGACTTCCTGGCTGCCCTTCAGGTAGCCACCCGACACGGCCAGATCGACCGGGCCCAGCTTGTTGACGTAGTTCAGACCGACTTCGACGATCTGCTCCTGCTGACCGGGCTGGTTGTCCGCGGTGTTACCATAGGAGCCCGACCAGCCGCCGCCATTGCCGTTCTGGCCGGCCGCGACACCCGCCTTCACGGTCGGGGTGTACGACAGACCGAGCTGGAAGCCGGCCATGCGCGGGGTGAAGTAGGTCACCTTGTTCGCGTCGGAGGTGTTGTTGATCAGGGTGCTGGGGGCCTGACCGATGCGGCCGGCGGCGTTGGTGCCGGTCGAGAAGTTGAAGAAGTTCGGCTCCGACACGCCATGGCCGACAATCGCCGACGGCGCGGCATAGTGCATCAGGTACGGGGCCGAGTTCTCGGCACCCAGCAGCACGCGGCCCCACGAGCCGTCGAAATAGACATAGTGCTCGTCAATCTGGTCGCCGGGCCCACGGTTATTGGCGGCGGTCCAGGCCTCCAGCTGCACCTGCACACCAACCTTCAGACCGTTGTCGAGGACGGTCTCACCCAGGAAGTGGATTTCGCCTTCCTGAACCATCTCGTCGGAGCGGTAGTCGACGCCGTTGACCTGATCCTGGTCGGTGATCTTGAAGAACGACTGATAGTAGCCGCCCAGGCCCAGCTTGATCTGCTCCGCCGCCGAAGCCTGGCCGGTGACGAGTCCGACGGCAACGAGCGCCGTGGTGCCGATGAGGATCTTCTTCATGCTCTCCCTCACTTCTATGTCAAATCGTGATGCCACGATGATGCTGTCTGCTATGCCACACCCTGACCAGACCGCGCCTGTGCTTTCGGCCAAGTCGGCAATAGGGCACAGGTGATGGACGTCACCGATTTACCTGAGTTACGTGATGACGTCACATTCCGCGTCGCTATAAGAGCGTGCACCCCTGCCCGCGTCAAGAAACCTGCCTCACCTGCCAATCCGGTTACCCGTTCGCTGTGCTGTCCACGCAACAGTTTGCAGTGCGAAATAACCACAGATCTCCGGATAAAAACTGCCACATAATCTTCTGGTGACCCGGCTATCCATAGACATATCATGTCATCATCTTCGCTCAGAGGAGGAGGCCAACATGCTTCATGATCAGCTTCGCCGGTTCGTCGCTCCTATCGCCCTGCTGCTTGTTGCAACATCTGTGCCCGCCATGTCTCAAGCAGCGCCGGATGGCGGTTTTCACGCGCCTGCGCCTGGCACCAATATCGTCTGGCAGGGGGAGAGCCATCGGGGCAGCTTCACGAGTCGCAACGTTTTCACGGGGGTGGAGGGCTTTAAGATCCTCTTCAAGCGGGGAGGCGTTGAAGAGGGTGCATGGATCCCCTTCTGCTATGGCTGTGCTCACAACATCATCGACGTCGAAGCTTATGCCGGGCTCTGGCCGCTGGAAGTGGGCAAGTCCGTCTCATTCCGTCGGAAGCGTGAAGACGGTAGCCGGGAATGGGCCCACGTCATCAAAGTCGTCGGAACCGAATCCGTCACCGTCGGTGCCGGAAGCTTTGATACATTTGTCGTGGAAGAAACGGCAACATCCATTGGCCGCAACTGGCGAGGCACCAGCCGCTTCTGGTGGGCACCATCCGTAGGCTACATCGTCAAAGAAGAGATCGAAGAAAATGATGGCACCTGGAACCGCGACGAGGTCACCGAACTTACACCCGCGCAATGAAACTGCGATCGAGGAGGCGTTATTCCATGAGAATAGGAGTGATGATGCTTGGTAGCAGCCTGCTTCTTGCTGCGTGCCAGACCACTCAAACTGTCGAAAATCCAATGCAGATGGCCGTATCATTCAACTGGAACGATACGAAATCCTGTAGCAGCACATCTCCGGAAATAAACATTGAAAATGTGCCGGGTAATACACGGTTCGTCGATATCAGGCTGATCGATCTGGATGCCCCCGCCTTCAATCATGGCGGGTCGGTTGTCGGCTATGATGGCAGTGGGCTCATCAAGAAAGGGGCTCTCAGCAATTATACCGGGCCATGCCCTCCCAGCGGCACCAGCCACCGTTACCAGTTTACGGTTCGTGCCTTGAATGCCGACAAGACCCTGATTTTGGGGACGGGGATGTCAACTGCGACATTTCCTTCAACCAGATGAACGTATGTCAGATCCGCGCGGATGATGTCGGCGTCACGGCCTTTCTTTATCGGCCAGCAGCTTCTCAGTCGGGCCAGCCGTAAGCTGACATCATTCTGAGATTCTGACAGGGCCATTGTTACCGAACCGGATTGTGGTATCCCACTCCTCCGTAGAGAAAGAATAGCCGCTTCCAATTTCTCGGAAGCGGCTATTCTCACCGAGGTGATATCAGGCTCAGAACGACAGGGCGGTACCGATCATGAACGAGTTCGCCTCGTTGCGAAGATCCGCATCGTCCGAGTCGAAATCGATGTAATAGTAGCCGGCCATCAGGTTGACGCCCGGGCCCATCTCATAAGTGCCGCCGATCTCGAAGGTCGAAACCTCGTCCTTCACACCTGCGGTCTTCTGGCTGCCATAGCCATAGCCGGTGCCGACAGTGTAGGGACCGAAGCCGTAGGCGGTAAACTCATAAATTCGCTTGGCGTTTTTTGGCAGCTGTGATTCAAGGCTTCCGAATGAGGGAGCTTTGAATGACGCGCCGCCGCTATGAACT
>NZ_NYWI01000051.1:0-118582 GCF_002684955.1 Tistrella sp. | reverse complement strand
TTTCCGTCGTCCACATTCTGTCCGCTCCCATTTCCTCTGGCGCGGCATAGAATCACAACGGATTCACCGGATTCAATAACCTTCCGGACGGGCTCTCAGGTGTCATCGTCTGGCCTGCCCGCCGCCGCAGCGTGTGGGACGCGATCCTGGCGGGCTGTCTCTGGCTGTTCACGCTGACCTTCGCCAGCAAGCCGGTCGCCGCCATCCTGCTCGGATCGGGGGCGACGGCACGCGACTATGCCTCCAGCCACTATGCGATCTATTCGCAGGCGGCCTCGGGGCTCATCGCGCTCGGCTGCGGCATCGCGCTCATGGCCGTGGTGATCCGGGATCTGCGGGTCCGGCTGAAACGCGATCTGGTGACCGACGCCCCGACCGGCCTGCCGAACCGCCGGGGCTTCCTGGCCGGGCTGCAGACCCGGATGGATAGCGCTCCGGCCGGGGATCTGCTGATCGTCTGCGAGACCGGCTGGCGGGCGGCACCGCATGACCGGATCACGGCCCTGCGCCAGGCCCTGCCGCCCACAGCGCTGCTGGGGCGGATCGACCCGCAGCGTCTTGCGGTGCTGCTGCCGGGCGAGACGGACCCCGACCGATCGGCGATCGTCCGGGGGATGATCCGCGACCTGTCGGGCGCCGGACATGATGGCGGCCTGGGAGAGGTGAGGCTTGCGGCAGGCGAGGATGCCGCCGCGGCGCTGGCCCGTGCCGAAGGCAGCCTGTTCCTGGATGCCGAGTTGCGCAAGGGGCGCCGCGGCCCGGCGCCGCAGCCCTGACGCCTTGTTCAGCGCTCTGTCAGCGCCATTTCGCGCAGCTTGACCACCGGCTTCAGCAGATAGTCCAGCACGGTGCGCCGCCCGGTCAGAATGTCGACCTGGGCGACCATGCCGGGAATGATCTCGAGCGGATGGCCATCGGGGGCGGTCAGCGCCGCGCCGGTGGTGCGGACCTTGACCAGATAGCTGCTGGAGCCGTCTTCCTTGACCACCGCATCGGCGCCGATGGTCTCCACCTCGGCATCCAGCATGCCATAGACCGAATAGTCATAGGCGGTCAGCTTCACCCGCGCCGGCTGGCCCGGATGCAGGAAGGCGATGTCGGCGGGCTTGACTTCGGCATCGATCAGCAGGGTGTCTTCGACCGGCACGATCTCGGCCAGCGGCTGGCCGGGGGTGGCGACACCGCCCTCGGTGGTGACCAGCACCCGGTTGACGATGCCCTTGACCGGCGAGCGCACCTCTGTCCGGCGGACCTTGTCGACCAGTGCGGGCAGCTGTTCGACCAGCCGGTCGTGGTCCAGCTTGGCGGTGGCCAGTTCCTCGATCGCGCGGGTGCGGAAGCGTTCGCGGGTGGTGCGGCGCTGCTGCTCCACCTCGTCGATCGCGGCATCGGCCCGGGCAACCGCAAGCCGGCCGGCCTCGATCGCGCCCTCGGCCTCGGCCAGGCGCTGTTCGGCGCGGATCCGCTCCAGCTTCGGGGCCAGGCCGCGGGCGACCAGCGGGCCCAGCACGTCCAGCTCTTCCGCCGCCAGCGCACGCCTGCGACCGGCGGAGTCGAGGGCGGCGCGGGCCTCGTTCAGCGCCTCCTGCCGCTGGCGGGACTGGGCGTCGACCATGGCGAGGCTGGCCGCCAGTTCGGCGGCCCGCGCGGCATGAATGCTGCGCTCGACCTCGATCATCTCGGCCGGCAGGTCGGGCGCGAAGGCCGGGGCCTCGAAGCGCGCCTCTGCGGCCAGACGGGCAAGCCGCGCGCGCGCCGCCAGGAAGTCGGTGCGGCTCTGCTCGTAATCGGCGCCGAACTGGGTCGAATCCAGCCGGATCAGCAGGTCGCCCGGCTCCACCCGGTCGCCGGCCATGACCGCGATTTCAGAGACGATGCCGCCTTCCAGATTCTGGGCCACCTGCACCCGTTTCGACGGCACCACCTTGCCGTCGCCGCGGGTGATCTGGTCCAGTTCGGCGACGGCCGCCCAGGTGATCAGCGTAAAAACCGCCAGACAGACGGTGACGATGATGATGCCCGGCACCGCCGAACGGCGCGGCGGCGCCTCGCCGGGAAACAGGTCGGCGACCGGATCAATCTGCATGGCCACGGAGACCTCGCCGGACGGTTGGGGTTTCACGAAGATTGGCCGGGGCCGCCCCGTCTGCGGGGGCCTGAAGTGCGGCCAGCACCTCGGCCTTGGGGCCGTCGGCCACCACCCGGCCCTGATCGAGCACGATCACCCGGTCGACCAGTTCCAGCATCGACATGCGATGGGTGACCAGGATCAGGGTCCGGTCGCCCAGATGCGGTTTCAGCCGCTTCACGAACAGCGTTTCCGAGCGCACATCCATGGATGCGGTCGGCTCGTCCATCACCAGCACCCGCGCGGGCGAGACCAGGGCGCGGGCCAGCGCGATCGCCTGGCGCTGACCGCCGGAGAGCCCCTCGCCCCGCTCGCCCAGCATCAGGTCGTAGCCATCGGTCATGCCGCCGATGAAATCATGGACACCGGCGACGCCGGCGGCCGCCAGCATGCGTTCGTCCGAGGGCTCGTCCGCCCCCATCAGGATGTTGTCGCGGACCGAGCCGCTGAACAGCGGCGTGTCCTGCAGCACCGCGGCGACATGGCGGCGCAGCTCGTCCGGATGCAACTGGCGCAGATCCACGTCATCCAGCAGCACCGTGCCTTCCGACGGCGCATAAAGCCCCGAGGCCAGGCGGACGATGGTGCTCTTGCCCGAGCCGATCCGCCCCAGCACCGCCACCTTTTCGCCCGGCTGAATGATGAAGCCGGCACGGGTCAGCGCCGGCTGGCGGCCGCGGGGATAGGTGAAGGAAACGCCGCGGAAGGTCATCCGCCCCTCGACCGTCTGGCGGGTCAGGTAGCGCCGGCCCGGCTCCACCGTCGCCGGCAGGCGCATCAGCCGGTCGATCGCCCGATAGCTCTGGGCGACGTGGTTGAGACGGGTCAGCAGGGTCGCGATCTGGGCCAGCGGCGCCAATGCCCGGCCGCAGAGGATCACGCTCGCGATCAGCGCGCCGATGCTGACCGTGCCCTCACGCACCAGGAAGACGCCGGCGAAGACGATGGCGACCTGGGCGCCCTGCTGCACGAAGCTCGCCAGGTTGACCGCCAGCTGGCTCCAGAACCGGCTTTTGGACTGGATGCCGGCCTGAAGCTCCACCGCATCGCGCCAGCGCCCGGCCATGATCCGCTCGGCCCTGGCCCCCTTCACGCCTTCAAGCGAGCCCACCGTTTCGACCAGCACGCCATGTTTGGTCTGGGCAGCCTTGTGGCCCTCGCGCGCGGCACGCGCCAGCATCGGCTGGACGGCGAGCCCCGCCAGGATCACCAGCGGCACCGCCAGCGCCGGCACCCAGACCAGCGGCCCGCCGATCATCAGGATCACGCCCAGGAACAGAAGGACGAACGGCAGATCGACGAAGGCGGCGAGACTGGCCGAGGTCAGGAAGTCCCGCAGAGATTCGAATTCGCGCACCGTGGCGGCGAAGGCGCCGGACGATCCGGCGCGATGCTCCAGCGGAATGCGCAGCACATGGCCGAAGACCCGGCGGCCGATCCGCTCGTCGGCGGTCTGGCCGGCGACGTCGATCACATGGCTGCGCAGCATCTTGAGCAGGAAGTCGAAGACCAGCACCAGCACCATGCCCAGCGTCAGCGCCACCAGCGACTCGACCGCGTCATTGGGGATGACGCGGTCATAGATCGTCATGATGAACAGCGACGAGCCCAGCGCGAACAGGTTGATCACCGCTGCGGCAAGCGCGATCTGGCCGAAGGCCGGCCATTCCCGGCGGACCCCGCTCCAGAACCAGTGGCCGGGGCGCCGGCCCGGATGGACGGCCGCGGCCGTCCCGTCATCGTCGATGCCTGCGGTCATTCGTCATCTCCCTGACGGGCGAGGCTGAGCAGGCCGACGGCCCCGCCCAGGGCACCGCTCGCCTCCAGCAGCCGCCAATGGGCGCGTTCGGCCTCGACCCGCCCGGACACCAGGCGCGCCGCGGCAAGGTGGTAGTCGCGTTCGACCTCGATCAGGTCGAGCAGGTCGCGCTGCCCGGCTTCGAACTCGTCGCGGAAGATCGCGCGGGCGTGCTCATTGGCCTCCAGCGCGCTCATCAGCGCGCCCAGCTCGGCATCCCGGGCGGCACGAACCGCCACGGCCGCCGAAACGTCGCGGGTCAGCATGCGGCGGATGCGGGCGGTATCGGCCTCGGCCGCGCGCATCGCGGCGCGGGCCTGGGCCTGACGGCCGTCGCGGGCGCCGCCGTCATAGAGCGGCAGGCTGACCACCACCCGCCCGACCAGATCGCTTTCGCGGCCGTCCTCGAAAACGTCATAACGCCGGCCCTGCACCTGCAGGCTGAGTTCCGGCCAGTCTTCGGCATCGGCGGCGTCGACATCGAAGCGCGCGGCGCGCTCGGCGTCGCGGCGGGCTGCCAGCGCCGGGCTCGTGCCGTCGATCAGCCCGATCGCCTCCTGCACCTCGCGCGGGGCGTCGGGCCGGGGCGGCAGGATCAGCCCCGCCGGCGGTTCCTGGCCATAGAGTTCCAGATAGGCTTCGGCGGCGGTGTCGAGCGCCCGGCTCTGCGCGGCCTCGGTCGCCAGCGCCTCGGACAGCCGGGCGGCGATGCGCAGCCCATCGCCGCGGGTGCCGCCGCCCAGATCCAGACGCTCGGCGATCCGGGCTTCGAGCGCGCGATAGGCATCGGCCTCGGCACGGGCGAGATCGAGCCGGGTGCGCGCCTCCAGCACGTCCAGATGGGCAATCACCGCATCGCGGATCAGCAGGGCCGCCTCGTCCCGGTCTTCGTTACGGGCGGCGGAGACCCGGGCGCGGGCGCCGTCGATCCGGTCGAAGGTGGCCCCGCCGTCATAGAGCAGCTGGCGCGCGGTCAGCACCACATCGCTGCGGTCGTCGGAGCTGCGGATCCGGCTGTCGAGCGTGTCGACGCCGTGATCGGCCAGCCGGCGCGAGGTATCGAGGCCGATATCGACCGCGGGATACTGGCCGGCACGGGTTTCCCCCAGCCGGCCGCGGGCGGCATCGATCCGGGCCGCCGCCACCGCGCGGCGCGGATGATCGGCGGCAACGGTCAGCAGCCGGTCGCGAAAGCGCGCCCAGTCGTCCGGCGCAAGGGCGACCGGCACCGGCGCGTCGCGGAAGGCGCCGGGCAGCGGCAGCGGCGGCAGCACGGGCATGCCCGGCAGGGCCGGCTCCGCCGCCGGCGCCGTCTCGTCGACCATGGCGGATGCAAGACCCGCATCGAGGGTGAAGACCGCCGCCGCCGCGGCGCCGGCCAGCACCACCCGCCTCAGGGTGGCGCCGGCCGGGCTGCGGCGGCGGGGATGGTTCGGGGTGAAGGGAAACAGTGCCGGGGCACTCCGGTGGCAGGTGGGTCGGAAGGCAGGTGGATCAGGCGGCAGCCGGGGTGCCGAGGGCATCGTCCAGATCGTCGCGCCAGGCGGGCGCTGCATCGAAGACGAAATCCCCGGCGCCGAGGTTGCCGGCATCGATGCCGGCCAGGGTCAGATGGCCGGTCACGGCACCGCCGCCGGCCCCGGTCAGCCCGTCCAGATCGATCACCGCATTGCCGTCCACCGTCTGGGCGCGGCCCAGCACGTCTTCGATGGTCAGCAGGGCACCATCGGCACCGCGCAGGTCACCGAGATCGATCAGATCGCCCTCGATCCGCGAGAAATCGGCGATGGTGACGTCCAGATCGAGCGCGCCGTCCGCCTCTCGCGGGGCGATGATGAACCGGTCGGCCTCGGACCCGCCGAACAGGTCCACCGCCTCGCCGGCCTGATGGGCGGCGACGATCCGGTCGGCGCCGGAACCGCCCGCCAGCCGGTCGGCACCGGCCTCACCCACGATCAGATCGGCACCCGCCCCGCCGAAGACGGTGTCGTCGCCGGCACCGGGCAGGATGATGTCGGCACCGGCGCCGCCATCGATGGTCTCGGCCCCACCGGTGCCGAGCAGCAGATCGTCACCATCTGTCGCCCGCCAGGCCGGCACGTCGACCAGCACCAGGCCCTCGGCCTGATGGCCGGCGGCATCCTCGACCACATAGGTGAAGGCGGCGGTGCCGTGGAAATCGAGCGCAGGGGTGATGGTGATCGCGCCGGTCTCGGGGTCGAGGGTCACGACCAGTTCGCCCGCCATGCTCTCGGGCACACCGACCGAGACCAGTTTGAGCGCGCCGCCCGCGGCATCCAGCGTGATGTCGTTGGCAAGCGGATGGTCGTCATCGCCCGCCTCGACCACCAGGCTCTCACCGCGCGCGACCACGAAGAGATCGGCACCGGCCACCAGCTGCGCATCCGGATCGGCGACATCCGGCAGCACATCGGCGAGACGGGTGATCAGATCGTCGAGCCCGTCGCCATAGCGCTCGGCGAGCCGGTCCAGCGCCGAGGCATCGGCCGTATCGCCGGCAAGCGCCGCGATTTCCTCGGGCAGGACATATTCCGCCAGCAGCGCGGTCGCCCGCGCGGTGGAGGACAGGGGATCGGCCGCCATCTCGCTCGACAGCCGGTCGTTGACCGCGGCCAGCGCATCGGCCAGACGGGTGATGTCGGCGGTATCGGCATCGGTTCCGGCAGCACCCGCCAGCAGATCGCCGATCAAGGCGCTGTCGGTGAGGTCGAGCGGGTCGCCGGTCTCGATCTCGGCGCCCAGCAGGTCGAGCGCCCGGTCAGCGGCCGCCATGTCGGTGACGCCGTCCTGGATCGCCTGCAGTGCCGCCAGCGTCGCATAGACCATGTGACCCTGGGCGAGCACATCGCGGGCAAGGGCATCTTCGGCCCCGCCCAGCGCCGCCAGCGGATCGAAGGTCGCAAGGTTCGTGCCCTCGGGCAGGCCCAGCGCCTTCAGCAGTTCCGCGGCATCGCCGGTCTCTACCAGCAGCGTGGTCAGGGGTGTGACGACCTCGGCGCCTTCCGGTGCCATCAGCCGGCCCATCACCGCGCCGGTGGTGGTGTCGATGCCGCCCTCGGTGACGATCTGGCCGTCGCGGCCGTCGATCTTCACCCGGCCATCGGCATCGGAGACGTCGCCCTTCTCACCCTCGTCGCGAATGCGGTCGCCATCGGCATCGAGGAAGGCCTCGGCACCGGCGATCTGGTCCTTGACCAGCCGGGCCTCGGTGGCGCCGGCCGAGGGCAGCGGGCCGTCATTGTCGGACGAGCACGCGGCGAGCGCCAGGGCGGCGAGTGCGACACCGCCCAGGCCCGTGCCGCGGTTTTCGATGAAGCGCATCAGCCGCCGGCGCAGCTGGCGACGCAATGCGCCATGGGCCGCCGCATCGGCGACAGGTGCGGTGGCATTCAGGAAGCCGGCCCCGGACAGGGGTGCGGCACCGGGGAGCCGAAGCTCCCCGGTGCCGTCGTCCAGGCCCAGATCCGCGAGAGACGGGATCGTGGCGAAGGTCATCTCGTGCCCCCCGCTCACGCCGCCGCCGCCGCGGCGACCAGATCCTCGTCGAAGGCGCCGTTCGAGAAGACGAACATGCCCGCATCCAGATCCGCCGCATCGAAGCCCGCGATGGTCAGCGAGCCTGCAACCGCCTCGCCACCGGTGGTGGTGAGGCCATCGAGCGCGATCACCGCATTGCCGTCGACCGTCTCGGCCATGCCGACCACGTCGTCCAGCGTCAGCACCGCACCATCGGCACCGCGCAGGCCCGACAGGTCGATCATGTCGCCTTCGATGGTCGAGAAGTCGGCGATGATGCCCTCGACATCGATGCCCTCGTCGTCGCCGGCCGAGAGGCCGAAGACGTCGGCGCCCGAGCCGCCGAACATCACCACCGTCTCACCGGCCTGATGGCCGGCGGCGATGACGTCCGCGCCCGAACCACCCGCGAGGTTGTCCTCACCAGCATCGTCATAGAGCTGGTCGTCGCCAGCACCACCCAGCAGGGTGTCGTTGCCGGCGCCGCCCGCGATCATGTCGTCGCCGGCACCGCCGTCGAGAACGTCGTCACCGGCACCGCCCGCGACCTTGTCGGCGCGGCTGCCGAAGTCGATCTCGTCATTCGAAGCCGACAGGGTCAGCACGCCGTCTTCCACCGTGAAGGCGCGATCGCCGAAGGCGATGACATCGGCCTGGACCCGGGTCTGCGCGCCGGTCTCCAGATCGGTGATCACATAGGCCG
The DNA here is from genome assembly GCF_002684955.1 of Tistrella sp. Lineage (NCBI taxonomy): Bacteria > Pseudomonadati > Pseudomonadota > Alphaproteobacteria > Geminicoccales > Geminicoccaceae > Tistrella > Tistrella sp. Next base: position 110,416 of record NZ_NYWI01000051.1, on the reverse strand, counting down.
GGGCGTCGGCATCGAAGGCCGCATCCCCCGCCGCCAGCAGGCGGTTGTAGAGCGAGATGTCGAAGGCGTTCATCGTGGTGATCTCGATCTCGGACGGGTCGAGGTCGAGCATCACGGTGTCGCGGCCTGCGCCGCCGATCGCGATGTCGGCACCGCTGCCGGTCGAGATCATGTCGTCGCCGCCGACGCCGACGATGATGTCGTCACCGGCCGCACCCGCCATATGGGCGTCGCCGCCCTCAACCGCCTGGAAGCGGTCGTCACCCGCGCCGCCTTCGGCCGCACCGACGATCTCGACGGTGACGGTCGAGCTGTCGGTATTGCCGGCCTCGTCGGTCGCCACGATCTCGAAGCTGTCGGTGGTGACCTCACCCGGATCGAGCGCGCCCAGCACCGCCGCATCGGCCTGGTAGGTGTAGCGGCCGTTGTCGTCGATCTCCACCGTGCCCTTCTCGGGGCCTTCGCCGGCCGAGAACACCGGCAGGTCGCCGTTCAGGTCGACGGCCAGCGGTGCTTCGATGTTGTAGAGGCTGGTGGTGCCGCTCACCTCGTTGGCGACGATCAGCTTGGCGACGCCGTCAGCCGAGTCGGCTGCCGCGATGTAGAGCACGCCTTCGGGGCTGACATCGCCCTCGCTGCGGATCATGTCGAGGAAGGTGACGTTCTCGGGGTCGGTGATGTCGAACACCATCACCGCGCTCGAACGCTCAAGGCCGATGAAGGCCAGCGTGCTGGCGCCGTAGTGGCCGACGGTGACACCCTCGGGCTCGGGGCCCTTGTTGTCCGAGCGGCTGTCGTCCCAGAGTTCCGGATAGCGGGCGGCGATGATCTTCTCGATCGAGGCGCCGCTGTCGAAGACCATCTCGCCCTTGTCGTTCAGGATCGAGAAGGACCGCGCACCATAGGCATAAAGGGCGTCGTAATCGCCATCGCCGTCGGTGTCGCCCAGTTCCTTGGTGACGGTCAGCCGGCCGAGATTGTCATCGGCCTGCAGCGCGTCGGCATCCGGGAAGGCGGTCGGGTCGAGATCCAGATCCTTGACCCGCTCTTCCTCGGCATAATCGCCCCATTCGCGGGCATCGCCCTCGTTGGCGATGACCAGATAGGTGCTGCCATCGGCGCCGGCATAGGACGCGATCGAATCCGGCATATACATGCCGAAGACCGGGTGGTTGGCGATGTTGATGCCGTCGTCACGATCCGAGGCGTCGAACTCGTTGCCGGCCAGCGAATGGTCCTTGTAGCCGAGCGGCACGATCTCGGTCACGACCGGCGCATCGCCCGACAGGTCGACGATGGCGATCGCGTTGTTTTCCTGCAGGGTGACATAGGCGGTCTGGCCATCGGGCGCGACCGCGATGTATTCCGGCTCCAGATCCTGGGCGACCGTCGAGCCCGGGCCGAAGATCCGCACGCCGGCATCGCGCAGCGCGTCGATCTGGTCGTTGAACTGGGTGAAGCCGGCGGTCTGGACGGTGCCCGAGGCAAGGTCGATCACGCTGATCGAGCCTTCCGGATCACCGACGGTGTAGTCCTCGGGCTCGCCCTCGTTGGCGACCAGGATCTTCGTACCATCCGGGGTGAAGGTCACCATGTCGGGCAGCGAACCGACCGTGTAGCGGCCGATCTCGGCGCCGTCGGTATCCATGACCACCACGGTGCCGGGCTGGGTCTTGTCTTCGGCGCCGACCGCGACCGCGACCATCCCGTTCTTGACCGAGACCGAATTGGCGCCGCCGAGCGACGACAGGTCCACACCACCCAGAACCGTGCCGGTCGCGGCGTCGATGATGTCGACACCATTGGGGCCGACCGCGAAGACACGGTTGCTGGCCTTGTCATAGGCGACGATTTCCGAGGCACCGGCGGTCGTGTCGGCGCTGCTGGTGGTCCAGACGTTATGCGCGATCACCGAGCCCTCGGCGACATCGTCGCCCGAGACGGTGATGCTGCGGTCGGCCGCGACCGGGCGGCTCTCGATATCGGTCTGCACCGCAAGGTCGACGATGCGGGTATCGTTCGAAACCGGCGTCTCGGCCTCGCCGAAGGCGGTGCCGCCATTGTCGACATTGTGCTCGTCGAGCAGGTATTCGGCGAGCGCATCCTGCTCGCTGCCCGGGGCCGCGAAGCTCGCATCACCGGCCGCGACGTTGTTCTCGTCCAGCGCCACGACATTGGCGAAGTCGGGATCGGCCTCGGCGAATTCCGCGAAGGGATAGCCGTCGCCGCCTTCCTGCATGAAGCCCAGCGTCACGACCCGGATCGGCCGCGAGGCATCGCCCTGCACCTCACCGCCCGAGACGATGGTGTCGACCACCTCGCCCGCCTCGTTGACGATCTGCAGCGTCTCGATGCGGTCGCCCGCGGCGCGCTCGGGATTGAAGGCGAAGGTCATGCCGCCCACCTGGGCGAACTGGCCAGGGGTGGCGCCGTTGCCGCTGGCGGCGACCGCATGTTCCATCACCGCCTTCAGCTGGGCGGCGGTCAGGGTCTGCATCGACAGCGTGTTGTTGAAGCGCAGCGCATTCTCGATGTCGAGCTGCGAGATGTCGCCCGCGTCCTTGCCGGCCACCGGGTTGGCCTGGGGCGGCAGGGCGGACACCTGGCCGGTCGCATCGTCGACCACGACCTCGCCGATGCCGGCGCGGATGCCGCCGCCATTCTTGATCGAGACCATCACGGTGTCGTCGCCCTCACGCGCCGCCGCCAGATTGGCATCGGCCGAGAGATTGCCCAGATTGGTTTCCTGGGTGCGGACATCGGCGCGGTCGCCATCGAGATAGACATCGGTCTGACCGAGGATGTTGCCATCCTTCTCGACCACCACGGCCTCGACCGCGTCGACCAGATCGTCGACCAGATCGCCCTTGGTGCCCTCGGCGAAGGCAGCGTCCAGATCACCGTCCCAGGCAGCAGCGACATTCTCTTCGGTGCTCGCGACCGGGCCGTTATCCGGGTTGGTGAGGCTCTCCGCGACCACCTTGCCCTCGTCGTCGAATTCGACGATCAGGCGGCCCAGATAAGAATACTCGCCATCGGTCGAGACCACGACCGCGGTATCGCCATCGGCATTGGTGGTGACGACCGGATAACCGGCGACCGCCTCGTCGCCCGGGTTCAGCACGTCGTCTTCGTTGGCGAGGATGGTGTCGGAACCGCCGGCGATGACCACGTCCACGCCGTGCAGCAGCTTCACCAGCGCCTCTTCAAGCGCGATCTGCTGCATGTGGCTGACCAGCACGACCTTGTTCACGCCCTGGGCGATCACATCGTCGATGACCGGCTGCAGCACCCTGGCCAGCGCCGCCATGTCGTTCTGATCGGTGCCGATGGTATCGACGCCGCCAGGCGAAGAAATGGTGCCGAGGATCGGGGTGGTGGCACCGACCACGCCGACGGTCTCGACGATGCCGGTCTCGGGGTCGGTCACCTCGATCAGGGTCGCCGGCGCGATCTTGGGCGCGGTGGTCGAGGTCGCCGACTGCTCGGGGCCCGTCGCGAAGGCATCCGAGGTCAGGATCTCGCCGGTATAGAGACCGCGCAGGCTCGAATCGCCCGAGAAGTCCAGATTGGCCGAGAGATAGGGGAACTGGGTGCCGACCCAGCCGTCATCGGCGACGCCGTCGGCCGCACCGAAATTCGGGGTCAGCAGACCACCGACCGTGCCGGTGCCGAGGTCAAACTCGTGATTGCCGAAGGCCGAGGCATCGAAGCCGATCACGTTCATGATCGAGATGTCGACCCGGCCGGCGCCGGCGCCGAGACCGGCATAACCCTCGCCATCCGCCAGGTCGTAAAGGTCGTTATAGACCTGATCCAGCACGCCGCTTGCGCCGAAGGACGGGTCGGCGGCCGCGTTGAAGAACGGGCCCGACAGATAGTTGTCGCCGGCGGACAGGGTGATCGAATAGGCGTAGTCGTCTTCGAAGGCATCGACCAGCGCCGCAAAATTCGCGGCACGACCGATGGCATCGACGCCACCCTCAAGGTCAGAGGCGTGCAGGATCTGGAGCTGCATGAACCGTATCTCCGGCTTGCGGACCGGTGCGGGGGATCGCCGTCACCGGGTCCGTTTCTGTCGGGAAATTCTGGACGGGTGCGACGCCGCGCATGCTTTCGCCTGAAGCCCTGCGCGGCGCCCAGGTGTGGAAGATGCCCAAGGAAAGTTGCAGCTTCGGGACAGGATCGTTAAATCCGTGCCCGCCGGCGAACATCATGCAGCGGGTTTCATCCCTGCGCGGTGCCGGGGGCCGCAGCGGCAGCCGCCGTCTCGGCCAGCTTGCGATCGCCGGCGGCGATACCCGCCTGCACCAGGCGCTGGGCGACGCCGGCGAACTGGCGTTCCGCCCGCAGGAACGCTTCCACCGGCATGATCAGCATGCCGGTGGGCGCCAGTTTCGGCCGGCCGTCGGCGTCGGCATCGTCGAACACCGCACGCGCAAGCTCGATGCGTACGACGCCGCCGGCCAGGCGGATGGTGCCGAAACCGTCGATGAAGATGTCCTGGTCGAGCATGGGTCTGCTCCTGAAACGGGCCGGGACCTGCGATATCCCGGAACGGCCGGCACACTAGCCGCCGCCGGTAACCGTTTCATGACAGATCCCAAGTGGAGCAGATGAGATCTGATACCCATCCCCAGGCGCGCAGATGACTCCACCATTCGGGGAGTTTCATGATACTCAATGGTTAGAAAGGTTGACGTATCGGGGCCTTCGGCGCCAGAATTCAAAGATTACGCACTCCAGAACAGAGCGGCCCGTGACAACGAGGCCGCCAGCCTGCGACGACAGGTTTCACCGGAACACGAGGAGGAGACGAAAATGACCGAGAGGGACGCCACCGCCACCGACGAGCTGGAGCCTGCCGCCACCGAGGCCGAAGGCACCACCGACACCACGGCGGCCACCGATACCGCGGCAGCCGACGGTGCCGACACCGTCGAAGCCGATGCCCTTGAAGCCGACGCTCTTGAAGATTTCGATCTCGAAGACGTCGAGATCATCGAAAGCAAGGTTTTCGCCTGACCGGCCGACACGGCCCGCGCGACGCCGCCCCCGCTGCTCCGCGATCCGTCCCGGCCGGACACCGGCCCGCTCCGACATGACGACGACAGGATCCGGCCGTGCTCTTGCGCATACCGCGCAGGCACGGAGCGCTCTCGTTATGTCCGCCGACCGGCCGGTGCACCCCCGTGACCCCCGGTGTAAATTCCCGCGTCGCTGCCGCCCCGTCGCATGACCGGCCATTTCCGAATGAGCCAGGATCCGGACCTTTTGTCTCCGGATCATCAGGGGATGGACATGCCCGATACCATGATCGCCCGCACCGCCACCGCGGCCTCTGCGGGCTTCGGCGCGAAGCCGACCCTCCGCGTCGGTCTCGTCGCCTATAACTGGGAAGCCGACACCTCGCTCGCGCTGTGGAACCTGGTGACCTATGCCCGGCGCACGCCCGCGATCGCCGAGCGTGTCACCTTCGTCGAACACTGTGCCGCCACGCCCAAATCCCTGATGGATGAAGAGGCGCAGCTGTTCTTCCTGCTGAAATGGCAGGAGACCCACAATTTCGACGTGGTCGGCTTCTCCTGCTATATCTGGAACATCAAATTCGTGCTGCGCGCCGCCAAGGCGATCAAGGAGCTGTGGCCGCAGACGGTGGTGATCTTCGGCGGCCAGCAGATCCGCGGGTCTTATGTGCCCTTCGTCTTCGACCGCGAGCGCTGCGCCGATATCTGCGTCTGCAACGAGGCAGAGGTCACCTTCCGCGACCTGCTGAATTCCTTCCTCGACGGCAGCCCGAAGCTCTCGACCGTGGGCGGCATCGCCTATATGGCGCCCGACGGCAACACCGACGACTTCCTGATCTTCGACGGCAGCGGCCGCGTGCCCGCGGGCACGGCCTATCACGAGACCGCCGAGGCCGCGCTGATCGAAGACATCAACGACATCCCCTCGCCTTATCTGGGCGGGATCGAGCTGCCCCATGGCGGTGCCTTCCTCTACGAAGCCTCGCGCGGCTGCCCCTATCGCTGTTCCTTCTGCATCTGGGGCGAGAGCAAGGGCGTGCGCGAATACGAGATGGAGCGGGTGGAGGCAGAGCTTCACAACATCCTCTCGCATCATCCGTCGCACATCATGTTCTGCGACGGCACCTTCAACATGCGCAAGGAACGCGCGGCCCGGATCCTGGAAATCCTGGTCGAGCATCTGCGCGACGGCCGGGTCCAGCCCTTCAGCCTGCTGCTGGAGCTGAAGCTCGAAATCATCGACGACAACCTGGCCCGGGTGATGGACGAGCTGGTGCGGCTGAACCCGCTGGTCACCTTCGAATTCGGCCTGCAGAGCGCCAGCCAGGAAGCGGCGAAGCTGATGCGCCGCCCCTTCACCGAAGACCGCTTCCGCCGCGCCTGGAACCGGCTGTCGGACAAGCTGAAATCCTCGGCGATCATCGACTGCATCTACGGCCTGCCGGGCGACGGCATCCCGCAATTCATGCAGACGGTGGATTTCTGCTACTCGCTGAGCCCGCACCGCATCCAGGCCTTCCGGCTCTCGATCCTGCCCGGCTCGGAATTCGAGCGGCAGGCCCAGGAGCACGAGATCCGCTATATGCGAGAACCGAACCACATGGTCTACGAGACCAAATGGCTCAATCTCGACCAGATGGCCTGGGTGGAGACCTTCGGCTTTGCGGTGGCCGACCTCTATCACTTCCACGGCACCACCATCAAATGCCTGCTGGCCATGAAGGATCAGCTGGGTGTCGACGGCTTCAGCGACCTGATCCGCCGCTTCGTCGACTGGGCGGGCCGCGACCGGATCCTGGGCAGCATCTATGCCGGCAACCGGCCGGAGGGACGCTGGCGGGCGATCGACCTGTCGAAACCCTTCGAGCAGTTCATCCAGACCCGGCTTCTGCCCGATGCCGGCATCACCGATCCGTCGATCCGCGACCGGCTGCACGACCTGTTCCGCTACGAGGTGACCATGGGCCGCGTGGCCGTGGGCGGGCTTGCCGAAACGCCGCTGCCGGCGCTGTCGGCCGGCGGCGGGGCGGGGGAACTCGCCATCCGGGTGGAGCTGATGCACAGCCGCTTCGACATTCCGGGCTTCATCATGGGGGCCCATGGTCGCGGCGACATCGACATCATGGATATGGACGAAACGGACAGTTACGTCGCCTTCACCCAGAAGGCCGGCCATCAGGGGGTTCTGGTGCCGATCTCCTACCGGATCAGCGGCCGCATGGCCGGGCTGATCGAGGCGGCGCGGCGCGACACCGCGGCCGGCGCCGGGCTGGCGCCGGTGCTCTCCAAGCTGGTGAAGATCGGCATCGTCGCCGAAGCGACCGGCAGCTGAGGCATCGCATCGCTCGTATTGCACTCCGGGTTCGGATGGATCAACCTCGGGTTATCCATCCAACCCGCGCCGGAGCCGCCCCCGTGCCGCCCATCGAACCACCCTCGCTCGACTTCGTCTGGCCGGTCGTGACCTTCGCGATCGTGGCCCTGCTGTCACCCGGCCCCAACACCGTGCTGCTCACCACTTCGGGCGCCAGCTTCGGCTTCCGGCGCAGTCTGCCGGCGATGGCCGGCATCTGCTTCGGGGCCCCCCTGCTGATCCTGGCGGTGGGGCTGGGCTTGGGCGCCATTCTTGAAACCGTGCCCGCAACCCGGATCGCGATCGAGGTGATCGGTGTCGCCTACATGCTCTGGCTCGCCTGGAAGATCGCGAGCGCCGAGCCCAAGGGGCTGGACCAGAACCTGAAACAGGCCGAGGGCAGGCCGGTGGGCGCGCTCCAGGCGGCCCTGCTGCAATGGGTCAACCCCAAGGTCTGGACGATGGCGGTCGCGACCATGGGGGCCTATGGCGCGGCGGCCAACAACCCCACCGTTCAGGCGGTGATCATCGCGCTGATCTTCTTTCTGGTCTGCGTGCCGGCCGCGGTGATCTGGACCGGCTTCGGCGTCGCGGTCCGCCGGCTGCTTGCGACGAGGCGGGCGGTCAGGATCTTCAACACCGTCATGGCGGTCCTGCTGGTCGCCTCTCTCATTCCCATCGTGGCGGGCTGACGCTGCAGCGCAGCCAGGCCTTCCCAGGATCAACCTCCCCGGGATCAACCCTTAAGGACTCCCCGATGGACAAGCCCGCACCGCTCGGCGTCGGCCTGCAGTACAATCCCGAAATCCTCGACTGGTTTCCGTTCGAAACCCAGCCGGTCGACCTGTTCGAGATACTGCTGGATGCGATCATGGGGCCGCTCGACAGCCCCTGGATCTTCCGCCCGGGCCAGGAGCGGCGCATGCAGGCGCTGGGTGCCGCGAAGCCGCTGCTCGCCCATTCCAATTACGGGTGCGAATTCGGCTTCGGCCGGCTGGAAGACACGCCCGCCGTGCGCCGCCATGTGGCGCTGGCCCGGGCGATCAACAGCCCCTGGGTCGGCGATCACTGCTTCTACGGCGACGCCTCCTGGCTCGACATCTGGTCCAGCCCGGTTCAGTTCTCCTCCCCCGAACTCGTCCGGGTCGCCGACCGGGCGCGGCGGCTGCAGGAGATCTACGGCATGCCGCTGGCGCATGAAAATGCGGCCTATTACATGCCGACCCCGGGGGCCATGATGCGCGAGGCGGAATTCATGGCCCGTCTGGTCGATCGCGCCGGCACCTGGCTGCATCTCGACCTGCACAACGTCTATACCAATTCGGTCAATCTGGCCGGCTACGACGCCGAGGATTATCTCGCGACCATCCCGCTCGACCGGGTGGTCTGCATCCATCTGGCCGGCGGATCCTGGTATGACGGGCTCTACCACGACTGGCATGACAGCACGGTGCCCGAACCGGTCTGGGCGATGCTCGACCAGGTGCTGTCCCGGGCCCTGCCTTCGGCCGTGATCCTGGAATTCCAGGGCCGCGCCCATCATCCCCAGACCCGGGAACTGGGCGGGGCGGAAGACGAGGCGATGATCGCTGCCGATCTGGCCCGCGCCAAGGCGGCCTGGGATGCGGCCGCGCGCCGCCATGGCGTGGTGCCGCCGGTTCGGGAGATCGCGTGATGACGGCCATGACCCCGCCCGCCGCCCCCATCCCCGGTGCCGGGCTGCCCGCCGCCACGGTCTATGCCACCTGGCGGCGGATCCTGCGCGAAGCGCCGCTGGCCGAGGCGATGTTCGATCCCGCGATCGACGATCGGACGCTGGGCCGCCGCTTCGGCCTGGACGATGACGGCGTGGCCACGGTACGTGCCTATGCCGCGACACCCAAGCCGACGCGCATGTTCATTCTGAACTACCGCTTCCGCATGACCGGATCGGTGCAGAACGCGCTGGAAACGGCGGCACCGCTGACCATGCGGGCGCTGAAGGGCAAGGGGCTGGACCTGCGCGAGCTGGCCGAAGGCTTCCTCGAAGCCGATCGCTGGCAGGATGACGGCCCCTTCGTCGTGGGCTATTGCGCCCGGATCCTGGACCATCTGGCCGCCCATCCCGCGACCGAGGCCCCGGCAGGGCTGCGCGCCCTGATCGCGCTCGACCGCGCCACGGCCGGGCTGCTGATGCGGCTTGCCGATGCGCCGCCGCAACCGGCGGTGCCCGCAGGGCATGTCGGCCTCACCGGCCGCGCAGTGGCCGTCACCACTGCCCACGATCTGGCCCCCTGGCTGCGCAATTCTGCGACGCTGGGCCGCGAGGATCTGCCGGCGCGGCCGGCCGCCTATCTGGTCGCCATGCCCGATCTGGCCGCCGCGCCCAAGGTCTCGGCGCTGCCACCGCGGGGGGCCCTGATGCTGGCGGCCCTGGAAGAAGGACCGCTCAGCCCCGCGGCACTCACCCGGCGGCTTGGCGGTGCCGGCCCGCAGGATGCGGCCCTGCTGGGCAAGCTGGCCGAACGCGGCGCGGTGGTGGGGGCATGACGGTCGCGACCCGCCCGGCCCCATCCGCCACCCGTCTCGCCACCGCAGATCAGGTCGCCACCACAGACCAGGCATCCGCTGGCGACCTGCCCGCCATCGACTGGTTTCCGCTGTTCTGGATGCGTGGCGCCGGTTTCGGCTTCGCCCGGCTGCGGCGCGCCTGTCTGGACGCGGACATTCTGGCCATGATCGATGATCCGGCCGTCACGCCCGATACCCGCGCCGCCGCCTTCGCTCCTGCCGCGGCCGATGCCCGGCGACGGCTGGTTGCGGCGCTCGGCGATGCCATGGCGGAAGAGGCGCTGTTTCTGTCCAACCGCGACGCGCCGGCGCGCATCGCCGAACTTGCGGCCGAAAACCTGGATCAGCCGCGCAAGCGCGCCCGCCAGAAGCTGCGTCTGGCCTGGAGCTATCTGCAGCGCTTCGCGGCCAAGAACGACACCGCGAGCTTTTTCGGCCCCGTCGCCTGGGGGCGGATCGATCCCCGATCCGAAACCGCGCTGCAGGTGACCGGCGATCCGGACCGGGTGATCGGCGACCGGATCACGGTGATCGAACACTGGGTGGCCGAGGCCCTGGCCGAAGCGGTGGCCGCCGATCCGGCGCTGGCGGGGCAGCTGCCGCTGATCCTCAACCCCGGTTGCACGCTGGATGATGCGGGCCGGCTGCACCTGCCGGTCGATCGCAGCACCCCCCTGCCCGCCCGGGTCGCCGCGGTGGTGCGCGCGGCCATGCGGCTGGGGCCTGCGCGGCCCGCCGAGCTTGCCGCCGCCGCAGCGACCGGGGACGCGGCCGCCGCCATCGACATGCTGGTCGGCCGGCGGGTGCTGCTGCCGGCGCTGACGCCCGCGCCCGGCAGCCGCCGGCCGCTCGATCATCTGGCAGGACTTCTGGGGCGGATCGGCACTCCGGCCGCCGACCTCTGGCTGGATCGCATCGCCGCGATCGAGGCCGGTGCCCGCGATTTCGCCGCCGCGGCCGGGCGGCCACGCGACCGGCTGGCGATCCTGGACCGGCTGCACGCCCTGCTGGCCGCCGCCGGCGCCGACCGCGAGCGCGACCACGGCCGGATGTATGTCGGCCGTCAGCCGGTCTACGAAGATTGCGCCCGGGCGGGCAATGTCGTTCTGGGCGGGCCGTTCCTCAAGGCCGCCGAACCGGATCTGGCCCCGGTGCTGAACCTGTACCGGCGGGTGGCGACGGCCGCGGCCATGCTGATCGCCGATGGTCAGGCACAGGCCTTCGACCGGCTGGTGCATGACGGCGCCGCCGATGCCGGGGGAACGGTCGATCTGGTCCGCCTGCTGGCCGCCACCCCCTCGGCCGATCTCGCGACCGCCGCGGTGGCGGTGATCGAGCCGGTGCTGCGCCAGGCCTGGGACCGGCTGGCCATCGATGCCGCCACAGACGAAATCGCCCTCACCCCGGTCGATATCGCACATGTCGGCGACGCGGTGGAAACCGCCGTCCGCCGCCTGCTGCCGCATGCGCCCCGGCCGGTCACCCTCGGCCTCGACATCGCCTCGCCCGATCTGATGATTGCGGCGGCAAGCCCCGCGGCGATCATCCGCGGCGACTGGCGGCTGGTGATCGGCGAGGTGCACCCGGCGGTCGCCACCGCCGTGCAGCCGGTGGCCATGCCCTTCTGCCCCGATCCGGACCGGGCGGCCGATCTGGCGGCCGGCTGGGCGCTGGCGGATGCCGCCAGGCCGGCGCGGCTGGGCCTGGCCGATGACGGCCGGCATTACCAGCGTTCGCATATCGACTGGCCCGAACACCCCGGCTTCATCGACATCGCCCTGCCCGGCGATGCCGCGACCGGCCCGCGCCGGCGCATCCGGGCGGCGGAGGTCCGGGTCCGGCGCGCGGCGGACGGCACGCTGCGCGTCCAAAGCCGCTGCGGACAGGATGACGACCTGGGCACGCTGACCCGCACGGCCCTGCACCGGGCGATGTTCACGCTCGCCTCTGCGGTGACCGGGCGGCATCTGGCGCCGCGGCTGGTACTGGGCCGGCTGGTGGTCAAGCGGCGAAGCTGGCGGATCAGAGCCGGCGACCCTCGCCCCGGCGGCAAGCCGGCCGAGGATGCCGAGGCCTTCCGGGCCATGCGCCGCTGGGCGCGGGATCTGGGCCTGCCGCCGGCGATCTTCGCCAAAGCGCCCGGAGAGCCAAAACCGGTCTGCATCCTGCTCGATGCCCCTCAGGGGGCGGAAATGCTCGCCCGGCTATTCGACCGCGACGAGCCGATCGATCTGGCTGAAATGTCGCCGGGTCCGGACGAGCTGTGGCTCGATGCCGGCCCGGAAGGCCGGGTGACGGCAGAATTCCGCCTCAGCACCCGGCTTCGCCCGGCAGCCCCCAGGAAAGACCCGGCATGACGACGCTGACCGCGCCTGAGATCGACACAACGGCCGCTGAGAGCGCCGGCGCCGCGATCGCCCGCGGCTGTTTTCCCGCCCGGTTCGAACATGCCGAGATCACCGATCCCACCCGCGGCCGGCGGATCGAAATCACCGATCCCGCGGGCGATGGCCATTGGGTGCTGGGCCCGGCCGAATTCGAAGTCGCCCGGGTCTTCGACGGGCAGTCGAGTTTCAACGCCCTGTCCGCCCGGCTGGCGGCGCGCGGCATTCGCGCCGATGCGACCAAGCTGATGCGGTTCGAAACCAAGCTTCTGGGCCTGGGCCTGCTGGAGATCGACGGCCGCGGCAACCGCGCCCGCGACCCTTTCACCGGCTTCGATTTCGCCCTGCTCCACCATCTGGTCATCCAGCGGCTGGGTGTGGTCCACCCCGAACCGCTGCTCGACCGGCTGCTGTCCTGGCCGCGCGCGGTGCGGATGGGGCTGTTGGGGGTGGTCACCCTGGCCGCACTGGCAACCCCGGCGCTGCTGGTCGTGATGGGCGGGCGCTTCCTTGACGAGGCATCGGCGACGCTGACCGGCTGGATGCTGCCGCTGCTCTATCTCGTGACGCTGGCCAGCGGTTTCCTGCACGAAGGCGGCCATGCGCTTGCCTGCAGGGCCCTTGGCGTCAGGGTGCGCGAGACCGGGTTCGCGATCTATTTCCTGATGCCCTTCGCCTGGACCCGCCCCGACCGGCGCGACTGGGAGGCGCTGGCCATGGGGTCACGCATGGTCGCGATCCTGGCCGGCCCCTTCGCCAGCCAGGCCCTGGCCGGGCTGGGGCTGGCGGCGATGATGGCCGCCCCCATGGGCAGTCCGCTGCATTCGGGCGGCGTGATCCTGGCTGCCGCCGGGCTGTTCGGCGCCACCGTCACCCTGCTGCCGGTGCTGAACGGCGATGGCTATCTGATGCTGGTCGAGGTGCTGCGCCTGCCCAATCTGCGCCGCCGGGCCTTCGATCATCTGCGCCGGGCGGTCGGGCTGCCGGCCCCTGCCCTGCCGGCATCGCTGCCCGCCGGACGCGGGCCGCTGCTGCTGGCCGTCGCCTTCGGCACCATCCTCGGCTGGGCGGGGATCTGGGTCGGCATGGCCTGGTGGCTGGGCGGCATGATGCTGGAGTTGATCCGATGACCGCCCCTTCTCCTGCCAACCCCGCCACCTATGGCAGCCGAGCCCACTGGGACGGCGTCCATGCCCTGCTGGAGGATCGGGCCCTGCTGGAGGACCGGGGCTCCATCCGACCAAAAGCGGCAGGCGCCCTGCTCGACCACATGGCGGCGGTGGCCGATCGTCTGGCCGGGGCCGACGGGGTGGTGATGGATCTGGGGGCGGGCCAGGGGGCGCTCGCACGCGCCCTGGCGCAGCCGGCCCTGACGAATCCAGGTCGCCTGGTGATCGCCAGCGACATCGCGGCCGGCCCTCTGGCGGCCATCCGGGCGCCGGGCATTGCCGGGCTCGTCGCCGATGCCGCGCGGCCGGCGCTGAAGCCGGGTGTGGTTGATCTGATCACCTGCCTGCGCGGCCTCTGGACCCTGCCCGATCCGGCAGGGGTGCTGACCGCGATGGCCGGGCTGCTGGCGCCCGGCGGCCATATTCTGGTGCAGCTCTGGGACAGGCCGGCCCGCTGCCGGCTGATCGGCACCGGGGCCGCCTTGCTCGGCAAGGTGCTGCCCGATCTCACCCGCCCCGCCGGCGAGGCGGGCCCCTTCGACATCGATCCGGACGGGCTGGCGGCGCTCGCCGCCCCGGCCGGGCTGGAGCTGGTCGCGATCGAGGATGGCGCCGCCACCGCCGGGATCGGCGATGCCGCCGGCTATTGGCGCGAATTCGACGCCCTGGCGGAAACTGCCGCTGCGGCCCGGCTGCGCGCCCCAGCCGCCCTGCAGGCCAGGCTGGATGCCGCCCTGCCTGGCGTGCTGGACCGGGTTCTGCCGCGCGGCGACGATGCCGCCGTCTGGCAGGCGCCGATCGCCTGGCATCTCTGCACCCTGGCGCCGCGCATGGCGCCGGAACCGGTCACACAGACGGGCTGATCCCCGGCGGGCTGATCCCCGGCGAGCTGACGCCCCCCGCCGCAATGGTCTTCGCCAGCTGACGGTCCATCGCGGCCAGCAGATCGGATCTGAGGGCGTCGAGTTCCGCCAGCGCCCGGGTGAACTGCTGGCCGGTCCGGGCGATCTGGGCCGCGGCATCATCCCGCGTCGCCGCATCGCCATCGCGGCAGGCAAGCGCATGGGCCAGTTCGGCATCGCCGCGGGCATGGTCGATGCGCCCGATCCGGGCATCGAGTTCGCCGAGACGGTCCTGAAGGGTGGCGGCTGCGGGATCGTCCACATCCTGCAGTGCGCGGACCGCCTCGATCATCCGCACCCGGGCGGTGGTATGGCTGCAAGCCAGGCGCTGGCGGCGCACCGGCATCGGACAGAGCCCCGCGCGCACCACCCCGTTCGGCAGGTCGGAGGGCAGCGGCGTCTGCCCGTCTACCGCCCGCAGCACCCGTTCATGGACCATCCCGCAATCGACGATGCGGGCAGCGGCGATTTCGGCGCGCAGCCCCTCCAGCCGCGTCTGCGGCGGAAGGGACTGCAGGACCGAAAGGTCAGGGACGACGGGTGCGGCAGGATGCAAGCAGAACCCCTCCGGCGTTGGCGTCAGGCGGTGGCGGCGGCCGCGCGCAGCCGTTCGACCGGCCGTTCGCGGATCAGGATATGCAGCAGGGCCGAGATCAGGCCCAGCCCGACCGACAGCCACCAGACCGGATCGTAAGACCCGACCATGTCGAAGATCCGCCCGGCGAGCCACGAGCCCAGGAAGCCGCCCACCTGATGGCCCATGAACACCAGGCCGAACAGGGTGGACAGATAGACCGGCCCGAACATATGCGCCACCAGCCCGCTGGTCAGCGGCACGGTGCCGAGCCAGGTAAGGCCCAGCAGGAAGGACATGGTGATGACCAGGGTGGGCGACAGCGGCAGCAGCAGGAACCCCAGGAAGATGAACGCCCGGATGGTGTAAAGCAGCGCCAGCGCGTCCTTTTTCTGGATCACTGTGCCCAGCTTGGCGAAGCCATAAGTGCCGAAGATGTTGCCGAGCCCCACGGCGGTGAGTGCCGCGGTCGCCACCCAGGGCTCCAGCCCGCGATCCGCGGCATAGGCCGGCAGATGCACGCTGATGAAGGCGAGGTGAAAGCCGCAGACGAAGAAGCCGGCATTCAGCAGCCAGAAGCCAGGGGTGCTGAAGGCCTCGCGCACCGCCTCGCCCAGGGTCTGGCGCGAGACGATCGGGTCGCCGGCCTTCGACGCCCCCATCAGCCCGAGCGCCAGCGGCACCATCAGCGCCGAGGTGATGCCCAGGATCACCAGGCTCCACCACCAGCCGGCGGCATCGGTCAGCCCATGGGCATAGGGCAGCGCCACGAACTGGCCGAGCGACGAGCCCAGGCTGGCCAGCGCCAGCGCCGAGGCGCGGAAGCGTTCGGGTGCCGCGCGTCCCACCGCACCCAGGATGACGGTGAAGCCCGCGCCGCTCAACCCGATGCCGATCAGGATGCCGGCACCGGCGAGTTCGAGTTCCGAGCCCGAAAAGGCAAGCCAGACCACGCCCACGGCATAAACTGCGCCGCCGGCGAGCCCCACGGCCATGGGGCCGCGCTTGTCGGCCAGCACGCCGGCGAACGGCGCGAACAGGCCCCACATCAGATTCATCAGCCCCAGCGACAGCGCATAGGCTTCGCGCCCGGTACCGATCGCCTCGCTGACGGGGGTGAGATACAGGCCCAGGCTCTGCCGGACCCCCATGGACAGGGCCAGGATGCAGCCTGCCGAAATCACGATCAGGGCGAGCGACCGGGGCATCCGCCCGTCATCGCCGCCTCTGGACACACCGCCTGCGGTGCCGCGCGCCACGCTCATGGCGTCGTCTCCTCCACACGGGCCCGGATCCCCGGCCCGGCCGGCCCCAGCCGGCCAGGTCCGCTGATCGGGCTCTGGCTCTCCGGTGTTCCAGGCGGCATGGCGTCTTCTGGTCCTGCCCTGTCGAGCCGGCGCCATGTTTCTCATTGCTTCTTGGGGCGCAGTATCGCGCGAAGCCGGGTGCGCTTCAATGGTCGAATGTGGTTGTAAAATACGCACGCACGACGCGCAGCAGCGCAACCGGCCTCCGCAGGCGGGTCCGATCAGGCGAACAGGCTCTCGTCTTCGGCCCCCAGCGATTCGACCGCCAGGCCGTCGGCCCCGGCGGTGAAGATGGTGACCGAGGCCGGGCGAGGGCGGAATTCCAGCACCCGGTCACTGCCGCGGGCATGGCCGACCAGCACGTTAATCGGCACGAAATGCGACACCACGACCACCAGCCCCGACAGGCCCCGGGCCGCCTCTACCACGCCGGCCGCCCAGGCGCGCTGTGCCGCCGGCATGTCGCCCCAGCCGCGCCCCAGCCAGTCCTTGATGTCGGCCGCGCGGGAGACGACCGGCTGACCGTCGGTCCAGGGGATCTCGGCAAAGGCGGGCGCGGGTTCGGGCGCAAGCCCCAGCGCCGCACCGATGATGGTCGCGGTCTCGGTGGTGCGCGCCAGCGGGCTCGCCAGCAGCCGGGGCCGCTGGTCTGCAAGCAGCGCTGCCAGATGCGCCGCGGTTTCCGCCGCCTCGTCGCGGCCGCGCGGCGCCAGCGGCGGGTCGCGCAGCTCTTCGGTCATGCGGGTGGCGGTGCCGTGGCGAACGAAAAGCAGGCGTGTGGTCTGGCTGGTCATCTGGCGGGCTCCCGGGCGTTTCCGTATCTGTTATGGCGCCAGCCTGCCTGCGCTTTGATGACGCTTGCAACCCCGGGGATGCACAAGCGGGCCGGAACCTGCCGATCCGTCAGGATTGCCGCCGCCGTTCAATCATAGGATGATGGCCTGTGCCGACCGCCCATCCCCCATCGGAGGCCCTTGTTCCATGCCCTCTTCCGCCCCTCTGAACCGACGCCTGCTGCTGGCCGGGCTTGCCGCCCTGCCCCTGGCTCTTGCCGCCGGCCGCCACCCTGCCCTGGCCCAGTCTGCCGACGATCAGGCCGGGCACGGCAATCCCGATGCCGCCGGGCTGTGGCGGACGATCGACGACGAAACCGGCAAGCCGCGGTCTCTGGTCAGAATTTTTGAGCGGGACGGCCGCTGGTACGGCCGGATCGAAAAACTCTTCCGCGAGCCGGGCGAGGATCCGGATCCCGTCTGCCATGAATGCACCGACACCCGCGCCGGGCAGAAGATCACCGGTATGGAAATCCTGACCGGGCTGGTCCGCGACGGCCTGGCTTACGAGGGGGGCGAAATCCTCGACCCCAAGAACGGCGAGATCTACGACGCGAAGATGACGCTCTCGCCCGACGGCAACACGCTGGAGGTCCGCGGCTTCATCGGCCTGTCGCTGTTCGGCCGCAGCCAGACGTGGATCCGGGAGGGCTAGGCCCGGATCCGCGACGGCTAAGCGTGGATCCGCGAAGGCTAAGCCTCAGCGACCAGCGGCCCGTACACGTCGGTGCGGGCCAGCGCATGGCGACGGCGGATCCTGTCGGCCATGACGCCGATCGCCACATAGAGCGCCGCCCAGGACGGCGTCACGTCCGGCGGCGGCTTCAGGCCGTCGGTCATCGACAGCATCCGGTCAAGTTCCCGCTCGATCTCCGCCTGGCCCGCCTGGATGCCCCGGATCATGTCGGCCAGCATCGGGCTGCCGCCCAGGCGGATCAGCGGGTGCACGATCCCCGCCTCGGTGCGCAGCTGGTCGATCAGCAGGGTCCTGACCCGGATCAGTGCCGCCACCAGCCCCGCCGGGTGGCGCGGATCGTCGCGCGCAACGGTCGCCACCGTCTCGGCCAGCCCGATCAGATCGGGCAGCTGGTCGTGAACCAGCGACTGGCCGTCGGCCACCAGCGCCGCCAGGACCGAGTCACGATCTGGCATGCCCTGCCTCCCCTCGACACCCTCGTCCTGGACAGGAATGTCGGCCTTGGCCCCCGCCATGACAAGTGTGACGCTTGCGTGACAGCATACGCCGGTGGAACGCCATCCGCCGTCAGACGCCGAGCCGGCCATACTCTCCAGAAAAATAGAGCAGAGGATTGCCCGGCCGTTCGGCATAGCGCCGGACGGCGCCGACCAGGATGACATGGTCGCCGCCGTCATGCAGCGCATGCAGCGCGCATTCGAACCGTGCCAGACAGCCCGGCAGCAGCGGCGCGCCGCCCAGCCCGTCTTCGACCGCAAGCCCGGCGAACCGGTCGGCCTCGGGGTCGGCGAACAGGTCCGAAAGCGGCTGCTGATCGGCATCCAGCACGTTGATCGCGAAATGGCCGCTGGTGGTGAAGGCGTTCAGGCTGGGGGAGGTCCGCTCCAGGCACCAGAGCACCAGCGCCGGGTCCAGCGAGACCGAGGTGAAGGAATTCACCGTCAGCCCCGCCGGCCGGCCCGCGGCATCGCGGCAGGTCACCACGGTCACCCCGGTCGCGAAGCGCCCGAGCGCAGAACGATAGGCGCGGCTGTCGCCATCGGCCGGGCTGCCCTGCAGCGCCCATCTCAGGGTGTCGGTCATCCCATCCTCGCACGCGATCCGCCGGCACCAGGCCGGCCTTGCAGTGTCATGGATATGCGATCGGATGGAGACGAGTCAAACCCGTGCCGATGCCGGCCCCTTTCGGGCGGCCGCGGTCTCGCGCGCCGCAACCTGCCGGCGCGCGCGGCGCTTGCGCCACCAGATCACCACCCCGGTGACCGAAACCACCGCCAGCGCCACGCCCGCCACCGCGATCAGGATGCGACCGGCAAGCCCGCCGATCCGGCCTGAATGCAGCGGGAACTGCACTTGCAGGAACACGTCGCCCGGGGTGCCCTGGCCGGGGATGGTCGCCATCAGCACCTCGCCGGTCTGGTCGTCGAGATAGAGATGCGGGTGGCCGGTGTCGATCGCCCAGACATCATGCGGCGCCGCCTCGTCCAGGCTGACGATATAGACCCCGAAGACGGCATAGTGATAGGCATCGACCGCCTGCGGCGCCAGGCCCCGGGCCGCGGCATAGGCTTCGGCGCGGGCCGCCGCCGCTTCGAAGCCGAGCGCTGGCGGCGGCGGGTCGGGCCGGTAGCGCGGCGCGCCGATCTCGCGCGCACTCGGCGACAGCGCCGCCACCTGGCCCAGCAGCGGCCGCACCAGCTGGGTTTCCAGGTTCAGCGTCACGCTGCTGATCGCCAGCACCAGGAACACCAGCCACAGCCACAATCCCGGGGCGCGATGCAGATCCAGCACCCGGCGATGGCTGCCGGCGCCGCCGAGCGACAGGCCGGGCTTGATCTTCCACGCCGGCGCCCAGCCGGCCCCGAAGCCGCGGGTGAAGGGCAGCCGCCCCCGCGGCAGGGTCAGCCACAGCGCCACCAGCGCATCCAGCGCCCAGATCAGCGCCACCACCCCCAGCAGCCATTTGCCAACCGGCCCGGCAGTCAGGGAATAGTGGAAGGTGTAGAGGAAGGGCATGATCGCGGTCATCTGGTCGCGCCGGCCCAGAATCTCGCCGGTCACCGGATCGACGAAGACCTGGTCATAGCCGGGCGGCGGGCTGCCCGGCCGCGGCAGCACGGTCACCAGCACCGCCTCGCCCGCCACCGGCCGCAGCGGCAGGGCGGTGACCGCGATGCCCGGATCGATCGCCGCCACCCGCGCCGCGATCTGATCCGGAGCCAGTACCGCCCCCTGCCCCGGCGCCAGGAACAGCGTCGGGTTCAGCCAGGCGTCCAGCTCGTGCCGGAAGACGATGGCACTGCCGGTCAGCCCGGCCAGAACCAGGAAGAGCGCGGTGGAAAGCCCCGCCCAGCGATGAAGCCTGACCAGAAAGCTGCGCATCGCCTGTCCGTCACCACCGGTACTTGATCGAGGCAGTCACCGCCCGGCCGGGGCCCCAATAGCAGCCGGTGGCCGACAGGCAGGTGGAGACATAGCGTTCGTCCAGCAGGTTGGTGGCGTTGACCGCCAGGCTGGCCCCGGCGGCATCGGGGCTGAGCCGGCCCAGATCGAAGCGCAGGCCCGCATCGAACAGGGTGACACCCGGCGATTTGAAGTCGTTGTTCAGATCGCCATAAAGGTGGCCGATATAGCGCACGCCCGCACCAAGCCCCAGACCTTCGGCGATGCCGTCCTCGAAGCTCTTGTCCAGCCAGAGAGCGGCCGTGTTGCGCGGCACGAAGGCCAGCTGGTTGCCGAGCTGTCCCTCGCGCAGGGTCTCGGTGATTTCGCTGTCGCTGTAGGCATAGCTTGCGATCGCGCGATAGCCATCCCCCAGCTCGGCATGGGCTTCGACCTCCAGCCCCTTCACCTCTACCTCACCCGTCTGGATATAGGCGGCACCCGACGTGCTGGTGGCGACGTTCTGCTGCACCAGATGATAGGCCGAAACCGTAATCATTGAGGCATAGCCGGTGGGCTGATAGCGCAGCCCGATCTCGGCCTGACGGCCCTTGGTCGGCTGCAGCGGCTGGTCTTCGTCGTTCCGCCCGCCCAGAGGCTGGAACGAGGTCGTGTAGCTGACATAGGGGGCAAGACCGTTATCGAAGGCATAGACCAGACCGGCCCGGCCGGTAAAGGCTTCGTCATTCTGGCGGATGACGTACTGCTCGTCCGGGCTTTCACTGTCCGTGTCGGTCTTCGACTGCGCATGGTCGTAGCGCCCGCCGAGCATCAGATGCCAGCGACCGAAACTCATCAGGTTCTGGACATAGGCGCCCACCTGCCGACGGGTCTGGTCAATGTCGATATTGACTGAGGGCACAGAGATGCCGCCGGTATAGACCGGATCGAAGATATCGATGGTGCCCGCCCCGGCCAGGTGGGTCTCCTCGAAATGGCTGCGCTCATATTGCAGGTCGACGCCCATCAGCAGGTCATGACCTACCGGCCCGGTCTCGAATGTCGCTTCGGTCCGGGTGTCGAGGGTCACCGTCCGCGCCGTCTCGGGGAAAGCCCAGGCGTAGCGGTAAAGAGTCGTGTCCGCCAGGGCATAGCCCTGCACGCGGCGGGTGTCGGTATCGACATCGGCATAGCGCAGGCTGTGGCTGAAGGTCCAGACATCGTCCAGCCGGTGCTCGACCTCGTAGCCCAGCATCCATTGTTCGTTGGTGAACAGGTCGTAATCGGGCTCGCCCACGAAGCGGCTGGTCGGGATATAGCCGTCGGGATGGGGGTAGAGCGTGCCCACCGCCGGCAGGGCCGGCGCACCGCCGCCGCCTTCCGAGCGGATCTTCTGATACTGCGACAGGATCGTGATCGTGGTGTCGTCGCCGGCCCAGGTGAAGGCCGGGGCGACGAAGATCTTATCCTCCTCGACATAATCGTATTCGGTGTCGGCCTGGCGCCCGAGCACGGTCAGGCGATAGAGCAGACGCCTGTCGTCATCCATCGCGCCCGAGAAATCACCGGCCAGCTGACGGCGGTCATAGCTGCCGGTGCCGAGTTCGATCTCGTTCAACCTCTCGGCCGTCGGGCGCTTGGAGGTCATGTTCAGCAGGCCGCCCGGGGCATTCTGGCCGTAGAGCACCGAGGCCGGGCCTTTCAGCGCCTCGATCCGCTCCAGCCCATAGGGCTCGATGCGGGGCTGGCTGTAGCCGCGCGCACCGAAGGGCAGGCGCAGCCCGTCGAGATAGCGCCCGGGGGTGAAGCCGCGCACCGTGAACCAGTCGACCCGGAGATCGACATCGCCATACTGGCTGATCACGCCCGGCGTATAGCGCAGCGCCTGGGAGACGGTGGCAGAGCCCTGTATGTCCATCTGGTCGCGGGTGACCACGGACACCGCCTGGGGGGTGAGCATGATCGGCGTGTCGGTCTTCGACGCCGTCACCGAATGGGTCGCGACGATCCCTGGAACGGCACCGCGCGCCGTGCCCTGGCGCCCCGCATCCACCGTCAGCGGATCGAGCTGCGTTGCCCCGTCGGGCGCGGGCGGCAGGGCCTCCAGCATCACCGCCCGCGGCCCCGTCAGGCGATAGGTCAGCCCCGTGCCCGCCAGCATCCGGCGCAGGGCCTGCTCGCTTTCCAGCCGGCCCTGTACGCCGGGCGAGACGACACCGGCATCGAGCCCGGCCGCGAAGCCCGCATTCCAGCCGGTGGCGGCGCTGAAGGCGTTGATCGCCCCGACCAGCGGCTGGCTGGGGATGTCGAAATCATGCGGCTGATCCTGGACGGCAGCCGCGCTCTGCGCCTGCACCACCGTGCTGGCGCCCATCCCGGCGCCGGCCAGAATGGCCGCGCCAACCAGGGCCATGGCGGCCTGGCGCCCGGTGGTGTGGCGGCCTGCACTCTTGCGCCGCTGCTGATGCCGTCTGGTCATGTGGATCGTCCCGCCTGTGCGTCACCGAAAGGGCGGGGCGTGCTGCATGTCTTGCGATTGCGTCTCGTATGCAGTTACGCCCCGCAGACCTGACGTCACCGGGCGACGGATCGCGTAAATTTTTCTGAAGAAAATTTTCAGGCGCCCGGCATGCCGGGAGAATTTCAATGCAGAATCAACAGCCTGCCGGTGATCTGCGTGATCTCGGCACCGGCAACGGCGGCAAGGGCGAGCGTGCTGCCGGCCGGATCGTCCAGCCGGTAATTGCCGGTGACGCGGCGGGCGGCAATGGCAGGGTCCGTGACCAGGATCCGCCCGGGCAGATAGCGGTCGAGTTCGGCCAGGACATCGCCAAGCGGCCGGTCGACGAAGACCAGCCGGCCATCCAGCCAGCCCAGCCCCTGAGCGGGATCGGGGCGGGCGGGATCGGGGCGGGTGACGATGCCGGGGCCGGTGCCGTCCAGGCGCAGCGCGTCGCCGGCACCCAGCGCGCGGCTGCGGCCGGCGGCCCCCGCCTCCACCCGGCCGCTGCGGACCTGCACCATGACCGCGTCGTCGGCGGTGAACCCCACGGCAAAGGCGGTGCCGGTGACCCGCACCCTGGCGGGTCCGGCCGCCACCTCGAACGGCCGGGCGGCGTCGGGCGTGACCTCGAAAAAGGCCCGGCCCTCCAGCAGGGTCAGATGCCGTCCGGTCTCGTCGATCGTGACCGCGATGGCGCTGTCGGTGTCGAGCGTCACGCGGGAACCGTCGGCCAGCACCACGAGCCGGCGTTCGCCGGTGGCGGTGATCGCATCGGCCCGCAGCCGCAGCGGCAGGTCGAGCGCCGCCCCGATGCCGATCATGAGCAGGACCGAGGCGGCCAGGGCCAGCGGCCAGGCCCGCTGCCGTGGCCGGCGTGTTGCGCCAGACGTCGCCGGCTGCACCGATCTGGCCAGCGCGGTTGCGAAGACATCGGCGCCCCACATCGCCTCCACCCGGGCGAGCGCGGCTTCATGGGCCGGATCGGCGGCCGCCCAGTCGGCCAGTGCCTGCCTGTCTGCCGGGTCGGCATCGACATCGCGGGCGCGGATGAAGCGCTCCAGCGCCGCATCGAGCAGGGCTGCATCGATGGGGTCGGTCATCGCCTGCCACCCGTGAAACTGCCCAGACAGGCGGCCATCGCGTCCTTCAGATCCTTCTGAACCGTGCTGGTCGACACGCCCAGATCGGCCGCGACCTCGGCATAGCTGCGGCCTTCCAGCCGGCAGGCGACCATCACCCGGCGCTGGCGCGGCGTCAACCGCGACATCACCTGTTCCAGCCGGTCGAGCAACTGACGGTCGCCGACTTCCGCCTCGGGGCTGGGCGTGTCGGCGGCGATATGGGCAAGATCGTCCTGATCCTCGCCCTGGCGCAGCACGGCGCCCTGGCGTCGCTCCCGGCGCAGATGATCCAGCGCCAGATTGCGGGCGGTGCGGAAAAGGAAGGGTTCCAGATGTTGGATCTGGGTCTGTGCCAGCGCGGCCCGGACCTTCAGATAGGTCTCCTGCGCCAGATCCTCGGCCACCGCCAGGCTGCCGACGATCGGCAACAGGCTGCGCACCAGGATGCGCCGCCGGCCTGAATAGATGTGGTTGAGCCGGTCGAGCGCCGTTCGGTCCAAGATCCGCACTATCCCGAAGAGCCCGCCGGTCCGCCCGGCCTCCGTCAGCTCTCGGAATATCAAGATTGAGACTTATTTGCAATTAGGGGATCGCATCGGACGGGCAGATCCCGTCTCTGAAACGAGGACGCCCGGCGCAGGTTTCCCCACACCGGGCGTACGGCCGGACCGCCCTCCCCCCCGGCGGCAGTCCGGCAAGCTCTCGACACGGGGCTCACGGCCGCCGCGTTACGAAACGTTTACTCCAGGATACGGAAAAAGCAAGTGGGTCCCGCATAATTCCGCCAAATACGATCATTCTGCATCGCGAAATCAGCGTCCGCCGCGGATCTCCCGGCTCAGGAGGCGATGGCGGCCGGCATTCTGCGCGCAACCGGCAGCATGGCGGCACCCTCGGCACTCGCGATCGCGGCATCGACGGCAGCCTGAATGGGCGCACGGCCAAAACCCGCCCGGGCCATGACGTTCAGCCCCTGCAGCACCGCGGTCAGCATGGAAGCGACGGCAGTGATCTGCGTCTCGTCGGCACCGGTCGCACCGCGTGCCAGCGCACCGGCAAAGGCCGCACGAACCCTGAGCAGATGCGCGCGCGCCGCCTCGGCCGCCGCCTCGTCCCAGGGCGCGCGTTCGACCGCACAATTGGTCATCAGACAGCCCCAGCGGCGTTCACCCGCAATGATGCCGTCGACCACCCGGGTGAAGAAGGCGCGGATCGCCGCCAGCCCGTCGCCGCGATCCTGCTCCAGACCATCAAGCGCCTTGTCGACCACCCGCGCCCGGTAGCGGTCCACCGCTTCGAAGAACAGCGTGCGCTTGTCCCCGAAGGCTGCATACAGGCTGCTGGGCCCGATGCCGGTGGCATGACGGATAGCCTCTACCGAGGTGCCGTCATATCCGTGACGCCAGAACAGATCCACCACGTGATCGAGGACCCGTTCGCGGTCGAAGCCTCGCGGCCTGCCCATAATGTGCTTCTCCTTCACTGCCGGCATGGCCCCGCTGTTGCATTGCGGGAAACCACATAAAAAAATCGGATGACCGGCTCAGTTTGACCGAGTGGCGCGCGAACGCCAAGCCCTGCGCTGAGGGCGCGTGCAGGGCGCCTGCGTGGGCATGTCACCATCGGGCGGCGGCGGCGCGGTAATGCCTGCCACCCGCGCGGCCATATCGGGCCCGGCGATACCCGCCCAGCGGCGGATTTCCGGCGAATCCGGACCCATGGCGAAGCTCAGCGCCAGGCCGGTCAGCATCATCGCCTCGCCCAGCCGGTGGTCGGCGGCGATTTCGGCGCGATAGGGTGCGATCAGGTCCAGCCAGGGCATGGCGTCGCGGCGCACCAGATGCGGCGGCCGCCACAGCAGCACCGACAGCCCGGCCAGCGCCGCCGACCGGCGCGGCCCCGATCCGCCTTCGGCATCCCGGGCGATCCGCAGCATGCGGCGCGCGCGCCGCTCGGCCGAGGGGCAGTCGCCGCCGGCCAGTTCCGTGACGGTCAGGGCGGCGACAGCCTGCCAGCGCGCGTCCCGTGCCGGGCTCACGATGCCGGCCTGCCGGCCGGTCGTCCCGGCGCCCAGCCCGGTGCCGCCAGTTCGAAACCGTCGAAGGTGAAGGCGGGCGCCACCGAACAGCCGACCAGCGTGTACTCGCCCAGGGTTTCCGCCGCCTGCCACCAGCCGGCGGGCACCACCAGCACCGGCCGGCCGGCATTGGCATCCGCGGGGTGCAGGGGGTCGAAGCCCAGCAGATGGCGCCGCGGGGCCGCGGCATCGTCGGGTGCCATGTCCAGCGCCAGCGGCGCCCCGGCATAGTGATGCCAGACCTCTTCGGCATCGACCCGGTGCCAGTGCGACCGCTCTCCGCGGGCCAGCAGGAAATAGATCGTGGTCAAAGCCCCCCGGCCCCCATCGGGTGCAGGGCTGCGCCAGACTTCGGCAAACCATCCGCCTTCGGGATGGGGGGCAAGCCCCAGGGCCTCCACGATCCGTGCTGCCGCCTGGGGCAAGGCCGCAAGGCGTGTATCTTTGGGGGCATGGCTCATCGGGCGTCTCCACTGTCGCCTTTCATGTCCCATCCGCCCAGGATAGCGGCGGAAGGGACATGGCCGCAATCGAACAGACGCCATGATTGCATGGCGGCGGCGACCAGGGCATTCTTGCGGCATGCCTGATCGCTGGCGCCGCGCGCTCATCGTCTTCACCCTGGTCTGGATGACCTTCGTCACCGCGGTGACCGGGGCGGATCCCGCGCATCCCCTGTTCGACGGCTTCTTTCTGGTCCCGCTTGCCGCCTGGATCCTGGCCCTGCTGGTCCATGGGCTGCGCAATCGCGGCAGGCAGGAACGTCCCCCCGTCAACCCCGACAGCCGGCCGCCCCGCGGCCCCTGAACCGGGCCGGCCGACGAAATCCCGCAATCCATGCGGCCACGGGTCGGGAACCCTTGTTTCGCATGCGCCACGCGACCATAACTATGGCGCCTGCGGCGTGTTGCCACGCTCAAGGCCTCCCCCGCCGCCCGCGCCCCCGCACGGCCCCGCCTCCTCAGCCAGGCTGCCCGACATGACCGACGGTATGACCATCGATCACGACGCCCGCATGCTGATCAGCGACGGCGACGCCGAACAGGCGGCCGCCCGGGCGGAACATCTGGGCCGGTCCGCCCTGGAACGGGGCGACCGCAATCTCGCCCGACAGATCTTTTTCCTGCTGGTCGACCGCATCGCTTCGAATGCCGATACGGCGGCGGCGGCCTATCGCCTCTCCCAATCCGCCGCCCAGGTGGGGGAACCGCTGGCGGTGGCCGATGCCGGTCGCGGCGATATCGATGCCGCCCGCGACGTGTTCCGGCGCCTGTCGCAGCAGGCCACCCGCCACAACCGGGTTCTTCTGCCATCAATGGCGCGTGTGCTGACCGCCATCGCCGACGCCCATGCCCGCGCCGGACGGATGCGGGTGGCCTTTGAAGAGGTCCAGCGCGCGGTGCTGCTGCTCCGCCCGCTTTTCCTGGCCGAGCGCGAGACCTATGGGCCGTCGATGGCGCCGATCCTGCGCGCCTATCTGGCGCTGGCCCGCGATGCCGGCCAGCCGGTCGACCGTGCGATGGCGCGGGAGCTTTTTGCCGCCTTCGCCATCGGCGCCCCCACCGGAAACTGATCCGCAGGCTCCGGCTCCCGGATGACGGAACCCAGGGATGAACCCGGCTGTCGCATACATCCCGTACAAGTTGATCTGCATGCTTCCGATTCAGGAAAGACGATGATAGCCTGTCGCCATAATTGATCGGATCACGGACCAGGCGATCCAGGGTTACGTCCGGCCGGAACACGGCCGGTCCCCGGGGCAACGGGGGCAGAACCTGGGTCGACAGGGTCCGAACGGGCAAGGGACGGCAGGCACCATGGTCAATATCGTGAAACTCTCCGCCGGCGCGATCGACGAGGCGGCCGAGGTGATCCGCGCAGGCGGGCTGGTCATCACCCCCACGCGCACGCAGTACAACCTGATCTGCGACGCCTTCAACGCCGATGCCATCCAGCGGGTGTTCGACGTGAAGAAGCGCACCAAATTCGGTCCGCTGACCTTCTCGATCGCCAATCCGGCCGAGGCGGCCCGCCATGTGGTGGTCCCCGACTGGGTCGCCCCCGATGCCTTCGAGCGGCTGTGGCCGGGGGAGCTGACGCTGATCTTCGACAAGGCCTGCGACCTGCCGCCGGCCTTCACCATGGGCTATGACACGCTGGGCGTGGCCTGCCAGGGCGCATCGCCGCTGGAAGACATCATCCGCGCCGCCGGCCGGCCGGTGGGGGCCACCTCGGCCAACATCTCGGGCCAGGGCGATATCTTCGTGGACCTCGAGAAGGCGGTCGCCGATATCGGCGACGGGGTCGATCTGATCATCGATCTGGGCGGCGACACGCCCGGCGCCACCTCGGACAGTGCGGTCAAGGCCAACACCATCGTCGACTTCACGTTCGAGCGGCCGTATCTGGTCCGCGCCGGGGTCTATCCGGTCAGCCGCATCCAGGAGGTCTTCCCCAATCTGGATACCGACACCGAGGCCTACAAGCAGCGCCTGATGCAGCGGGTGAACGAGGTCCGCGGCCGCGCGGCCAGCGCGTGAGGACCCGGTCATGAGCATCCGCAGCCCACGCGACGTGCCGCTGATCTATGTCTATCGCATCCTGTCGCGGCTCTATTTCCACCTGCCGATCCTGTTCGTGTTCTTCTACGAACGCGGGCTCGACATCTTCCGGCTGGAACTGCTGCTGGCGGCCTATGGCCTGACCATCTGCCTGGCGGTCGGCCCGGCCGGCCGGCTTGGCCGGGTCTTGCCGCAGAAGGGCGTGATCGCCACCGGGGAGGTGCTGAAGGCGGCCGGCCTCGGCATGATCGTGGCCTTCGCCGTCGCCTCGCCCCTGCCGGCACCGCTGGCGGCCGATGGCGGCTTCTGGTGGCTGCTGGCGGCCCAGATCGCCGGCGGCATCGGCTATGCGCTGGCCCAGGGCACGGATTCGGCCCTGCTGCGCAGTCTGCACGGCGATGACGAGGTCATCGCCTATCGCACCCATGAAAGCCGCACCGCGTCTCTGATCTTCCTGGCGGTGCTGGTGGCGGGTACGGCGGGCAGTGTGCTCTATCGCTTCGCCCCGGAACTGCCCTTCCTGGCCGCACTGGCCGCGGCCCTGGTCTCGGCGATCGCGATCCTGATGGTCAGCACCCCGGCGGCGCCGGCACAGACCGCGGCCAGCCCCGGCGCGCCCGCTTCCCCCGCCCCGGCGACCAGCGTGCCGGGGGAAGCCGGCTGGATGGCCTATTACGTGCTGATGCGCGCCTTCGCGCTTGCAGCCTTCGTGGGCTTTCTGCCGGCGCTGTTTTTCCTGACGCTGAAGGTCGATCTCTACTGGTTCGGGCTGGTGCTCAGCCTGTTCAACCTGGCGGCCTTCCTATCGGCCCGCTATGCGCCGACCGTGATGGACCGGATCGGCGCCCGGGCGATCACGGTGGCCATGCCGGCGATCGGCCTGGTCTCGCTGATCCTGTTCGCCACCGCCTCGGAAAACCTGATCGCCGGCCTGGTCGCGATCACCGCGCTCGGTTTCGCCACCGGCGGCATCCGGCCGGTGACCATGGCCAATCTCAACCGCCTGCCGATGGCGGCCCCTGCCCGCGCCCGGCTGATCGGCCGCATGGAACGCTGGTACGGGCTCACCAACGCCGCCGTGCTCGCCGTGGGCGGCTGGTGTCTGGCGGCCTATGGCTTCGTGCCGCTGATGTCGGGTGTGGCGGTGCTGTTCGCGGCCCTGGTTCTGGCCTATGCGCTGGCCGGCGAACAGCTGATGGGCCGCGGAACGGAGCGCCGCACGGCATAGACGGGGCAGCTCGTGCAGGTCGGTTCGTGCGGGTCAGTTCGTGCAGGTCAGCCGCGCGCGTAGCCGGCAATCGTCTCGCGCGCGGTTGCGATCTCGGCCAGCAGCCAGTCTTCCACAAGGCGGACCTGGCGGCGGCGACGCAGTTCGGGGCGGCGGACCAGGAAATAGGACACGCCGCTCGGCACCGCCCTGTCGATCGGCACCACCAGCCGGCCGTCGCGGATTGCCTGATCGGCCAGGACCACGTCGGCGATGGCGACGCCGAGACCGGCTTCGGCGGCACTCAGCGCCATGTCGAGCGCGTCGAAATCCAGCCCGTCATGGACGCGCAGCGGCATGCCCGACTTCTCAGACCAGGTGATCCAGTCCTGATGATCGGGCAGCGGGTGGAGGAGCATGGCGCTGCGCAGATCTTCCTCCGGCCGGTCGGAATCCAGATGCCCGGGGGCCGCCACCGGCACGATCCATTCGGCGTAAAGCTCGGTCGCATCCTCGTTGGGAAAGCCGCCGCGGCCATAGCGGATGCCCAGATCGGCGCCCGTCTCGTCCACCGTCATATCGTTCAGACGGGTCTGGACCACGATCCGGATCATCGGATACTGCTCGTGGAACCTGTGCAACCGCGGGAACAGCCAGCGCAGGGCGAAAGTGGGGATCACCTTCAGCGTGACCACATCCTGGTCGTTCTGGAACGGATCGATCGCATTGGCGATGTGATCGAAGGCTTCCGTCACCGCCAGGGCCAGGCGGCGGCCCTCTTCGGTGATCTCCATGCCGCCATGGGTGCGCAGGAACAGCGACACGCCCAGCTGTTCCTCCAGGATGCGCACCTGACGGCTGACCGCGCTTTCGCTGACATTCAGCACCTGCGCGGCCTTTTTCACCCCCATATGGGTCGCCACCACCTCGAAGCATCTGAGCGCGTTGAGCGACGGCAGACGTCGGGACATGGCGCGCCTCCTGATGGCCGGTCGTCAGCGATGGGGGTCGAGTGTATCCCTGAGCCCGTTGCCCATGAAGTTGAAACTGGTGACCGTCAGGGTGATGGCGAGGCCCGGCAGAATGGCGAGCCAGGGAGCCGAGGTCAGATAGACCTGGGCATTGTTGAACATGTTCCCCCAGCTCGCCATCGGCGCCTGAATGCCATAACCCAGATAGCTGACATAGGATTCGAGCAGGATCGCCCGCGCGACGTTGAGCGTGGCGGCAACGATGATCGCGCCTGCCGCATTGGGCAGCAGCTCCACCACCATGATGCGAAGATCCGACGCACCGGCGGTGCGGGCGGCCGCGACATAATCGGCCGTGCGCAGGGCGCGATACTGCCCTTCGACCAGCCGCGCCACGCTCATCCACGAGGTGGCGGCGATCAGGATGGTGGTGGAGGCAAGGCCGGGGCTGATCAGCAGGGCCAGGGCGAGCACCAGAAAGACGGTCGGAAACGCCATCATCGCATCGACGAAGCGCATCAGCACGGTGCCGATCCCCCCGCCGCGCCAGCCCGCGACCATGCCGATGGCAGTTCCGATCACCACCGAGAGCAGCATGGCCGAAAAGCCGATCGCGAGCGAGATCCGCCCGCCGCCGAGCAGGCGGGCGAGCACGTCCCGGCCCAGCTCGTCGGTGCCAAGCAGATGGCCGGGGCTGAGCGGCGGCAGGAAGCGGGCGAGCACGTCGATCCTGTCCGGATCGGTCGGATCGATCAGCGGCCCGAGAAAGGCGGCGGCGGCCATCGCCAGGATGAGCCCGGCACCGGCGACGGTGGCGGGCCGCGCCATCAGCCGGCGCAGGAAACCGGGCGGCATGGGGGGTGCCGTGATGTCGGGGGCGGTCTGCACTGTCATCGCCGTCAATCCATCCTGATCCGGGGGTCGGCGACCGCATAAAGCAGATCGGCCAGCAGCGAGCCTGCCATCACCATCAGCGCCGAGAGCATCAGAATGCCCATCACCACCGGATAGTCGCGATATTCCAGGCTGTCGAGAAACAGCCGGCCCATGCCCGGCCAGCTGAACACCGTTTCGGTGACCAGTGCACCGCCGAGCAGGGTGGGGAATTGCAGCCCGACCAGGGTGATCATCGGCAGCAGCGCGTTGCGCAGCGCATGGGCGCGGATCACCACCCGTTCGCGCAGCCCCTTGGCACGGGCGGTGCGGATATAGTCCTGCCCCAGCGTGTCGAGCATCGAGGCCCGCATGAACTGCGCCCAGACCGCGGTCTCCACCAGCGCCAGCACCATCACCGGTGCGACCATGTGATGAAGCACGTCACCGAGCGAGCCGTCGCCGATGGTGCTGCGATTGCCGGACGGCAACCAGCCGAGTTCGATCGAAAACAGATAGATCGCCATCAGGGCGAACCAGAAGGTCGGGATCGACAGCGCGATCATGGCACCGCCGGTGGCGAGCAGGTCGGTCAGCGAATGCCGGCGCACCGCCGCCCGCATGCCGATCACGCCGCCCAGCAGGGCGGCGATCACGGTGGAGGCGAGCATGATTTCAAGCGTCGGCCCGATATGGGTCGCGATCTTGGTCAGAACCGGCAGCCCGTCACGATAGGACTGCCCCCAGTCACCGGTCACCATCCGGGCGAGCCAGTCGACATATTGCAGCAGGAAGGGCCGGTCCAGCCCCAGCTGGCGGGTGATCCGGTCGATATCCTCCTGCGCCATGTTCGACGACAGGACGTATTGCGACAGCGGCCCGCCCGGGGCGAGATGCAGGATGCCGAAGCCGATGACCGAGACCAGCAGCATCAGCACCACGGCCTGCCCGCATCGTCGCGCCAGATAGATCGTCATGGTCCGGAAGATCCTCCGTCACGCCGCCCAGAACCAGTGTCGCATGTTCCAGCAGTTCGACGAGGCATTGATGTTCGGGCGATAGCCGGTGAGCTTCGCCTTCACCCCTTCGACGATCACCGACTGCGACACCGGCAGGAAGACCAGATCCTCGCGGATGATCTGCTGCAGGCGCTGATAGATCTTGCGCCGCACCGCCTGGTCCATCTCGCGGCTGCCGCGTTCCAGCAGCCCGTCAACCTCGGCATTCCGGTACTGATAGGTGTTGAGGCCGCTGCCGCCCTGGGCCGGGATCGCCTTGCTGGAGAAGCGCGGCGTGACGTCCGGGTCGCTGCCCTGCAGGAAGTTGGAGGCGACCATCACCGACTGATATTGCGACTTCTGCCAGAATTCGCCCCAGATCACCGCGCCCGGCATGTTGTCGATCGTCATGTCGACGCCGATCTCGCGCCAGTCCTGCTTCAGCAGCTGCTGGGCCTGTTCGCGCGACTGGGAACCGGCGCTGGTCGAATTGGTGAAGGCCAGGCGCACGCCGTCCTTCTGGCGGATGCCGTCGGCGCCGGGCAGCCAGCCGGCCTTGTCGAGCAGCGCCTTCGCCGCCGCCGGATCGTGGCTGTGCTTCGGCAGCCCGTCATCGAAGGCCCAATGACCGTGGGGGACGTAGGATTCGGTCTCGATCGGCCGGCCGGGATAGATCGCTTCCAGCCGCGCCTTGCGGTTCATGGCCAGATAGAGCGCCTGGCGCACCGCCTTGTCGGCAAAGGGCGCGAAGCCGTGGTTGAGGGCGATATGCTCGACGAAGGGCGCCGGTGCCGCCACGATGCGCCGGTCCGGCAGGGCGCGGGCCTCGGCATCGAAGGCCGGCTGCAGGCCGGAGAGGCCCAGATAGTCGATCTCACCGCTGCGGAACTGGGTGTAGAGCATGGTCTGATCGGGGATGTAGCGGAACACCACCCGGTCGAGATAGGGCCCGTCGCCGTGATAGGCGGGGTTCTTTTCCAGCAGCACCAGCTCGCCAGCCCGGCCCTCCCCCCAGCGGAACGGGCCGGTGCCGACCGGGGCCGTGTTGAAGGGGGCGGTGTTCGGATCATCCGCCTTGCCCAGAATATGGCGGGGCACGATGAAGGTGAGCGACAGCACCGACATATAGGGCGCGAAGGCCTCGGACAGCACCCACTGGATTTCGTCGTCCGCCGTGACCGTTACATTGCGCAGCAGGGAGTGGCCGACCCGGTTGCGCACCCGGAAATCGGGATTGTTGATCAGGTCCAGCGTGTACTTCACGTCATGGGCGGTGAAGGGCGTGCCGTCATGCCAGGTGACGCCCTTGCGCAGCCGGATCTTCCAGATCCGGCCATCGGCCGACAGCCCGCCATTGGCGACCGTGGGCAACTCCGCCGCCAGATCCGGCACGATCGTGCCGTCGGCATCGATGTACCAGAGCGTGCTGAACAGCTGCCACCAGATGCCCTGGTCGTATTCGCTGCCCGGCATCAGCGGGTTGAACACCGTCGGCTCCTGAGAGATGCCGGCGATGACCTGGCCGCCCGGCCGAGGCTCGGGGCCGGCGGCAAGGGCGCGGAACGGCCCCGCGGCCATGCCGCCGACCGCACCGGCCACCCCCGCCGCGGCGGAGAGTTTCAGAAAGCTGCGCTTCGAAAGCGAAGGCGTCTGCATGACGTAAGTCTCCCGATGGATCTTCTTTTTTGGTCGATCGTGCCGGCTTTTTGCCGGTCATAGGGCAGCGCGGGGGGAAGAGAAGGCGTCAGCCGGCCGCAAGGCCCGGCCGGTCGGGCGACAGCGCCGCAAGGCGGAGGCCCCAGTCGTCCAGATCGTCCGGCAGGGGCCGGTTGCAGGCGATCGCCGCCACCGCCCGGCCGAGCGCCGGCGAGGTCAGCACGCCGCAGCCGCCCTGCGCCGCCAGCCAGACGAAGCCCGGCGCCGCGCCCGACATGCCGCAGACGGGGTTGCGGTCGGCCACGAAACTGCGCATGCCGGCCCAGCTGGCCAGCGGCCGGCGGATGGTCAGCCTGGTGTCGCGCTCGATCGCATGGATGCCGAGCGCGACATCGAAATCTTCCGGATACATCTCGCCCGGCTGAACCCGATGGGCATCGGCGGGCGAGCCCATGAAACAGCCGGCCTCGGGCTTGACGTACCAGTCATATTCGGCCGAGGTGACATGCGGCCAGTCGCCCCCAAGGCTGCCGCCTTCCGGAGCCTGCATCAGTGGAAAGGTGAAAGCAGTGCGGCGATAGGGGGTCAGGCCGATCGGCGCCACACCCGCCAGACCCGCCACCCGGTCGGCCCAGCCGCCGGCCGCATTGACCAGCACCGGCGCCTCGTGGCGACCGGTCGCGGTATCGACCACCCAGAGCCCGCCCTCGCGATGGATGGCGGTTACCGCAGCACCGGTTTCGGTCTGGGCGCCGTTGCGCCGGGCGCCGCGCAGATATCCCTGAAGCAGGCGGTCGACATCGATATCGGCGGCATCCACCTCCAGCACCGCCTCATCGACCGTCTCGGGCCGAAGCGCCGGGAAGGCTGCGAGCGCGCCGGCGCGGTCCAGCCGCTCCGCCCGGCCGCCGGCCTCGGCGATCCGTGCCTCCAGCCGGTCGAGCACCGCGAACCGGTCGCGCCGCGCAACCGTCAGGCTGCCGCGCGGGCTGATCAGCGGCCCCTCGGCGAAGCCCTCGGGCGGGGTCTGAAAGAAGCTGCGGCTGGCGGCAGCGGCCGCCCGCATCGTGTCGGCGGAGATGCCGACCGTGAACTGGCCCGCGGTCCGGCCCGAGCTGTGGGTGCCGAAATGGCTCTCCTGCTCGATCAGCACCACTTGCCCTGCTTCCGACAGGAAGAAGGCCGCCGCCGCCCCCGATATGCCACCACCGATGATGACGAAGTCCGCACGCATATCCGTCCGCTCTCCCTGAGGCTGTCTCGTCGCCGTCGATCGGCGGACCCAATTGGATCGCAGGGCCGGATCGGGTGTCGATTCTAATAAATCGCAGGCCCGACCCAATAAAGTGTGGCGGGGTGACAGCGGATCCTGTCTCGCGCAGGGATCCTCGCCCCATAGAACCAGCTCCTATGCCGGTTCGATTTATTGCACCCCAGGCGCGATTTTTTGACATCGACGTCGGCGGCGCCGGTCTCCGATCCTCATGGCGGAGTTCAACCCGCGACGGTGCCAGAGATGACCGACTTCCCCCATCCCGTGTCTTCGACCCCGCCTTCGACCGGCCGGCGGCTCTATTCCGGCAGCGCCTGGGAACGGCGCTATGCCTATGCCCGGGCCGTTGTGACCGGCAACCGGGTCCGGATATCGGGCACCACCGGCTATGACTACAAAGCCGATGTGCTGGCCGAGGGTGCCGCGGCCCAGACCGCCCAGATCTTCCGCAATGCCGCCGCCGTTCTGGCAGAGGCCGGCGGCGGGCTGCAGCATGTGGTGCGGGTGCGGATCTACATCGCCCGCACCGAGGATTACGACGCGGTCATGGACGGCTATGCCGAGGCCTTCCGCGGCATCGATCCGGCCTGCACCACGGTTCAGGCCGGGCTGTTCGACCCCGACATCCGGGTCGAGATGGACATGGATGCCGTGCTCGATGCCGTCGCTTAGTCTTCTGGGGCACGCCCCCGCCGACACCCTGGCCCGGCTTGCCGGCGGTGCCGAGCCGCTGCCCGCCACGGCCGATGCGGTGATCCTGGGCGGCGGCATCATGGGCTGTGCCGCCGCCTGGTATCTTGCCCGGGCCGGGCAGAGTGTCGTGCTGATCGATGTCGCGCGGATCGGCTCGCAGCAATCGGGCCGCAACTGGGGCTTCGTGCGCAGCCTCTGCCGCGACCCGGCGGAACTGCCGCTGGCGGGGCTCGCTTTGTCGCTCTGGCCGGGGCTTCAGGCCGATCTGGGGCACGAGACCGGCTGGCGGCAGCGCGGCTGCCTGTTCGTCGCCGCCGATGATGCCGAACAGGCCTCCCATGCCGACTGGCTGAAAGAGGCCGGCGACCGGGTCCACGACACCCGGCTGTTGAGCGCGGCCGAGGTGACGCGGGCGTTTCCGAGCCTCGGCAGCCGCACCGCCGGCGGCATCCTGGCTGCCGGCGACGGCCAGGCCGAACCGCTGCTCGCAACCCTCGCGTTCGCCCGCGCCGCCTGTGCAGCCGGTGCCGTGTTGATCGAGGATTGCGGCGCCCGGGCGATCGAGACCGCGGCCGGCCGGATCAGCGGTGTCGTCACCGAACACGGCCGCATCGCCACATCCACCGTCATCTGCACGGCCGGCGCCCGCAGCCACCGCCTGCTGGCCGGGCTGATCCCGGCCCTGCCGCAGAAGACCGTGCGCAGTACCGTGGCCCTGACCGCGCCGATGGCCGATCTGGACCTGCCCTGTTTCGTGGGCGCGGGGCTGGGCCTGCGCCAGCGGCCCGACGGGTCGTGCATCATCGCCACCGATGGCGGCACCGATGTCGACCTCACCCTCGATTCCTTCCGCGCCGCCGGCTTCTTCCTGCGCGAGTTGATCCAGCGGCGGCGGGCCTTCTCGCTCAAGCTGGGCCGCCCCTTCGCCGACGACCTGATCGAGCGTCTGGCGGAACCCGCGACCACGCGCACCCTGCGGCCGCGCGCGCCCGACATCCCGGCCAATCCGAAACGGGTGTCGGATGCGGCCAGGCGCTTCGCGACGCTGTTCCCCGCCGCCGGCACGCCCCCGATCGCCAAATCCTGGGCCGGCGCCATCGACGTGATGCCCGACGCCCTGCCGGTGATCGACACCCCCGCCGCCACGCCCGGCCTGCTGGTCGCCACCGGCTTTTCGGGCCACGGCTTCGGCCTCGGCCCCGCGGTCGGCCGGGTGCTGGCGGATCTGGCCATGGGCCGGCCGGCACCGGTCGACATCACCCCCTTCGCCGCCGACCGCTTCGCAACCGGCAGGTGGCGCCGCCCCTATGGCGGCATCTGAAAGCTATTGCGCCTGGTCTGCTTCCCATCTTTCGCCACGGAGCCTGCGCCCATGACCTGGTCGACCCTCGAAGACACCCGGCGGATCGCCGCAGAGCTGCGCCTGCCCTCGCGGGCCTTCATCGACGGCGCGCCGGCCGCCGCCCGCAGCGGTGCCCTGTTCGAGACGCTGAACCCGGCGACCGGCGCGGTGCTCGCCCCCCTGCCGCTCTGCGGTGCCGACGAGGTCGACCGCGCGGTTGCCGCAGCCCGTCGATCATTTCGCGACGGTGTCTGGTCACGGGCGACGCCCGAACGGCGCAAGGAGGTACTACTGCGCCTGGCCGGGCTGATCCGCGCCGCCGCCCCGCGCCTTGCGGTGATGGAAAGCCTGGAAAGCGGCAAGCCGGTCAGCGACTGCCTGAAGGAAATCGGCGGCGAGGTGCCGGACTTCTTCCAGTGGTATGGCGAGGCGATCGACAAGAGCTATGGCGACATCGCCCCCACCGGCGAAGGCGCCTGCGCGCTGATTATGCGGGAGCCGATCGGCGTGGTCGGCGCCGTACTGCCCTGGAACTTCCCGCTGCTGATGGCGGCCTGGAAGCTGGCACCGGCGCTCGCCGCCGGCTGCTCGGTGGTGGTGAAGCCGGCCGAAGAGACCTCGCTGACCACGCTGGCGCTCGCCGAACTCGCGATCGAGGCCGGGCTGCCCGAAGGCGTGCTCAACGTCGTCACCGGCCCGGGGGAGACCACCGGCCGGCTGATCGGCCAGCATGGCGATATCGATGCGGTCTCGTTCACCGGCTCGACCGAGGTCGGGCGGCTGTTCCTGCAATATGCCGGCAGCAGCAATCTGAAGACCGTAGGGCTGGAGATGGGCGGCAAGAGCCCGTTCATCGTGCTCGACGATGCCGATCTCACCCCTGAGCTGATCGACCATGCGGTGACCGCCGCCTTCTGGAATGCCGGGCAGAACTGCTCGGCCAATATGCGCCAGATCGTGCCGCGCCGCCTGCAGGAGGACTATCTGGCGCGGATCGTCGACCGGCTGCAGTCGCTGGCGCCGGGCGATCCGCTCGACCCCGCGACCGGGATGGGGCCGATGATTTCGGCCGGCCACCGCCGCCGGGTTCTGGCCCATCTGGAACGCGGCCGGGCCGAGGGGGCGCGGCTGGTGTACACCGGCCGGGTCGATCCGGCGCTGGCGGCGGGCAGCTTCCTTGCCCCGGTGGTCTTCGGCGACCTCACCGCCGGCATGTCGATCGCGCGCGAAGAAATCTTCGGCCCGGTTCTCGGCACCCTGCCGGTCGACGGCATGGACGAAGCGCTCGCGGTCGCCAACGGCACCGAATACGGACTGCATGCCACGGTCTTCACGCGCGACATCGACCGCGCGCTCCACTTCGCCCGCCGGCTCAGCTGTGGCACGGTGGCGGTGAACGGCTTCACCGAAGGCGACGTCAAGACGCCCTTCGGCGGCTGGGGCAAGTCGGGCTCGCTCGCCCGCGACAAGGGCCGGGAGGCGATGGCGCAGTATCAGCAGGTCAAGACGGTGTGGATCGGCCTGAAGACGCCGGTCGACCGCAGATATGGAGGGGCGGCATGACCGAGACGGCCTCTCCGCCGGTGCCTGCCCCCGTCCTCGAGATCGCGGGGCTGGGCGTCGCCTTCCGCGGCCCCGCCGGCTGGACCAGCGTCGTCCGCGACATCTCGCTCGCCGTCTGCCCGGGCGAGACCGTGGCGGTGGTCGGCGAAAGCGGCTCGGGCAAGAGCGTCACCGCCATGGCGGCGATGCGCCTGCTGCCGCCCGCGACCAGCCGGGCGACCGGCTCCGTTCGCCTTGAGGGCCAGGAGCTGACCCCCCTGCCCGAGCCCGCCATGTGCCGGGTTCGCGGCGGCCGGATGTCGATGATCTTCCAGGAGCCGATGACCAGCCTGAACCCGGTCCGGACCATCGGCTTCCAGATCGCCGAGGCGCTGATGCTGCATCGCGGGCTGGACCGCCGCGCCGCCGATGCCGAGGTGGTGCGCCTGCTCGACCGCGTCAGGATTCCGGCCGCGGCCTCGCGCCTGGGCGACCATCCGCACAATTTCTCGGGCGGCATGCGCCAGCGGGTGATGATCGCCATGGCGCTGGCCTGCCGGCCGAAACTGCTGATCGCCGACGAGCCGACCACCGCACTCGACGTCACCATTCAGGCCCAGATCCTGGGGCTGATCCGCGAATTGCAGGCGGAAGACGGCATGTCGGTGCTGTTCATCACCCATGATCTGGGCGTGGTGGCCGAAATCGCCGACCGGGTGGTGGTGATGTGCCGCGGCGCCCTGATCGAAACCGCCGAGACCGCCCGGATCTTCGACGCCCCGCAACAACCCTATACCCGCGCCCTGCTCGCGGCCGTGCCGCGGCTGGGGGCGATGCGGTCGATCGATCGCCCGACCCCCTTCGATGCGATCGATCCCGAGAGCGGTGCCGCCACCCCGGCGGCGCCGCTTGACGTGACCCCCGACCATGCGGCGGCACCGGCGCTTGAAATTCGTGGCCTCACCACCCGCTATCTGACCGGCGGCGGGCTGCTGGCCCGGCGGCGGCCCGCCGTGCACGCGGTCGAAAACGTCTCCTTCACGGTCGCACCGGGCGAGACCCTGGCGCTGGTCGGCGAAAGCGGCTGCGGCAAGTCCACCATCGGCCGCACGATCATGGGGCTCACCCGCCCCCATGCCGGCGAGGTGCTGGTCGACGGCCGGCCGCTCGACGGCTTCTCGCGCCGCGATGCCGTGCGCCGGGTGCAGATGGTGTTCCAGGACCCCTTCTCCAGCCTCAACCCGCGCCATTCGGTGGGCACCGCAATCGCGGCACCGCTGGAGATCAACGGCATCGCCCGGGGTGCCGCCGCCCGGGCGCGGGTCGCCGAACTGCTGGCCCTGGTCGGCCTCGATCCGCAGATGGCCGGACGCCGGCCGCAGGAATTCTCGGGCGGGCAGCGTCAGCGGCTGTGCATCGCCCGCGCGCTTGCGCTCGAACCCTCGGTGCTGATCGCCGACGAGGCGGTCTCGGCGCTCGATGTGTCGATCAAGGCCCAGGTGGTCAATCTGATGCTGGAGTTGCAGGCCCGGCTCGGCCTCGCCTATCTGTTCATCTCCCACGATATGGGCGTGGTGGAGCGCGTCGCCCATCGGGTGGCGGTGATGTATCTGGGCGAAATCGTCGAGATCGGGCCGCGCGCGGCGGTGCTCTACGATCCCCGCCACGCCTATACCCGCCGGCTGCTCGACGCCGTGCCGGTGGCGGACCCGGCCGCGCGCTTCCGCCGCCGCGACATCGCCCCCGCCGAGATCGCAAGCCCGCTGCGCCCCGCCGGCTGGGAACCGCCGCTCCGGCGGTATGACGAAGTGGCGCCCGGCCATTTCGTGATGGCCTGACACGCTCCATTGCCTGCTTTCCGACAAGACGAGGACGACCGGACATGGCCCTCTCCGCCGCGGCCCGCGCCCATCTCACCCGCTTCTATGACGGCCAGCTGCTACCTGACGAGATGATCCGGACCATGACCACCGACACCGGCTGGTTCCCGACCCGCATCATCTCCCGCGGTTCCGGCCCGGTGCGGGCTTTCGAAGACCATCCGGCAGGCGGGCTGCCGCCGCTCGCGATCCGGGACAAGGGCCGCGTCTTCGACCTTTACGACTATCTGGCGACCAACGCCGTCGCCGGGCTGATGGTGCTGAAGGACGGCCGGCGGGTGGCGGAGATCTGCCAGCGCGGCGTGACGGCGGATACGCTCTGGCATTCCTGTTCGCTCGCCAAATCGATCGCCTCCACGCTTGTGGGCGTGGCGATCGCCGAGGGCGCCATCGGCTCGATCGACGACCCGGTCACCAGATACGTCCCCCTCGGCGGCGGCTATCGCGCGGTCACGCTCCGCCAGGTGCTCAGGATGTGCTCGGGCATCCGCTGGAATGAAGACTATGTGGATCCAACCTCGGACCGCCGGCAGCTGCTGGAGGTTCAGGCCCGCTGGCAGCCGGGCGGGATCATCGGCTTCATGACCGGCCTGCCCGCCGCAACGCCACCCGGCGGGGCCTGGGCCTACAACACCGGCGAAAGCTATCTGGTGGCGGCGGTGGTCGAGGCCGCGACCGGCATGCGCCTCACCGACTATCTTTCAAGCCGGATCTGGTCGCGGATCGGCATGGCCCATGATGCCCGCTGGTGGTGCGAGGCGCCCGAGGGCATGACCATCTCGGGCAGCGGCATGAATGCCGCCCTCTCGGACTATGCCCGCTTCGGCCAGTTCGTGCTGGACGACGGCCGGATCGACGGCCACTCCATCCTGCCCGCCGGCTGGCGTGACGAGGCCGGCAGCCCGTACGAGATCGACGGCCGCCGCATCCCCTATGGCTATATGTGGTGGGTGCCGGAACTCGACGATCCGATCCTGGCCGGCAGCTTCCAGGCCGAAGGCATCTATGGCCAGTACATCCACATCAACCCGGCCCATGGCCTGGTGGTCGTGGTGGCGAGCGCGCGCTCCAAACCCGGTTACAAACGCCGGCTGGAAATCGACGATGACGCTTTCTTTGCGGCTATTGCCCGGGCTTTGAGCTGATCGCAGCCGCCTGGCCGTCGCGCAGCATCTCCACCGCCCGGCGGACATGGGGGTCCAGGCCCTCGCCGCCGGCGGCCAGGTGCTCCAGGATCGCGGCGCGCATCCGCGGGTCCCAGAACTGGCGGATATGCTCGGCGGTGCCCTGGGCCGCCTGATCGGGGCCCTGGGCCACGAAGAAACGGCCGATCTGGTTGGCCATCATCACCAGCTTGTCGGGGGACATCGGCGGTCAGCTTTCCTCAGGACAGGTCGAGGCCGGCGATCCGCCGGGCCCCGGTGAAGACTTCGAAACCATCGGCGCGGGCAACCGCAACCAGGGTGATGCCGGCCGCCTCGGCCGTGCGGATCGCCAGCGCCGTCGGTGCCGAGACCGCGATCATCACCGTGATCCCGGCCATCGCCACCTTCTGCACCATCTCGATCGAGACCCGGCTGGTGATCACCGCCACGCCCTCGGCCGCGGGCAGGCCGCCCAGCGCCAGTGCGCCCGCCAGTTTGTCGAGCGCATTGTGCCGGCCGACATCCTCGCGCACCAGCGCCATGCCGCGGTCGGGATGCCACCAGCCGGCGGCATGCATCGCCCGGCTTTCCCGCCCCCAGATCTGATGCGGCCCCAGCGCGTCCAGCGCCGCCAGCACCTGATCGGGCGTCAGCCGCAGCCCCGCCCCCACCGTTCTGGGCGGCCGCATGGCGCCGGCCAGGCTGTCGATGCCGCAAAGCCCGCAGCCGCTCGGCCCCGCGACATGGCGGCGCCGTTCGATCAGCCCGGCGGCGCGGTCGGCATCCAGACGGATGCGCAGATCGATGCCGTCCTCCAGCACCGCCACCCGGATCTCCTCGATCTGGCCGGGATGCTCGACGATCACCTCGTTCAGGCTGAAGCCGACGGCCAGATCTTCCAGATCGGCCGGGCTCGCCATCATCACCGCATGGGTGCTCTGGTTGTAGGTGAAGGCGACCGCCACCTCGTCGGGAATGGTACGCGCCCGCCTGCTGGCATTGCCTTCGTGCCAGAAGGCGGGCGTCACCCGGGCCAGCGGCCGCTGGTCCTCGTCACTCCGCTGCATCGACCACGATGCGCCGGCTCTGACGGCCGAAATCGTCATAGCGTGCCTGCCAGTCGGTGGGGCCGTTGGAGGGCGAGACCTGGACCGCGGTCACCTTGTATTCCGGGCAGTTGGTCGCCCAGTCGGAATAGTCGGTGGTCACCACATTGGCCTGGGTCATCGGGTGATGGAAGGTGGTGTAGACCACGCCCGGCGCCACCCGGTCGGTGATCAGCGCCTTGAGCGCGGTGGCGCCGGCGCGGCTCTGCAGCTTCACCAGATCGCCGTCGCGGATGCCGCGTTCCTCGGCATCATGGGGGTGGATCTCAAGCAGATCCTCTTCATGCCAGCGCACATTCTCGGTCCGCCGGGTCTGGGCGCCCACATTGTACTGGCTGAGGATCCGGCCGGTGGTCAGCAGCAGCGGGAAGCGCGGCCCGGTCTTCTCGTCGGTCGGCACATATTCGGTGATCATGAACCGGCCCTGGCCGCGCACGAAACCGTCGACATGCATCACCGGCGTGCCCTGGGGCGCCTTCTCGTTGCACGGCCACTGGATCGAGCCCAACGCGTCGAGCCGGTCGTAAGAGACGCCGGCAAAGGTCGGCGTCACCCGCGCGATCTCGTCCATGATCTCGGACGGGTGGCTGTAATCCATGCGGAAGCCCATGGCATGGGCGATGTCGAGCGTGATCTCCCAATCGGCCTTGCCCGAGCGCGACGACATCACCTTGCGCACCCGCTGAATGCGGCGCTCGGCATTGGTGAAGGTGCCGTCCTTCTCAAGGAAGGTAGAGCCGGGCAGGAAGACATGGGCGTAATTGGCGGTCTCGTTCAGGAACAGGTCCTGGATCACCACGCATTCCATCGCCGCCAGCCCGGCCGCGACATGGGCGGTGTTGGGGTCGGATTGCAGGATGTCTTCGCCCTGGACATAGAGCCCCTTGAAGCTGCCGCCGACGGCGGCATCGAGCATGTTCGGAATCCTGAGGCCCGGCTCGTGATCCAGCTCCACGCCCCAGAGTTCCTCGAACATCTGGCGGGTGGCATCATCCGCGACATGGCGGTAGCCCGACAGCTCGTGCGGGAACGAGCCCATATCGCAGGCGCCCTGGACGTTGTTCTGGCCGCGCAGCGGGTTCACGCCCACGCCCGGCCGGCCGATATTGCCGGTGGCCATGGCAAGATTGGCGATCGCCATCACCGTGGTCGAGCCCTGGCTGTGCTCGGTGACGCCCAGTCCGTAATAGATCGCGGCATTGCCGCCGGTGGCATAGAGCCGGGCGGCCTTGCGGATCTCCTCGGGATCGACGCCGGTATACTGCGCCACGGCTTCGGGCGCATTGGCCGGGTCGGCGACGAATTCCGCCCAGGCGCCGAAGCTTTCCATGTCGCAGCGCGCGCGCACGAAAGCCTCGTCGACCAGGCCTTCGGTGACGACGACATGGGCGAGTGCCGTCAGCACCGCGACATTGGTGCCCGGGCGCAGCGGCAGGTGATGGGC
Organism: Tistrella sp.; assembly: GCF_002684955.1. Lineage (NCBI taxonomy): Bacteria > Pseudomonadati > Pseudomonadota > Alphaproteobacteria > Geminicoccales > Geminicoccaceae > Tistrella > Tistrella sp. The sequence goes on along the minus strand of NZ_NYWI01000051.1, from coordinate 65,846 downwards.
AGCCGCCACATGGGGGGTGCGCACCAGATCGATCCGGCGCGGATCGACCACGATCAGCTTCGCGCCCTGGCGCAGCCGCTTCTTCAGCCGCGACCCGAAGACCGGATGGCCGTCGGTCGGGTTGGCGCCGATCACCATCACCACATTCGACTGTTCGACCGAATCGAAATCCTGGGTACCGGCCGAGGTGCCGAAGGCGGTCTTCAGCCCATAGCCGGTCGGCGAATGACAGACCCGGGCGCAGGTATCGACATTGTTGTTGCCGAAGCCGGCGCGGATCAGCTTCTGAACCAGGAAGGTCTCTTCATTGGTGCAGCGCGACGAGGTGATGCCGCCGATCGCGGTGCGGCCGTATTTGGCCTGAATGCGGCGGAATTCGCGGGCGACATGGCCGATCGCCTCGTCCCACGACACCTCGCGCCAGGGGTCGGTGATCCGCTCGCGCACCATCGGCTTCAGGATGCGCTCGCGATGGGTGGCATAGCCCCAGGCGAAGCGGCCCTTGACGCAGGAATGGCCGCGATTGGCCTTGCCGTCCTTGTAGGGCAGCATGCGCACCAGCTCTTCGCCGCGCATCTCGGCCTTGAAGGTGCAGCCCACCCCGCAATAGGCGCAGGTGGTGACGACCGAGCGTTCGGGCTGGCCGATCTCGATCACCGTGGTCTCGGTCAGCGTCGCCGTCGGGCAGGCCTGGACGCAGGCGCCGCACGACACGCATTCGCTGTCGAAGAAGGCCTCGCCCTGGCCGGCCGCGACGCGTGAGCCGAAGCCGCGCCCTTCGATGGTCAGCGCGAAAGTGCCCTGCACCTCTTCGCAGGCCCTGACACAGCGCGAGCAGACGATGCATTTCGACGGATCATAGGTGAAATAGGGCGTCGAGGTATCTTTCTCGGCCACCAGATGGTTGGCGCCGTCATAGCCGTAGCGCACGTCGCGCAGGCCAACCGCACCCGCCATGTCCTGCAATTCGCAATCGCCATTGGCGGCACAGGTCAGGCAGTCGAGCGGGTGGTCGGAAATATAGAGTTCCATCACCCCGCGGCGCAGCTTCTGCAGGCGCGGCGTCTGGGTATGGACCACCATGCCGTCGGCCACCGGCGTGGTGCACGAGGCGGGCGTGCCGTTGCGGCCCTCCACCTCCACCAGGCACAGCCGGCACGACCCGAAGGCATCGAGCATGTCGGTGGCGCAGAGCTTGGGGATGGCGCCCCCGGCCTCGGTCGCCGCCCGCATGATCGAGGTGCCCTCGGGCACCTCCACCTCGCGGCCGTCGATGGTCAGCCGCACCATGGCGGTGGCGTGCGAGGCCGGGGTGCCGTAATCGGTTTCGTGGATCAGCGACATGTCCGGTCTCCTCATTCGGCCGCGGCGGCGGACCCGGTCGCGCCCGCACCGAAATCCTCGGGAAAATGATCGAGCGCGCTCAGCACCGGATAGGGGGCGAAACCGCCCAGCGCGCACAACGATCCGAACTTCATGGTCTCGCAGAGGTCGCGCAGCAGGGTGATCTGTTTCGGATCCCCCGCCCCGATCCGGTCGATCACCTCCACCCCGCGGGTGGAGCCGATCCGGCAGGGCGTGCATTTGCCGCAGCTTTCGATCGCGCAGAATTCCATCGCGAACCGCGCCTGGGCGCGCAGGTCGACGGTGTCGTCGAACACCACCACCCCGCCATGGCCGATCAGCCCGCCGGCCGCCGCGAAGGCTTCGTAGTCGAAGGGGGTGTCGAACAAGGCGCGGGGGAAATAGGCCCCCAGCGGCCCGCCCACCTGCACCGCCCGCACCGGCCGGCCGCTGGCGGTGCCGCCGCCGATCTCGTCGACCAGTTCGCCCAGGGGGACGCCGAAGGCGGTCTCGTAAAGCCCGCCGAAGCGGATATTGCCGGCCAGCTGGATCGGCATGGTGCCGCGCGACCGCCCCATGCCGAAATCGCGATAGGCCCCCGCCCCCTCGGCCAGGATGAAGGGCACGCTGGCGAGCGAGATGACGTTGTTGATCACCGTCGGCCGGCCGAACAGGCCCTGATGCGCCGGCAGCGGCGGCTTGGCGCGGACCTGGCCGCGCTTGCCCTCGATGCTGTCGAGCAGCGCGGTTTCCTCGCCACAGACATAGGCGCCGGCGCCCATGCGCAGCTCGATGTCGAAATCATGGGCCGAGCCGCCGATGCGCGCGCCCAGAAGCCCGGCCCGGCGCGCCTCGTCCAGCGCCAGGGCAAAGGCCGCCGCGGCATGCGGATATTCCGAGCGCAGATAGACATAGCCGCGGCTGGCGCCGACGGCGATGCCGGCGATGACCATGCCCTCGATCAGCACGAAGGGGTCGCCCTCCATGATCATCCGGTCGGCATAGGTACCGCTGTCGCCCTCGTCGGCATTGCAGACGATGTATTTCTGCAGCGCCTTTGCAGCCGCGACCGTGCGCCATTTAACGCCGGTCGGGAAACCCGCCCCGCCGCGGCCGCGCAGGCCCGACTGCACCACCTCCTCGACGATGCCCTCAGGGCCCAACTCCAGCGCGCGTTCAAGCCCGGCCCAGCCGCCATGGGCGCGATAATCCTCGACCGATGCCGGATCGACGATGCCTGTGCGTGCGAAGGTCAACCGGGTCTGACGGGCCAGGAAGGGGATCGCGGCGGGGGCACCGAGCCGCAGCGGATGGGCCCCCCCCTCGAAGAGACCGGCCGCGACCAGCCCCTCGACATCGGATGCCTCCACCGGGCCATAGGCGATGCGGCCCCCAGGGGTCGCCACCTCGACCATCGGCTCCAGCCAGAACAGACCGCGAGAGCCGGTGCGCACCAGATTGAGATCCCGCCCGGCTGCGCGGGCAAGACGGGTGAGTTCGGCCGCGACCTCGTCGGCGCCAAGCGCCAGCGCGGCGGCATCCTTGGGCAGGTAGATCGTCACGCTCATCGCACCGCCTCGTCGATCAGGCGTTCGAGCCGGGGCCCGCCCAGCCTTGCGCCGAGCCGTCGGCCGCCCTCGACACCCGGGCCTTCCAGCATCGCCGACGGCGCCGTGGCGCAGAGGCCCAGGCAATAGACCGCCTCCACCGCCAGCGCCCCGTCGGCCGAGGTTTCGCCGCAGGCAAGGCCGGTCCGCTCCGCCACCCGGCGGGCCACCTGGTCGGCACCGGCGGCCTGGCAGGCCTCGGCCCGGCAGAGCTTCAGCACCCGGGGTGCCACCGGTGTTTCGTGGAAATCATGATAGAAGCTGACCACGCCGTGAACATCGGCCCGGGTCAGGTTCAGCGCCTCGGCAATCATCGGCACCGCCTCGGCCGGCACATGGCCGAAGCTCGCCTGGATCTCGTGCAGGATCGGCAGCAGGGCCGTCCGGCCCTCCGCCGCCATATCACCGATGATCAGGGCGCCCTTTTCGGGCGTCCAGCTGTCGTATCGCGTCATTCCCCGGCCCGTTTTCTGGTTGTCCTGGGCGAAAGTCCTCTAGGTGAGGATGGCCCCCGGCCGGCGCCGCATCAATATCGCGTTTCCGTTACACGATCAGCTTTTCCTATCGTCGTGATCGGGGTTGAGGCATCGACGCGCTGTCGGCGGCCACCAGACGGCGGGCTTCTGCGACCAGGGCCGCGGTCAGCGGCATCATCGGCTCACGCTGGGGTACGACCAGCCCGACCTGGTGAGAAACATCCGGATCGACCAGCGGCACGGCATTGATCCGGCCGTCGCCCACCAGACCCAGCGCCTCGGCCAGCCCCACCGGCATGATCGTGGACCAGCGGGTGGTGCGGATATGGGCCGAGAGCACCGAGACCGAATTGGATTCGAGCAGCGGCGCCGCATCGCCGCCGGCGGCCGCCAGCATGCCGTCGATGATCCGGCGGTTCTGCATGTCGCGGCTGAGAAGGCAGAGCGGCAGCCCGGCCGCTTCGGCCCAGGCGATGGAGGCGCGGCCGCCCTCGGGGCTGTCGGCGGCGGTCAGCAGGTGATAGCGCTCGCGATAGAGCGGCACCGTGCCCACCCGCCCCAGCGGCTCGTTGTCCAGATAGGTGATGCCGGCCTCGGCGGCCAGATCGTCGACCAGCTGCAGCACCTCGGTGGAGGTGCAGGTGCGGATGGCGAAACGCACCTCGGGGTTGCGGATGCGGAAGCCGGTGGTCAGGCGCGGGGTGATGCCCAGCGCCGTCGGGATCACCGCGATCCGGAGCGTGCCCGACAGGCCGCGCTTCAGCGCATCGATTTCCTGCCGCATCGAGCGTGCATCGCCGACGATGCGTCGCGCCCAGTCCAGCACCCGTTCGCCTTCGGGCGTGAAGCCGCGAAAGCGCGAGCCGCGCTGGACCAGCATGGTGCCGAGCAGGTCTTCCAACGCCTTCACCCCGGCGGAAAGCGTCGGCTGCGACACGCCGCAGGCCTGGGCGGCGCGGCCGAAATGGCGTTCGCGGGACAGGGCCAGCAGAAACTCCAGCCGGTCGATCAAGGGGCAGCTCCTCGGCAGACGGGAGAAACATGCAGTGATAACGCCCCGATCCGAGGCTGCCAATCCCGGGACCGTATCATCGCGCCAGACGTGCGCAAGTTTTGGATCGACAAAACCATCAGGTATATGTACCAGTGGTTGTGTATGCAGACCCGCGCCACGATCAAAGGGTTCTGCACGATCGGCAGCAGCCAGCGACGGGGCAAGCCATGGACACCACCGAGAACGGCATCGTTCACATCCGCCAGCCCGCCACCGCACCTCAGCCGCGACGGGTGATGGTCTTCGATACCACACTGCGCGACGGCGAGCAGGCGCCGGGCAACGTGATGTCGGCCGAGCAGAAGGTGGCGATGTTCCGCCGGCTGGATGCGCTGGGCCTCGATCTGGTCGAAGGCGGTTTTCCGGCCTCGTCGGGCGAGGATTTCGAAGCCTTCCGCGAAATGGCCCAGGGCCCGCGGGCAAGCAAGATCTGCGCCTTCTGCCGGGCCGCCGAACGCGACATCGACATCATCGCCGAGGGGCTGGGCTCCAGCGGCAATGCCCAGATCGAGATCCTGCTGGTCGGCTCGGAAATCCATCTGGAGCACAAGCGCCGGATCACCGCCGAAGAGGCGATCGAGGAGGCGGTGCGCAGCGTGCGCCACGCGGCCTCTCTGGGGTTCGACGACATCGCCGTCGCCCCGGAAGACGCCACCCGGGGCTCCCTGCCCTTCCTGGAGCGCCTGCTCAAGGCCTCGGTCGAAGCAGGCGCGCGCACGGTTGCGATCCCCGATACGGTCGGCTGTGCCCTGCCCCATGAATTCGCCGCCCTGGTCCGCGCCATGCGGTCCTGGGTCGGTCCGGACGTGATCCTCTCGGCCCATTGCCACGACGATATGGGGCTGGCGCTCGCCAACACGCTGGCGGCGCTGGAAGCCGGCGCCGACAGCTTCCAGGCGACGCTTTGCGGCATCGGCGAGCGGGCCGGCAATACCGCGCTCGAAGAGGCGATCGCCCAGCTGCGGCTCAACGGTCCGCGCATGGGGCTTGCGACCGATGTGGCGCTGGAGCCGGTGATCGAAGCCGCCCATGCCCTGCGCGAGATGATCCGCCTGCCGCTGATGCCGACCAAGCCGCTGCTCGGCACCGAGGCCCGCACCGTCACCGCCCCCACCCATCTCGGTTGGGCGCGCACGGCCGAGGCCTGGCCGGTGCGGCCGGTGGCGGCGCTCCGCCCCAATGCGGTCATGGTCGGCGGCACACCGCGCAACGCCATCACCCGCCGTCTCGCCGAGGCCGGGGTGGTGATCGACATCGACAAGATCGATGCGGTCTGCGACCGGCTGGCGGCCGATCCGACCCCCGACCGCTTCAACGATCATGGCGCGCTGGTCGCCCTCTATCGCGAAGTGGCCGACAGCGGCACCGGCCTGCCCGGCTGAGCTGCCGCAGGCCGCGAAGCATCGTCTTCCCTGTCCCGCAGGGCCTCCCGGCCCCTTCTGCTCCCGGCGGTCATCATCGCCGGGAGCTTTTTTTCTGCCAAATTGACAAAGATTTTTTGTGTTTGAAGCCGGTTCCACAATGCGTGTCGTTTATATACAGTGCCGCAACGGGCCGGCACTGCCCCCTTCAAGACATGATCCGGGCCCGGCACCATCCAGGGAGCGAGACCAGATGACCCAGTACCGTCACCCCGAGACGGCCGTTCTGCATGCGGGCTATCGTGCGGACCCCACCACCGGCGCGGTGGCGGTGCCGATCTATCAGACGACCTCCTATCAGTTCGAAAGCACCGCGAAGGCCGCCAACCTGTTTGCGCTGTCGGAGCTGGGCAACATCTATACCCGGATCATGAACCCGACCACCGACGTGCTGGAGCAGCGCCTGGCCGCCCTCGAGGGCGGTGTGGCGGCGCTCGCCGTCTCGTCCGGTCAGGCGGCCTCGGCGCTGGCGATCCAGAACCTCGCCCAGGCAGGCGACAATGTCGTCTCGTCGACAGATCTTTACGGCGGCACCTGGAACCTGTTTGCCAACACGCTGCGCCAGCAGGGCATCGAGGTCCGCTTCGTCGACCCGTCCGACCCTGAGAATTTCCGCCGCGCCACCGACGACCGGACCCGCGCCTATTACGGCGAGACCCTGCCCAACCCCAAGCTTCGGGTGTTCCCGATCGCCGAGGTCGCAGAGATCGGCAAGTCCTTCGGCATCCCGCTGATCATCGACAACACCGCCGCCCCGATCATCGCCCGGCCGCTTGAACATGGCGCGGCCGTGGTGGTCTATTCCACCACCAAGTATATCGGCGGCCACGGCACCTCGATCGGCGGCATCATCATCGATGGCGGCACCTTCGACTGGGAGGCCTTCCCCGAGCGTCAGCCGCTGCTGAACACCCCCGATGCCAGCTATCACGGCGCGGTCTGGACCCAGGCGGTGAAGCCGCTCGGCCCCATCGCCTATATCATCAAGGCCCGCGTCACCCTGCTGCGCGACCTGGGTTGCGCCGCCTCGCCCTTCAACGCCTTCCAGACCATTCAGGGCCTGGAGACGCTGCCGCTGCGCATGCGCGAGCACAACAAGAACGCGACCCTGGTCGCCAAGTTCCTGTCGGAGCACCCGGCGGTGCTGACCGTCACCCATCCGAGTCTGGCCGAGGGTGAGGCGCGCGCCCGCGCCGATAAGTATCTGAAGGGCGGCTATGGCGCGCTGATCGGCTTCGAGATCAAGGGCGGCGCCGAGGCCGGCCGCGCCTTCATCGAGGCGCTGAAGCTGCTCTACCATGTCGCCAATATCGGCGATGCGCGCAGCCTGGCCATCCACCCGGCCACCACCACCCACAGCCAGCTGTCGGAAGAGGAGCAGAAGGCCTCGGGCGTGACCCCGGGCTATGTCCGCCTCTCGATCGGCATCGAGCATGTCGACGACATCATCGCCGACATCGAACAGGCGCTGGCGGCGGCGACGTCGGCCTGATCGGCCGGTCCCTGCGGAATGCCTGCGGCGGGCGCATGGTGAAAGCCATGCGCCCGCTGCCGTTTCGCAATCGGGCAGGATTGCCTGCGGTTTCCACATGGCTGCCGTGTTGTCGATCGGCAATTGACGTAAGCGTGGCGGTGTTTTAGGGTGCCCCTGTCGCGCCGATTTGAGCCACAGCTTGCGGGCGCGTTACAAATGCAGCTAAAGCGGAGGGGTCGGAAACCCGCGCGACGCTGTCACGCGGGTTTTTTCGTGTTTGGTCCGGCAGGTCTCCCGCAAGGGTGAGGCGGCCGGACGGGATCAGGGTTGCAGCCGCCCCCGTGGCCCCGATCCGACGGACAAGATGCAGGGACACCAGTCCAGATGCGGATTCTGAAGACATTGGGCGGCGCGGCCGCCATCCTCGGGCTCGTCGCCGCCGGTGCGGCGCAGGCCGAAGAGATCAAGATCGGCGTGACCCCCGGCCCCCATGCCCAGATCCTGGAGCAGGTGAAGCCGATCGCCGCCGCGAAGGGCCTCGATATCGACATCATCGAGTTCAGCGACTATGTCGTGCCGAACCAGGCGCTCGCCGCGGGCGATATCCAGGCGAACTCGTTCCAGCACCAGCCCTATCTCGACAACCAGAATGCCGATCGCGGCTATGGTCTGGTGTCGATCGCCAAGACCGTGGTCTTCCCGCTCGGCATCTATTCGAAGAAGATCAAGAGCCTGGCCGAACTGAAGGACGGCGATTCGGTCGCCATCCCGAACGACCCGACCAATGGCGGCCGCGCCCTGCTGCTGCTGCAGGCCCAGGGCGTGCTGAAGCTCCGCGAGGGGGCGGGTCTCAAGGCCACGCCGCTCGACATCGCAGAGAACCCCAAGAACCTGCGGATCATCGAACTCGACGCCGCCCAGCTGCCGCGCTCGCTGGACGACACCGCAGCCTCGGCCGTGAACACCAACTACGCCGTCGAGGCGGGGCTCGATCCGGTGAAGGACCCGATCGCGCGCGAGGCGGCCGAGTCGCCTTATGCCAACGTGATCGCCGTCCGCAAGGTCGATGCCGACGCCGCCTGGGCCAAGACCCTGGTCGAGGCCTATCACGACCAGAAGATCAAGGATTGGATCAACGAGCAGTACAAGGGCGCGCTCGTCGTCGCCTGGTGATCCGTCCCCAGATCTCGAAGAACGGGCCGCCCGGGGACATCCCCGGGCGGCCCGTTTGCATGTAGGGCTATGGTGTGGTGCTCAAGCCATCTCGTTGCGGGCGATGCCTGCCGCCTCCCAATAGCCCTCTTCCCAGGTGATGAAGGCCTGGGTGTCGGTTTCATAGGGGTTGTCGGTCGCGGTCTGGCCGTCCAGGAAGGCGATGAAGCCTTCCTGCAGCTCGCGGACCACCGGCGCCTTGCGCATCGGCGCGTCGCCGCCCTCGACCGGCGGCTCGATCGCGCCGTCCAGCCCCGCGGCCGGGTCGATCACCAGGCCGCAGCGCCGGGCCAGATGGGCACGAAATTCCGGGTAGCGCATCAATACGGTGTCGTCGAGCCCTTCCGGGTTCTCCTTCAGCGCCTCGCGCCCGCGATCGGTGATGCCGAGCAGGCCATCGCCGCCCCGCCGGATCAACCCGGAGACCAGCAGGCGCCGGAGATCGATGACCACGCGGCGGTCGAATTCGGCCCGCGCCGCCGGATCGCACAGTTCTGCCGCCTTGGGCGCGATGCGCGCCAGATCCTGCAGCAGACGCTCCCCCACCCGGTGCTTGTCGGCCGGCTGCATGGCCAGCATCCGGAGCGCGGTGAGCATGATCGTCGAACTCGGCGGGCGGACCTCGGTTTGGAAGGGCATGGGTGATGTCCTCGACTTTGGTGCTCGGACCGGCGCCGATACCGGCCCTCTTGGTTCAACATGTGGCGGCGACGCGCAATCGTCACAAGGTCGAAAAAAAGGGCTTTTCAAGCGCACGCCGACTGGCTATAAACCGCGCACCCACTGAGACACGGTGGGGCACGCGAGAGGCTACGGGGGTGTAGCTCAGTTGGTTAGAGCGCCGGCCTGTCACGCCGGAGGCCGCGGGTTCAAGTCCCGTCACTCCCGCCACTCGCTCGGATTTTGAAAGCGCCTGGTTCATCTCTGGATGGGCCGGGCGTTTTCCTTTTGCGGTATTTGCATCGGCCGGCAGGGCCGCGCGGAAGACTGGCGACCAGCGCCGGTTTGTCTGGGGCATAAATCTCTCTGCGCGCATTCGTTTTCAATTGAACAACCCTTGATGTTGACGGCTGTCGCCCCCCCTCCTAACCTTGACGGATCGCGGGCATCGACCCCGCGAGAGGGCATCAACCGCGACAGGGCACAAGGGGAGAGCCGCGGCAATGACCACGGTGCTGACCGATGAACTGATTCTGTGCGCCGCACCGCCCGGCGACCGGGATATCGATGCGGCCGGTTTCGCATCCATCTGGCTGGCGGCCGATGTCTATGCCCGCGGCCAGCGGTTGCTGGGCCGGTCGGCCCGGGTGCTGGTCGCGGCGGGTGATGCGCCGCGGCCGCGCAGCAGCCGGGACGGCAGCCTGCGGGACGGCATCGAAGAGGGCGGCCGCGCGGCCGCCACGCTGCGCCGCGCCGGGATCGGCATCGACGGCGTGCTCACCTTCCAGGGCGAAGGCCCGGGCGTGCTGCCGCTGCGCCGCCAGCAGGGCCGGCAACTGGGCGACAAGCCCATGCCGGTGCGCCTGACGGTCTTCGCCGGCCGTGATGCCCTCACTGCCCGCAGCCTGATCGAGGCGGTGGCCGAGATTCCGGATCTGGGGCCGATCACCGACACCCGGATCGTGGCGCCGCCGGCACTGACCGACCTGTCCGGCCGCAGCTTCGACCCCTCGACCGGCCGGGCGATCTTCCTGAACGACCTGCTCGACCGGGTCCCGGCCGAGGCACTGCGCTTCTATCTGGCGCTGATGTCGGAACCGCACGACGCCCGCGAGCTGTCGCTGGCCGATCTGGCCCGCACCCATAATCTGTTCCTGGTCCGTGACCTCGGCACCTCGCTCGGTGCCATCGCCAATCTGGACCCGGTGGCCGGCACCGCCCTGCCCCACGACCGGGCCGAGGACGACCTGATCACCGATTTCCGGGCCCGGCTGCATGCGGCACTCGATGGCCGCAGCTTCTCTCTGGCGGCGCTGGCCGGCGTGGTGCTGGGGCTGAACGGCCAGATGAAACAGGCTCGCCTTTACGGCACGCCCGAGCGGATCCCGCGGCTCGCCGGCCTGTTCCAGCTGTTTGCGCGCCCGGTGATGCCGGCCACCGCCGATGCGGTCGCAGGCTTCCTGGGGCTCGGCACCGGCTGGGGCGAGGCCTGGACCCGGGTCGGCGGCGAGATCCCGTCATGCAGCGCCCGCTTCGTGCGTGGCGCCGCCCCCGGTTTCGACACGGTCGACGAGGCGGATCTGGTCGCGCTGGAAAGCGGATCGGCCGCCGCCTGAGCGGAGCGGACGAACACATCAGCCTGAAACAAAAACGGCGGCCGCTTCACAGCGCCGCCGTTCGCATAAAGAGGGATTGGTACGTCAGTCGAACAGGCTGTCGATGTCGCTCTGCGACACGCGGGTGGCGTCGTCGACCGGGCCGTTGAGCAGCCGGGCATCGCCCTCGCGCTCCGCGGGCGGCGGCAGGGCCGCCACCTGATCATGGCCCACGATCTCCAGCAGTTCTTCCAGATGGGCGTCCACCTGTTGCAGCACCTTGCGCACCTTGGCGATGCGCTGGCCGGTCAGATCCTGGAAGCCGCAGGCCTCGTAGAGTGCGGTGATCGCCATGCCGGCATTGTCCAGCGCCGCACGGGCCTGGCTTTCCGGCGACAGCTCGGCGCTCACCGCATCGAGTGCGGTTTCGATCGCCTCGATCTGCGACAGGATCGCCTCGGTCGCGGCCTCGGTGCCCTCGACCACGCCCTCCAGCGCCTGGGTGGCAGAGGCCAGCGGGTCTTCACTCGCGGCCGGATGCCTCAGCACCGCCACCGCGCGCCTGATCCGATCGATGGGCGCGGCCTGCGGCATTTCCATGCCGACATCGCCCCAGTCGATATCATCGTCTGCAGGCTCGGTCTCGTCCGTCGCCATCCGTGCCCGTCTCCTGGCCGTCACGTCGTCCGGCCGGGGCCGGACCACTTCCCTCAGGCGCCGTCCAGGCACCCGCGGGCAAAGTTTAAGGCATTCACCCCGGGCGGGAAAGCATCCCCGACCGGCATTTTCGCAGTGCGGCAGAGACATGCGCCGCGTCGACGCTCAGAATGCAGGAGGGGCGGTAAAGAATGCGTCAACGCCTCCGCATACGACGCAGATATCGCAGCCCAGGGTCAGCTGGTGATGTTCGGCCGCCGGGCCTGATCACTCACCGAAAACACGCAGGAAATTTCCAGCGTAGAATGCGGCGCGCTGTGCCTCTGTGCAATCGGCCATGGTGGCATCGAAGGACGCAATCGGATCCCGGCCGCCTTCGATATGCGGATAATCGGTGGAGAATGCATAAAGCCGGCTGTCGGACGCCCGGATCATCGCCCCCACATCCTCGTGGTGATAGGGCGTGAACAGGCACTGGTCCAGAACCTGTTCCGAGGGCCGGCGGGCCGGCGCCCGGCCCGCGCCCCGGAAGATCTGCGCCGCCGCGGCATCCAGGCGCTGCATCATCTCCGGCACCCAGCCACCACCGAATTCGACGATGATGCAGTGAAGTGCGGGATAACGTTGCAGCACACCGTCGAAGATCAGCCGGCCGAGCAAGGCCTGGACGGGCTCCGAAGCAAATACGACCTGGTCCGACCGCGGCATGTCATCCCCTTCCAGCGTCTCGGGCGGGATCACCTCACCGATGCCGGTCATCCGGCGGGCAAGATCGAGGGGCGGCATGATATGGCAGGCAAGAACCAGTCCCGCCTCGGCCATGCGGGCCCAGACCGGTTCCAAACTCCGCGGACGCAAGGCATAGCCGGGCAGCCCCTGATGCGGCACCCAGACCGCATGCAACCCCAGGCGGATGATATGCTCGATCTCCTCCTGCGCCAGGGCCGGGTCGTCGATCGGCAGCAGCCCCACCCCCGTCAGCCGGTTATCGCCGCCGCAGAAGGCCGCCATCGCGCGATTGAGCGCCCGCGCCGCCCCATAGGTCAGGGCAGATCCCTGCTGATTGTAAAAGACCGGAACCACCGCGAAGGACGGAAACACCAACTGTCTGCGCAGCCCCAGAAGGTCGACCGCAAGACGCCGCTCCTGGCCATTGAAGGCGCCCAATGCGTTGTAGTCCTTGGGGCCCGCGAGAAGGTCCCCGCCATACGCCGTCAGCGCCGCGACCGTCTCCGCGGAATGGTGCCCGAGCGTGATCGCGTCCCCCACCATCGTCCGACGCCGGTCCGTATCCATCGCGATTCGCGGCAGGGCATCGCGAAGAACCGGATCGGCATGCTGCCGCAGGAAATCCGGCAGTTCCATGATGTGGCTGTCAGCATCGCAGATCAGCCGTGGCAGGCCATCGGTCATCTGCCGCCTCCCGTCATTGCCAGCAGTCGGGCCCGCATCTGGATGCGGAAGGCTTCCTGCAGCTCCGCGACCGTGAACCGATACCCGGCCGCACCGGCCGGGGCCAGCAGGCCGTCATAGTCCTCGGCCGCCACCTGCGGTCGCCGGCGTTCTGCCCCCAGAAAGGCCAGGGCGGCCCTGATACCCGATATCGACATATCAGCCCTCCCCTCTCATGAGCGGGCAGTTGCCGCAGCGAAGGCAAGCAGCACGCCGGCCGTGGTGAAAACGCGCCGGTCATCGGGCACGTCCAGAAAATCCGTATGGCCGTCCATCTGGTCAGGCCGCGGCCAGATCATATCGGCGCCGGTCATCCAGCTGCCGTCGCTCAATTGCCGGCGCAACAGCTCCGCCAGGATATCCCCGGCACGGGCCCGATCACCACCGGCAATCAGCACACGAGCGATCGCGGCGGCACAGAACGGGCTCTGCGCCGCCGGATCCTGCATCCTTGCCCAGGTGACCGCCCGATCGACAGCCGCCCCGTCGCCATGCGCCGCCAGTGCTTCGGCGGCGAGCGCCGTTGGATAAGCGGGGGTCCGCCACCAATAGGGCGTCCAGCTGCCATCCGCCTGCTGGCTCTGCCGCAGCAGCGGGATCAGCTGGTCGGGCAGGATCAGCGCGCAGTTTGCCATCACGCAGGCATGGGTGGTCCGCCAGCCGGCATCCACGACGGCGTCATCGGAGAACCGGATCGTGGTCCCGGTTCCGTAGGTCTGGAAGCCGTCATCGGTCAGATGGCCCCGCAGGAATTCCCGGGCCGCAGCGATGACCGGAGGGTTCTCCGGCGCCGACACGGCCATCAGGGCCTTGATGATCGAGGCGGTGGTATCGGTGTCGACCGGTGCGATCTCGTTATGTCCCCAGCCGCCACCGGGCTGCACGCGACCGCGCAGCACCTCCAGGGCCGCAGCAGCACCGGCCAGCGCCTCGTCCCCGCCGGTTTCAGCCAGCGCCAGGGCCGCAACGCCGGTGACCCAGTTGTTGCAGCCGCCATTGATGCGGTTGAAATCACCCCAGAGACCGTTCTGCTGGCGGGCGCGCAACAGAAAGCCCACCGCATCGGCCACGGCCTCAGCCGTGGATGGCCGCGGGTGGAAGGAGAGCCCCGCGGGCAACGTCACCTCGGCCGGCCGGCCATAACCGATCTGCCAGTGATGTTCGGCGGCGATATAGGCTTTGGCCTGCGCCACGCCATCCGCCGCAACCGCAAGCTTCAGGTGCGAGACATGACAGCGGACCATGGGCCAGGCGTCTCCGGGACCCCGGATCGTGGGCAGGATCCACGCCGCCGGCCAGGGGCATGCCGCATCGTCGACGGCGATGGTGGCCTCGATCTGCCCCAGGGCCGCACGTTTTTCGGCCGTGCACAGGCCGTCCCGGCACAGGTGATCCAAAATCCGGTCCCAGCGCCCCGACGGAAGCGGATGGTCGCAGAAGATTTCGAAACCGATCGAGGGCCGCAGCGCGCCGTCGACAAGATCGAGCCCCACCGTCACCCGGTCGGCCGCATCGACCAGCGCCGCGAAATGGCCCGAGACGGCCGCGACATCCCCCGGCCAGCCGAGCCGGCCCAGCAGCCCCGGCAGATCCGCCGGGCTGATGCCCCGATAGTTCACGCGGATCGCATTGCCGCGGCCGGACATCACGCCGATATGGCTGATCGAGACCGGCCCCGCCACGACATCGAACAGGGTGTCGGAGAGAGGCGCGTCCTGCGCCTGGCACAGCCGGGCCACCACCCTGCGCAGGGCATCGCGTCGGGCGGACCGGCTCTCCGCGGCTTCAAACCGCAGATCGCTGGCCAGAAACAGCGCCGGCAGATGTGGCCCTGCGCCATCGGTCGGCGCATCCCATTCCAGATAGAGCTGATCGAACCGGTCCTGCAGCCCGTCTTCCTCTGCCGCCCAGCTGCGCAGAAAGCCGGTCAGGCCACCCCCGGCCCAGGCACCACCCCCCTGGTCCAGATGGCGCCGCAGGATCTGCGGATCCTCCTCGCGCCGGGTGATCATCTGGTGCAGGTCCACGGCCGCGTCGACGCCCGCATCCCCGCCCCCCAAGCGGATTTCCAGCGCCAGACGCGGCACCGGCGGCAACTGCCATGCGGCATCCCGGATCGCCCGACGTCTGGCCGGCGCGACCAGCACATCGGCCAGCCGGTGCGACAGGATATCGAAGCAGCCGGCGGGCGACAGGCCGGGGATGGCGGGATCAGGCCGCAACGCAGCCGCCTTCGGCAAACCTGGCATCGACGACAGCCGCGGTGGTGATGAGCATGTCCAGCCGATCGGGAAGGCACACCCGACAGATTTCCGCCTGCCGCAGCAGGCCGCCGATCAGACGCATCGCATCCCGTGTCGGACGGGCCGACAGGTTCAGAGGGTCGGGGGTCAGATTGGCGACCAGCCCGGGCAGGGCCCGGGCGCCAGCCAGACGACGCCAATCCGCCGTCTCAAGATTGGGGCCGCGCGGGTCGAGCAGCAATACCGCCCGAATGGGGACCTCGGATGGCAGGGTGCCGGCGGCCGGGGCCGGCAGCACGAATTTGTTGCCGGCAGCCCTCGGATTGGTCCAGCGGGTTGCAAGCGTAGCCGGATCGAAGCCCAGCGCCCGGGCGGTGTCGGCATTGACCCGCGGCACCGTCCCGCCCGCCGTCGCAAGGCACTGTCCATTGCGTTCGACGATCCGCACCAGATCATCAGCGATCGGCTGCCAGCCTGCCAGGGTCAACGCCGCTGACAGGGTCGACTTGCCGGCCCCCTTCTGCCCCATGATCAGGATCGCCGCATCCTGCTTCACCAGGGCCGCCGCATGAAACGACACCAGCTCCAGGCGCGACAGCACGGTTCGCATCACGGGTTCAGTGAACAGGCCGTAGAGATCGGACCAGGCGAGCCCGGCCACGCTTTCAGACAGCACCAGCCGTCCATCGCCGGAGATCTGGAAGCGGCAGATCGGCATCCCCTCGGGGTCGCTGTAAACCTGCTCGATCCATATGGCCTCGTCCCATATGGCCTCGTCGTATCCGACGGCTACCGCGACGCCATAGGGCATATCGGGAACCGCCAGAGAGCCGACGGCCCTGTCCTGCCAGACGACATCCGCCGCGCCATCAACCGACCCGTCGGCTGCGCCTCCACCCATCGCTCTGTTGATGGCGACACACAGACCGCAGATCGTGGCGCGCATTCAGGAACCCCATGCCGATGTGAGCCTGCGTCGTGACGACATGAATGGCACCATCCCGCGCATAAGGCCACCAACGACGACAGACCACCCGGCCTGCTGCATCGATGATCAGGCCACCAAAAGGCGGTCACGCTTCCGCGATATCCATTCAGGATTGATAGGCACCGTCCGAGATGTTGCCATTGCCGCCCTGCGTCAGCGTCTCCACCGTGCCATGCTCTTTCAGCGCAGAGGGTTCAAACACAGCCCGACTCTTCTCCGGGCTCACGAGATCAGAGCGTTCATGCGACATTCAGGTACCCTCTCTTAACAACTGGATTTAATATAAACTCGACGCAGGCAGAAGGTAAAGTGTATATGTGAGTTCTGGTCAGGTATCCACTCCCAGGCGAAATACCTGAGCATTTCAAAACCCTGGAACAAAATATCATCATATGCCTGAAGACAGGAAAACTCTTGAATGCCGTTGATCTATCGTTTCACGCCGGACGTGCTGGAAGTCGAAGTCGAATCTGAAACCATGTTGCTCGACTATACATCGGGCAAATATTTCGGCCTGACCGGCGCCGTCAGCCGGCTGACGGCGCCGCTGCGGGACGGGGCATCCCTGGACGAGCTGGTGGCTCATGTGACCGATTACTACGACGTCACCGAGGCAGATGCCCGCGCCGATCTTGCACGCATCCTGGCCGATCTTCAGGCCGCCGGTCTTGTCGTGGCGGCCGAGGCCTGATCGTTGCCGGATCTGGGCATGACCCTGATCACTCGTCCAGAATCTCCTCGCGCTGTTCCTCATACTCGTCGGGGGTGATCGCGCCCTTGTCGTAGGCGCCCTTCATATCGGTCAGCGCCTCGCCCTTGGTGCGGCCGTCAACCGCGACCGAGTCGTCGCCCCCACCGCAGGCGGCAAGCCCGGTGGCGAGGCCCACAGCAAGGATGGCAGCCGCCAGCACCCGGACCGGGCTGCGCCCGGCGATGGTCTCGGGGGTGGTGAGGGGGGTGATTTCGGGCTCGCCGCGCATCATCGGGCTCCATTCTGGTTGGCTCATGAACCAGAACTGGGCAACCCTGCCCCTGCCCTCAACCGCTGCACGGTCTTGTCACCGCCTTGGCGCCGTGCCGTCACGGGGCGGCACCCTCTGCCCCCGAATGGACATGGAACCCGGGAAATCGTGACCGAAAACGACGAAGCCGCCGCTGCGAATGGCCCTGATCGGGCCGGCAGCGACGGCTTCGGAGAAGATGGTGCCCAGGGGCGGATTTGAACCACCGACACGCGGATTTTCAATCCGCTGCTCTACCAACTGAGCTACCTGGGCGTGTCCCGCTGCGGCGTCCGCCGCGGCGTGGGTCGGGTTATAGGGCAAAGCCGGACGGCTGTAAAGCGCCGTTTTCAGCGAAAATGAACATCCGATGACGATGGTTGATCCGTCAAGGGCTTGGCCCGGAACCACCCCCGCCAAAGGGCGTGGCCGCGCCTCAATGCTTCAGGCTGTCGGCCGACCACAGCTCGTTGTCGGCCTCTTCCGCCTGGGCGCCTGCCACGACGTAATTGCCGCTCAGCCAGCGGTTCAGATCGATATCGGCGCAGCGCTTGCAGCAGAACGGCCGATAGCGGGCCAGCTCCGGATCGGGCTTGCGCGGACGCCCGCAGACCGGGCAGCTGCCCTGGCCGGCAGTGCCCTCACCGGCAGCGGCCGGGGTGTCGTCATGGCTCATGGGATCGGTCCCCTCTTCCGGGACGCCAGCCGGGTGCAGGCCGTTCAGTCCCGCTCCACCAGATCGAAGGCATCGCGGGCAAGCGCCGGATCGGCGCGCACCTCCAGCACGGCGTCGGTCAGTTCGGCCACCGCCTCGACCATGCCGAGGCGGGGTTCGGTCAACAGCGCCGCCACTTCCGGCGCCGCCATCACCGTCAGCGCACGGGCGGCCACCTTGCCCGGCCGGGGGCGGAGCAGCAGGCGGCGCGCGGCGCGCATCACTTCATATGCGACCGTCTCGGCGGATTTCACCCGGCCGGTGCCGCCGCAGGCCTGGCAATCCTCGGTCAGCACCTGGGCCAGGCTCTCGCGGCCGCGCTTGCGGGTCATCTGAACCAGGCCCAGTTCAGACATCGGCAGCACGGTGGTCGCGGCCCGGTCGCCCACCATCGCGGCGCGGAAGGCGTCGTAGAGCTTCTGGCGGTTCTCCGCCCGCTCCATGTCGATGAAATCGATGACGATCAGCCCGCCCAGATTGCGCAGCCGCAGCTGATGGGCGATGACCTCGGCGGCTTCAAGATTGGTGTGCAGCACCGTCGCTTCCTGGTCGGCCTCACCGACAAACCGGCCGGTGTTCACGTCGATCGCCGTCAATGCCTCGGTCTGGTCGATGACCACGAAGCCGCCCGACGGCAGACGCACCCGCGGCTGCAGGGCTTCCGCGATCACCTCTTCGACGTCGAACACCTCGAACAGCGCTTCGGGCCGGTCCCAGAGCCGGATCCGGTCTTCCAGATGCGGCATGAAGCGGCGGGCGAAGACCAGCGCGCGTTCATAGGCCACCGGCTCGTCGACCAGGATTTCCGCCACGCCTTCCTGCGCCTGATCGCGCAGTGCCCGCAACAGCGGATCCAGGTCCAGATGCAGCGGCCGGGGCGCGCCCCCGCGGGCGGCAGAGGCTTCCAGATCCGCCCAGAGCGTGCGCAGATACTGGGCATCGGCCTGAAGTTCCTCGGGCGTCGCTCCTTCGGCGGCGGTGCGGACGATGAACCCGCCCTCCCCCGCCTCGGCCAGGGGCTGCACGATATCGTGCAGGCGCTGGCGCTCGGCCTCGCTCTCGATCCGGCGCGACACCCCCACCCCACCCTGAAACGGGGTGAAGACCAGATGCCGGCCGGGCAGGCTGATATTGGCGGTCAGCCGCGCGCCCTTGCCCTTCACCGCATCCTTGGTGACCTGGACCATGATCTGGTCGCCGTCGGCCACGCAGTCGCCGATGGTCAGGCGGCGGGCCCGGGCATTGGGCACCGGCGGTGCGGCCACCACGGTCTCGGGCTCTTCGGCGTCTTCGTCGGGCTCCAGCGCCGCAGTCACCGCCGCAGCAGCAGCGGCGGCGGCAGCGGCCGAGGCGGCTGCCGCTTCGGCCGCCTCTCGCGACAGACGCTCGGCTGCCGCCCTGGCCCGCGGCAGCACGCGGGCATCATCGGCATGCAGGAAGGCGTTGCGCCCCAGCCCCACGCCGACGAAGGCCGCCTGCATGCCCGGCAGCACGCGTGACACCTTGCCCAGATAGATATTGCCGACCGCGCTGCGATGGGCCTGGCGTTCGATCACGACATCCACCACGCGATCGCCCTCGATAAGCGCGACGCGGGTTTCGTGTTCCGCCTGGTCGATCAGCAGCCGGTTGGTCATGGGGTGGCCTCTCCGGTCATCGGGCTGGCATCGGCGGCGGTGATGTCGATGCCGGATGCCGCCAGCAGCACCGCGGTCTCGACCAGCGGCAGCCCGACGACATTGGGATACGACCCGCTCACGAACGGAATGAAGGCGGCCGCCCGGCCCTGGATGGCATAGCCGCCGGCCTTGCCCGCCCATTCGCCCGAGGCGAGATAGGCGCGGAATTCGGCCTCGGACAGGCGCTTGAAGCCGACCTGGGTGGTCACCAGCCGCGACCGTGCGCGGCCGTCGGCATCGATCACGCACAGCCCGCCATGCACCCGGTGCCGGCGCCCCGACAGCAATTCCAGAAAGCGCCGCGCTTCGGCCGCATCACGCGGCTTGCCCAGCGCCCGCCGTCCGGCCGCCACCACCGTGTCGGCCGCCAGCACCACGGCCCCCTCGGCCAGGGCCCCCAGGGCCGCACGGGCCGCCATGGCCTTGGCGATCGCCAGGCGCAGGGCCAGCGCGCGGGGGGCTTCGTCCCTGAGCGGGGTTTCGTCGATATCGGCGGCCTGGACCAGATCGGGCACCAGGCCGATCTGCTTCAGCAGATCCAGCCGGCGCGGCGAGGCCGAGGCGAGCACCAGGCGTGGACGCGCGAAACGACCGCCCGGGCCATGATCGCCCGCCGGTCCGCCGTCCCCCGCTCCGCCGGTGCAACCGCCGGCAGCGGCCGCTTCGTCGGGCGCGGACACGCCGCGCCTCACTTGAAGCGGTAGGTGATACGTCCCTTGGTCAGGTCGTAGGGGGTCATCTCGACCGTCACCCGGTCGCCCGCCAGGACCCGGATGCGGTTCTTGCGCATCTTGCCCGAGGTATGGGCCAGGATCTCATGCTCGTTGTCGAGCTTCACGCGAAACATCGCGTTGGGCAGCAGCTCCGTAACGGTGCCCTGGAATTCGATAACGTCTTCCTTCGCCATGTAACCTTCTGCTTCCGTGTGTAATCTGGGGGAAAACCGAACGCACGCGCCGCACGCGGCGGTCGCCGCGGCGGCGCGGGAAACTTTTGCGGGATCCGGCGACGGGATAAGCGCCCGCCGGAAACGAGCGGCGAATTATCGACCGGAGGCGCCCGGGACGCAACCTTTATCGGTGATGCGCCCCCAAGGGTGCCGCCATCGTGACCGCATCGACCATGTCGGTCATCACCTTCACCATCCCCCGGCGCAGATGCCGGGGCAGCCTGCCACAGGCTTCGACAAGGCAAACCACCTCCGGGTCGGATGACCAGGTCAGGCGATCAGTAATTCCAGGTTCGCCCGGGATCGCCACATCGACCCCGTCCATGAAGGTCAGAGGGCTCACCCCCAGCGCATGCGCGATGCCGAACAGGCGCGAGACCGATACGCGGTTATGCCCCCGTTCATACTTTTGAATCTGCTGAAAGGTTACGCCGACGCGATCGCCAAGTTCCGCCTGGGTCAGGCCTGATGCCTGCCGCCATGCCCTGATCCTCTGCCCCACCAGACGGTCAACACCCGAATAGTCGATCAACACACCGATATCTCCCCCGAAATGCCCGGTACGCCAGAAAGCCGGGGCTGTGTTCGCAACGATACGCTGCCGAAATATTCCATTTGGTTGTCGTGTCAGGCCATTCATATTATCTGCGATTGAATGTGAGGTTATGACGTCTCCTGCTGCATCAGCGCAAAGCCCGCCCCAAGAAGCAGCGCCACGGCCGAGACCGCCAGCCCCGCCTGCAGCCCGCCCAGATCGGCGAACCAGCCGGCGACGACCGGGCCGGCCGTCTGGCCGGCTGCAAACAGCAGGGTGAAGACGGCAACCGCCCGCCCCCAGGCTTCCCGCGGCAGGGATTTGCGCAGGAAGGCGGTCGCTGCGGCAGGCGTGATGAAGAAGGCGCCGCCGAACAGCACGGCCGAAACCAGCATCAACGGCAGCGACGCCCCCAGAAGCGGCAGGACCGCACCGATGGCGACCACCAGGATGGTGGCAGCCATCGGCCGGCCACCGGACCATTCGGCCAGGGGGCGCCGCCAGAAGCGGTGAGAACAGGCGGTGAAGACGCCCAGCACCACCCAGACGAGGGCCATCCGGGTCGCGGGCGCGCCCGCTTCGGCCATCCAGGCCATGACGAAGGTCATGTACCCGATATAGCCGAAGGCGAAGAGCAGATAGCCGGCGGCAAGCCAGCGGAAACGGGCCAGCGACCGCCAGACCGACGACGATGCGGCCGGCGCGTCCGAGCGGGGCCGGACAGGCACGGCCCGGGCCGCCGCCCAGGTTCCGAGACAGCAGGCGGCCGACAGCAGGCCCAGAACCAGCCATGCCGCATGCCATCCACCATCGCCATAGATCGTGAAAAGCCAGGGCAAGGCGCCACCCGCGAGCGCAATACCCAGCCCCCCACCCGAGAAATAGACCGCGATCGCCTGCGCGGCACGCCGGGGATCGCCGTCGCCGATGCCGGCCGCGAGCACACCGCCCGAGATGAAGACCAGGGCCCCGCCGATACCGGCAACCGCCCGCAGGACCAGCAGAAGCAGATGATCGACCGCCAGGCCCGACGCGATCAGCGCGACCGCCGTCATGACCATGCCCGGATTGAACAGCCGCCGGGCGCCGACCCGATCGATCAGGGCGAGTGTCGCCACCGCGCCGGCCAGGTAGCCGAGCGCATTGGCGGTGTTGACCTGGCCGGCCTGAGTATAGGTCCAGTCAAGATCATTGCGCATCGCCGACAGGATCAGGGCGAAGGCGAAGCGGGCAAGCCCGTTGGACGCCGCCGGACCAAGTGACAGGCCCAGTGCCACCAGATATTCGCGCCGCAATACATGCTGATCATTCACAGGCTGCCTCCGGAACATCGTCTCCGGAGAGCGTGAGTTTTCGACCGAACCGAGCCGTCATACCCACGCCCTCCCCGGCACAGGGTCACATCCATGGCTGGCAGCGGCCATTCATTTAATCTACGATTGAATGGCAGAAATTTGTGATGGCAGTCCCTGAGGACCAGGACCCGGATGTTCCCGTCGATGAGGGCGCTTCGTGCAGTGGAAGCCGCCGCGCGCCATCGCAGCTTCACCGGCGCCGCCACCGAACTGGGCCTCACCCATGGCGCGGTGGCCCAGCAGGTCCGGGGGCTGGAAGCCGATCTCGGCCGGCGGCTGTTCGAGCGGCAGGGCCATGAGATGGTTCCGACCAATGCATGCGCCGAACTCGCCACCGCCATCCGTCAGATCCTGGCGACGCTGGATGCCGCCCTGCGCCAGGCCGGGGGGCGGCCGTCGACCGGCACGCTCACCATCAGCACCCTGCCGGCCTTCGCGACCCGCTGGCTGATCCCCCGCCTGCCCGGTTTCACCAGCCGATATCCCGACATAGACGTCGCGGTCCGCGCCACGCAGGAGCTGGAGCCGCCCGGGCGCGACGGCATCGTGGCCGCCATCCGTTATGGTCGCGGCCCCTGGCCCGGACTTGCCGTGCGGCGCCTGTTCGGCGAGCAGCTGTTCCCGGTCTGCGCCCCCGGTTTCCAGGATGGCAGACTGCCGGAACGGCCGGCGGATCTGGCGACGCTGCCGCTGCTGCGCCATCCGCGCCAGCCCTGGTCGCCCTGGTTCCAGGCCGTGGGGCTCCGCCTGCCCGAACCGGCCCGTGGTCCGCTCTTCTCGGAAATGGCGCTGCTGCTGGAAGCCGCGGCCGCCGGCCAGGGCATCGCGCTGGCCCGTGCCGCGCTGGTCGAGGGTGATCTGGCCAGCGGCCGGCTGGTACGCCTGTTCGACATCGACTGCCCCGACCAGTTCGCCTATCACCTGGTCTGGCGAATGGCGGAAGACGAAGATCCGCGCCTCGCCGCCTTCACCGCCTGGCTGGACGAGGTGACTGCCGGTCCGCCGCAGGACGATCGGCTGCACAGCGATCGGTCGCAAGGGCGCTGATCAGGCACATCAGGGCGCGCCGGGCGGCCGGATCGGGAATGTCGCGCAGACTGTCACGCATCGCCACCACAGCGGAAACGGTCGGCGGCTGCGGCATCTGCGGCGCCTGCGATGCCTGCAGGCGGGGGCCGCCATAAAGGATCTCTTCCACCGGAACCTCGAACAGTTCCGCCAAGCGGACCACAGCCCCCGCGCTGATCCGGTTGATGCCCTGTTCATACTTGCGCATCTGCTGGAAGCTCACCCCCAGCACCTCGGCGCAGCGGCTCTGGCTCAGCCTGCGGGCCCGCCGGAGGACGCTGATCCGGGCGCCGATCGCCCGGTCCAGCACCCGCACCCGTTCCACCGGGGCCGGAGCGCCATCCGGCCGGTCGGGCATCTCGCGGTTCGTATCGATCGACCGGGCCGGCTTCATTCCCAAACCTCGCAGGCAACGTTCCGAAGACGTCGGAATCATCCCATTCTGGAAGCGACGGACCCATTCAATTTAACAGGAAAACGTCGTGAGGTTTTCTAACGGAGCCGATGCATGCCCCATCTGCCATCGCTGAAGGCGCTGCGCGCACTGGACGCCGCCGTGCGGCATCGCAGCTTCACCCGCGCCGGCGAAGAGCTGGGCCTGACCCATGGCGCGATCAGCCAGCAGATCCGCAGCCTGGAGAACCTGGTCGGGCATCAGCTGTTCATCCGGCGGGGCAACGACATGGACCCGACGCCCGCCGCGACCGAACTGGCCCGCAGCGTGGCCCGCGGGCTGGAACTGCTGACCGGCGGCTTCGCGGCCTTCGGGGCCGGTGCGGTGCGCAAGCGCATCGCGCTCGGCATGCCCCAGGACTTTGCCGTGGCCTGGATGATCCCGCGCCTCGGCGGCTTCACCACCCGCTTTCCGGCGCTCGACATCCATCTCCGCACCGGTCCGACCTTCGACGACCCGGGAACCGGTGCCATCGATCTCGCCATCCGTCAGGGCCGCGGCCCCTGGCCGGGGTTATGGACCGACCGGCTGTTCCCGGACCCGATCTTTGCGGTCGCCGCCCCGGGTTTCAATCAGGGACGCCTGCCGCCACGGCCGGAAGATCTGGACGGCCTGCCCCTGCTGCGCCGGGCGGGCCTGCCCTGGTCCCCCTGGTTTGCCGCCGCCGGCATCGACCTGCCCGAACCGGCAGCCGGGCCGGTCTTTGCCGATTCACTGCCGCTACTGGCCGCCGCCACAGCCGGACAGGGGATCGCGCTGACCCGCCGGCTTGCCGCCACGCCGGATCTGGCGGCCGGCCGGCTGGTGCGCCTGTTCGAGGTGGAAATCGATGATGGCCGCGCCTGGCACCTGCTCAGCCGGCCGCGCGACCATGCCGATCAGATGCTTATGGCCGTCCGCAGCCGTCTTCTTGAAGAGGCGGCCGGGACCTGGCGGCCCGAGGCCATCTGACCCGCCACCGTCTCAGATCGCCACCGACCCCGCGGGCGGAAAACGCTCGCGGATGCGGCGCATCAGCTGGTCGCGGACGCCGCGATAGGCATCCAGGCGCTGCTCGCGGCTGCCTTCGGCGACCGAGGGGTCGAAGGTCGGCCAGTATTCCACCTCGCAGGCCATGTCGCGGGTCAGGTCCACGGCCTTGTGCTGGGCCTCGGGCGACAGCGATACGATCAGGTCATAGGACCCGTCTTCCAGGTCGTCGAAGGTCTTGGGCCGATGACGGGAGATGTCGACGCCCATCTCTTCGGCCACCGCCACCGCGAAGGGATCGATCGGGGCGGTGCGCACGCCGACGCTGTCGACGAAGATCCGTCGGCCGTGGAACAGCTTCAGCATGCCTTCGGCGAGGGGGGAACGGATGGAGTTCAACGTGCAGCAGAACAGCACGCTGGACGGCGTCCTCAGCCTTCCCGTTCCGGCCGGTACCTGCAGCCCAGCCCCGCCCCTCATTGACGGATATGCAGCACGCAAAGCAGGGTGAACAGGCGCCGTGCCGTATCGAGGTCAAGCTCCACCTTGCCCTCCAGCCGGTCGCGCAGCAGCTCCGAGCCCTCGTTATGAATGCCGCGCCGGCCCATGTCGATCGCTTCGATCTGCGACGGGCTCTGGCTCTTGATCGCGGAGAAATAGCTCTCGCAGATCATGAAATAGTCCTTCACGATCCCGCGGAACGGCGCGATCGGCAGGGTGATCCGGGTCAGCTGGCGGCCGCCGGTCTCGGAAATGTCGAAATAGAGCCGGTTGTCCTGGATGCTCAGCAGCAGGTCGAACGGCCCCTCGGACTCGACGCCCAGCGGTACGAAATGGTTCTGCTCCAGCAGGTCGAAGATCGCCACCTTGCGCTCGTGCTCGACCTGGGGGCTCCAGGCCAGAACACTGCCCTGATCGAGGGTGAGGTTGGCGATCCGCGGCTCGGCGGGCCGGCGCGGTTGCGGATCCTTGGGGTCTGGCTCGGGACTGTCGGTCATCGGGGGCGCTGACTCCTGAAGGCGGCGGTCGGCGGTGGGTCGGCGGGGCCGTCCCGGAACGGCGGCGGGCCCCGTTATCGTACCGGATGCCCGCCTTCCGTCGCACCGCAGATCAGTCGTCCGCCACATCCAGGCGGATCGCCACCGACAGCGCATGGGCACCAAGCCCTTCCGCCTCGGCCAGGCTGATCGCATGACCGCCGATCACACGCAGCGAATTCTCGTCGCAGGCGATCAGCGAGCTGCGCTTCATGAAGTCGAGCACCGACAGGCCCGAAGAGTAACGCGCACTGCGTGCGGTGGGAAGCACATGGTTCGGCCCGGCGACATAGTCGCCGATCGCCTCCGGGGTATGGCGGCCCAGGAAGATCGCGCCGGCATTGTTGACCCGGGCGGCCAGCGCATCGGGGTCGTCCACCGCCAGTTCCAGGTGTTCGGGCGCGATGCTGTCGATCAGCGGCGCCGCCTGGGCCAGATCACCGGTCACGATGATCGCACCATTGGTGTTCCAGCTCTCGGCCGCGATGGTGCCGCGCGGCAGCTTCGCCAGAAGATCGTCCACCGCCTGCGCCACCCGGTCGGCGAACCCTGCATCATCGGTGATCAGGATCGACTGGGCGGCGGTGTCGTGTTCGGCCTGCGACAGCAGATCGGCGGCGATCCAGCGCGGATCATTGGCCGCATCCGCCACCACCAGGATCTCCGACGGGCCGGCGATCATGTCGATGCCGACCGTGCCGAAGACCTGGCGCTTGGCCGCCGCGACATAGGCATTGCCCGGGCCCACGATCTTGTCGACCGGCGCCACCGTCTCGGTACCATAGGCCAGCGCCGCCACGGCCTGGGCGCCGCCGATGCGATAGATTTCGTCGACGCCGCAGATCCGCGCCGCCGCCAGCACCAGCGGGTTGATCTCGCCGCCGGGGGTGGGCACCACCATGGCGATGCGCTTGACACCCGCGACCCGCGCCGGGATCGCGTTCATCAGCACCGAGGACGGATAGGCGGCAAGACCGCCCGGCACATAGATGCCGGCCGCCGCCACCGGACGCCAGCGCGCCCCCAGCCGCACGCCGGTTTCGTCGACATAGTCCAGATCTTCCGGCACCAGCTTCGCGTGATAGGCGCGGATGCGCTCGGCGGCGGTCTCCAGGCTGTCGATCAGGTGATGCGGGCAGGCCGCGAGCGCGGCATCAACCTCTTCGGCGGTGATCGCCAGCCGCTCGGCATCGATGGTCATCCGGTCGAAGCGGGCGGTGTAGTCGATCACCGCGGCATCGCCCCGCAGGCGGACATCCTCCAGGATCGCATGCACGGCGTCGTTCACCTCGGCCGTGGTCTCGCGCTTCATGCCCAGCAGGGACTGGAAGTCCTGGGGGAAGGACGGGTCGTTGACGTCAAGCCGGAACGGCATCGTTCACCACCTCGCGGAAACGGTCGATCCAGGTGCCGACCAGCTGCGGCCGGGTCTTCAGCGCCGCGCGGTTGACCACCAGGTAAGAGGTCACCTCGGCAATGGTCTCGATCTCGACCAGACCATTGGCCTTGAGCGTCGATCCGGTCGAAACCAGGTCGACGATGCGCCGGCAGAGGCCCAGCTTCGGCGCAAGCTCGATCGCGCCGTTCAGCTTGATGCACTCCGCCTGCACGCCGCGCGCCGCGAAATGGGCCCGGGTGACATGGGGATATTTGGTCGCGACCCGGACATGGCTCCAGCGGCGGGGATCGTCGCCATGGGCGAGATCCGCGGGTTCCGCGACGGCGATATGGCAGCGGCCGATATTCAGGTCCAGCGGGGCGTAGAGTTCCGGATAGTCGAACTCCATGATCACATCGCGGCCGCAGACGCCGATCTCGGCGGCACCGAAGGCCACGAAGGTCGCCACGTCGAAGCTGCGCACGCGCACCAGCCGGATATCCGGCACGCTGGTCTCGAATTCCAGCTTGCGCGAGGCGTCGCCGAAGAAGTCGGGCTCCGGCTCGATCCCGACGCGCGCCATCATCGGCAGCACTTCCTTCAGGATGCGCCCCTTGGGCAGGGCGATCGTCAGGCCGCGGCGGGCGGTGGTGGCGGGGCTCATCTCTGACATGTCCTCGGGTTTTGCTGTCCGCAGGGTCGGCCGCGGCGACGATCAGGCGCCGCCGGCGACCCGGACGATATCGGCGCCGCAGGCGGCGAGCTTGGCTTCGATGTTCTCGTAGCCGCGGTCCAGATGATAGACGCGGTTGACCAGGGTTTCGCCGCGCGCGGCAAGACCGGCCAGCACCAGCGACGACGAGGCGCGCAGATCGGTCGCCATCACCGGCGCCCCGTTCAGCCGCGGCACGCCGCGCACCAGCGCCGAGGCGCCGTGGAGCACGATGTTGGCGCCCATGCGGTGCAGCTCCGGCACATGCATGAAGCGGTTCTCGAAAATGGTCTCGGTGACCATGGCGGCGCCCTCGGCCACCGTCATCAGCGCCATGAACTGCGCCTGCATGTCGGTGGGAAAGCCGGGATAGACCTGGGTCATCACATCGGTGCCGCGCAGCGGACCGTCGGTGCGGGCGATGCGCACGCCGCGGGCGGTGGGCGTCACCCGCACCCCGGCGTCTTCCAGCTTGTCCAGCACCGATCGGATCAGTTCGGCATCCAGCCCGGTCAGCTCCACATCGCCGCCGGTGATCGCGCCGGCGATTGCATAGGTGCCAGCCTCGATCCGGTCGGGCAGCACCGCATGGGTGGCGCCGTGCAGGCGCGCCACGCCGTGGATGGTCAGGGTCTCGGTGTCGATGCCCTCGATGCGCGCGCCCATGGCGATCAGGCAGCGGGCCAGATCGCCGATCTCGGGCTCGCGCGCGGCATTGTCGAGCACGGTGGTCCCGTCGGCCAGGGCCGCCGCCATCAGCAGGTTTTCGGTCGCCCCCACCGAGACGAAGGGGAAGCGGATATGCGCGCCCTTCAGCCCCTTGGGCGCCGTGGCGTGGATATAGCCGCCTTCGAGTTCGATGACCGCGCCCAGCTCTTCAAGCCCCTTGAGGTGCAGGTCGACCGGGCGGGTGCCGATGGCACAGCCGCCGGGCAGCGAGACCTGCGCCTCCCCCACCCGCGCCAGCAGCGGCCCCAGCACCAGGATCGAGGCGCGCATCTTGCGCACCAGATCATAGGGCGCCGTGGTGTTGCTGATCCGGCCTGCATCCAGCGTGATCACCCGGCCGCCATTGGCGGCATCGCGTGCCTCGTCGATCGCGCAGACCACGCCGTGCTGGGCCAGCAGCTTCACCATGGTGGTGATGTCGGCCAGGCTCGGCAGGTTGGAGAGAACCAGCCGGTCCTCGGTGAGCAGGGCGGCGGCCAGCAGCGGCAGCGCCGCATTCTTGGCGCCCCCGATCGGGATCACCCCTTCGAGCGGCCGCCCGCCGCGGATGCGGATGCTGTCCATGCCTGCCCCGTTCTGCCTGGGAGTGGGATCGAGGGACGATGCCTGCTGCAGTGCAGCCGAATTCAATACGGTCACCGGCGGCGCCACGCTTAAAGGCGCGGCAGGGTCACGCCCCGCTGCCCCATATACTTGCCCAGCCGGTCCTTGTACGAGGTCTCGCAGGGGCGATCGCCCTTCAGGAACAGGAACTGGCAGGCCCCCTCGCCTGCATAGATCTTGGCCGGCAGCGGCGTGGTGTTGCTGAATTCCAGCGTCACATGGCCTTCCCATTCCGGCTCCAGCGGCGTCACGTTGACGATGATGCCGCAGCGGGCATAGGTCGACTTGCCGACGCAGATCACCATCACGTCGCGCGGAATGCGGAAATACTCCACCGTCCGGGCCAGGGCGAAGCTGTTCGGCGGGATCACGCAGACATCCAGCTTGCGGTCCACGAAGCTCTGATCCGAGAACTGCTTCGGATCGATCACCGCGCTGTCGACATTGGTGAAGATCTTGAACTCGTCGGCGACGCGCGCGTCATAGCCATAGGACGACAGGCCGTAGGAGATCATGCCCTCGCGGACCTGCTTCTCGACGAAGGGCTCGATCATCCCCTCGTTCAAGGCTGTTTCGCGGATCCACAGATCGGACATGATCGACATCGGGGCGTCTCCCGGACGTTTGGCAACAGGCGAAGGCCCGCAATTGGCAACAGGCGAAGCCCGCAATCCGCCACCCATGGGCTGCGGCCGGCCTGGGACGGCGCGGGCCGGGCACGAATGGGCGGGCGGTGCAGGCCCGAAGCTGCCCCGGGGGGCAGCCGGCCACTTATAGACGACGCCGCAGCAGGGCTCAACGCCGCGTTGGCGGAACTCTCCATTGCGCCTGCGGCAGGGGCGTCAGAGCCCCTCCTCCTCGGCGGCACGATCGCGCGACTGCGCCTTGCGCCGCGCCAGATTGGCACGCAGCTGCGCCGCCTGCCGCGCCCGGCGTTCGGCCGCCGCCTGGCGGGCCGCCTCGGTTTCGTTGGGGCGCGCCTTGGGCTCGCCGGGGCGCGGCTGGGGCTCGGGAGCGGTTTTCGATGTCGTATCAGTGGTTTCGATCGGCGCGCGGTCGGTCATCGGGCGTCTGGCCTTGCGATCGGATGAGCGTTCGGTGAAGAACAGGGTTGCATGACGCCCGGAAACATGGCACACCCCGCCCACATTCGCGAGCGTCGCCGCCGTAGCTCAGTGGTAGAGCACTCCCTTGGTAAGGGAGAGGTCGCGTGTTCAATCCACGCCGGCGGCACCAGCTTCCGCCTCTGCGGTTCTCGCGATTGACGATGTTCGAAGGCCCGGTGCCGCCTGTGCGACACCGGGCCTTCTTTATTGCCGGGAGTACCGGCCATCAGGGGGCGGGCAGCGATCGGTCACTCGTCGACCGCGTCGTTCAGCACCCGCACCCGCCAGGTACCCGCCGGTGCCGTCAGGCCGGCCGTGGTGACGTTGGTCAGCCGCAGCTTCGCCTCTCCGGGCCCCGACATGAAGGCCTGGGCGATCAGCCCCTCCGGCAGCAGAGCGGGCGGCGCCATCAGCAGGAAACCGTTCGGCCACTGCCCGCCCGGCACCGGGATCACCGGCGAGACCAGCGTCGCCCCGGCGGCGACCGTCCCGGGCGTCCAGTACAGGGCCGCGCGCAGGTTCACCTGATCCCGGCTGGCCCAGCGCGGTGGATGCAGGCTGACCGTGGCGGGATCCGCCGTTTCGGTGGTCGCCGTTTCCAGCGTGATCGTTCCGTCTGCGATCGCCGCCACCCGCCGGCCCGCCGTATCGCCGCCGATGTCGACAATGTCGCCGATCCGCAGCGTCGCCGCGTCCGCGGGTGCAGCCGTCAGCGACAGACCGGCCGGTGTGGCGGCGAAAGACACGGCCCCGTTCGTGCCGGCCTCGATGCAGATCCGGCCGGCGAAGGCACCGGGTGCCGCAGCCGCAACGTCGATCACGGTGCCCACATCCACCGTGCGCAGAACCGGTGACAGCCGCGAGGTTCCGAAGATCCGCCGCCGCGCCCGATCGACCGGCGCCGCATGATCCGCAAGATTCTCGGCATCGCCCAGAATGACCGCCGCGCCCGGTGCGGCATAGATCGCCTGGCCGGTCAGATGGCTCGTCTGGATATGATTGCGCCCGATGGTCGCGCTGCCCTGGCCGGCGACATGGATGCCATGCCGGATGCGGTGCGGGTTGCTCGCATTGATCCGGTTGTCGTCGATCCAGGCCCCCGTGCTTTCGACAAGGATGGCATCCCGGCCCCCGTCCTGCCATCGGCCCGCGACCCATTCATGGGACACGTCGTCGATCAGGTTGCCGCGCACCGTCACATTGCCGGCCGCGGGCAGCAGCCGGATCGCCTCGCCCGTCATGCCCGACAGCACATTGTCCGCGATGATGCCGTTCGACGCTTCGCACCAGATGCCGGGCCCGGTTTCGAGATTGCCGGTGGTCACCGCGATCACGTTGCCGGCAACGCGCCAGCCGCGGGTCTTCGGGGTGCGCGGGTCGGAGTCCCGCAGGCTGATGACCCCGGGAAACTCGTCGTCCGGGCCGCCTGAACGGCCGAAGATGATGTGGTTGTCCTGGATATCGACCCTCTTGGCCGGCCCGACATAGAAGCGCCGCGCATAGTCGGCGAAGTTGCCGTGGATCACGTTGCTGAAGACATAGGACCCGATATCGGCAAACGGATCCTCCTCCGGCGGCTCCACCGCCGGTGTCGGCTGGATGGCGTCGATCCAGATGCAGGCCGCTTCGCCCTTTCTCGGATCGGCGGAATTGTTGCCGATGGTGTGGAAACGGTTCGAGAGGATGCGGATGCCGCGCAGGTGCTCGATGAAGGGCGTCACCTGGCCGGTCTCCGGGTCCGGCCAGGTGTTGACCGTCGTGCTCACGGTGATGCAGCGGCGCATGGAGACGAAGGCATTGTCGCGGATCTCGACATTGCGCCCCAGGATGTCGAGCGCCTGATGCATCTTGAAGAACCGGCAGTCGATGATCTGCGAGTCGGTATCCGCCGGATACCTCGCCGAAGACAGCCGCCACAGAATGGCGGTCGACGTCCCGGACGTCCCGGCATCGCCGATGTCGCCATCGCCCTCGAAGGTCAGCCCCTGAATCCCGATCCCCCGTTCTTCGATCCGCAGCGTCACACTGTTCGCGGTCACGCAGCGGATCATCGGTGCGCGGAAGCCCGGGCAGCCCCGCAGGGTGACGTCGTTCGTCGCCAGAACCAGGGCGTGCTCCCGGCCGTCCGGTGGCGAGACAAGGTAATGCGGCCGGGTAACAGGGCCCGAGGGCATCGAAAAATCGAGCACGTCGAAAGGCTCCAGCGCATCCAGCGCCCGCTGGATGGCATCGGTGTCGTCGGCTTTACCGTCGCCTTTGGCGCCGAACCAGACGACCTTCAGCAGGTTGGGCTCGGGCAGCACCCGCAACCAGCGGCCGACGCCGTCGGTCGGCGCAATCACCGTGCCGCCATTGTCGGGCGAGGTCTCGGCGGGGTCATAGCGGAACCAGCCGCCGCCGCCGTCACCCGCGGCGTAGTATCCCTGGACGAAGGTGTCGACACGCTCGGCACCGGCAACACTGCGCAGGGCAGCGATGGTCGCAACCACGAAGGGCTGGACTGACATCGTAAGTTCCTCTTGATCGATGTGTCTGGCGATGTATCTGCGGCCACGTCCCGTGCGGTGAAAAAAGCGGTTGCAGCCCGCCGGATTTCGTGGCAGTTTCCGCCCCGCTTCACCAGAGGCGCCGCCGTAGCTCAGTGGTAGAGCACTCCCTTGGTAAGGGAGAGGTCGCGTGTTCAATCCACGCCGGCGGCACCATTCTTTGTGAAGACAGGTATTTCGAAAGGCCCGCCCGGCAGCACATGTCCGGCGGGCTTTTTCATGTCCTGCTGCCATCATTCGTATGGCCAGCACATGCAGCAGAGGTCGTGCGCCTCTGCGTCGACTATGATGTCGTTTCGACTTCTGAAAATCTTCCCGTCAACTGTGGCAACTTGTTGCCGACAGCTCGGTCAGGACGCTCCCGTCATCTCCAGATCCCGCACCGATGCCGGGGTGCTGCCGTCGAGCGGCAGCACCACCACCGCCCGGGTGCCGACGCCGCGGGTGCTGGTCAGATCGAAGCGGCCGCCCAGCAGGTCCACCAGACGGGCCGCAAGCGGCAGGCCAAGCCCGGTGCCGTGGTGGTGGCGGTGCATGGCGCTTTCGATCTGGCCGAAGACGCTCAGCGCCACGTCGATTTCTTCCGGGCTCATGCCGATGCCGGTATCCTCCACCACCAGGATCAGCCGGTCGCCCGCCACGCTCGCCCGCAGCGAAACCGTGCCGTCACGGGGGGTGAACTTCACCGCATTGGACAGAAGATTGATCAGCACCTGGACCAGACGGCGCTCGTCGGTGCGCAGCTGCGGCAGGTCTTCGGGCACCTCCACCACCAGCCGGACGCCGTTTTCCTGGGCCTGGGTCTCGATCATCCTGAGGCAGGTCTCTGCCAGGCGGGCGGGCGACACCTCGGCCAGATCCACGCTCATCCGCCCGGATTCCGCCTTGGACAGGTCGAGAATGTCGTTGATCAGCATCAGCAGATGGCGCCCCGATGTCGCGATGTCGCGGCCGTAAGAGGCATAGCGCGGATTGCCGGCGGGGCCGAACATCTCGGCGCCGATGATCTCGGAAAAGCCGATGATCGCATTCAGCGGCGTGCGCAGTTCATGGCTCATATTGGCCAGGAATTCGGACTTCGCCCGGTTGGCGCGCTCGGCAACCATCTTGGCTTCCATCAGCGCCTGTTCGAAGCGGCGCTGTTCGGTCACGTCCTGCACCGCCAGCAATGCCCCGCCCGAGGCCAGCGGCCGGACGAACTGGTCCAGCACCCGGCCATCGCGCAGTTCCTCGGACCAGGTGCGGATCTCGCGCGTCGCCAGCCGGGCCAGCCGCCGCGACAGGATATCGCCCAGCTCTGCCACCACATAGCCCTCGGCACGTGCGGCATGTTCCAGGATCGCATGCAGGGTGGTGCCGCGGCAGGCCAGATCCTCGCTCAGGCCGAACATCTCGCGATAGCGCTGATTGCACACCACCAGCCGGCGCTCGGCGTCGAACATGGCAAGGCCCAGGAAGACGTTCTCCAGCGCGGCGTTGAACTGCTGGCTGCGTTCTTCCAGCTCGCGGGTGCGTGCCTCCCCCTCGGCATTCAGATGATCGGTCAGATGGGCCAACGACAGGCGCAGATGCTCGATGCCGGCCATGGCATCCTCGATCTCGCGGATGCCGCCGCTGCCGCCGACGGGGCGATCGAAACTGCCCTGTTCCACCCGGCGCACCGCCGCACACAGCCGGTCCAGCGGCCGCGATAAGGTGCTGCGCGCGATCAGCACCGTACAGGCGAGCCCGGCGGCCACGATCAGCGTCAGCCCCGCCGTGCGCCAGACGGAAGCCCGCCAGCCGCCCAGGGCATCAGCCGTCGCCAGCAGCACCGCCACCTGCATGTCGCGGCCATGAACCGGCGCCACGGCCGCCACCCAGGGGCCGT
This sequence comes from Tistrella sp., assembly GCF_002684955.1. Lineage (NCBI taxonomy): Bacteria > Pseudomonadati > Pseudomonadota > Alphaproteobacteria > Geminicoccales > Geminicoccaceae > Tistrella > Tistrella sp. The sequence goes on along the minus strand of NZ_NYWI01000051.1, from coordinate 30,957 downwards.
CGGCGTCCTCCTGTCCCACCAGAACCGGCCGACCCGGCCCCGGATTGTCCGTATCGGCCGGCATCGGCGGCACCTCGCCCGCCAGTTCCGCCATCCGCAGCCGGGTTTCATCGGGCAGATCCGGGGCGACGGCCATCACGCCGCCGGCCAGCGACGACAGCAGCATCACCCGGCCGTTCGGCCCGACCGAGGCACTGCGATAGAGCGCCGCGAACTGATCGGCATCCACCACCGCCACCACCGCACCGATGAAACCGCCCGCCTCGTCCGTCAGGGCCCGGGCCAGGAAGACCTCCTTGCGGGCGCCGGCACCGCCATCGCCCAGCATGCCCGCCACTGGCCCGGCGGCGGGGGTCAGCATCAGCCGCTGCACCGCGGCCATGCCCGAAAGGTCGACGGGCGGCGCCGGAAAGACGCCGGTGTGCAGATAGATCCGCCCCTCGCGATCGATCACCCAGATCGCGCTCAGCGCGGTGCCGTTGCGGATGATCGCCTCCAGCCGGCCATAAAGCCGCCGCGCCTCGGCGCCGCTGCCGGCCTCCGCCATCGGCGCCGGCCCCGACGCCGCCATGTCGAGCGCCCGGCCGAGCGTCAGATCCACCCCCTCCAGCGTGCGGGCGGCATGTTCGGCCAGCAGGCGGGCGGTGCCCTCGGCGCGTACCGCAGCATCTTTCAGCGGCTGATCATAGGCGGTGCCCAGCTGCACGGCCCCCACGCCGACGAACAGCAGAAATACCCCCAGCGCCGCCACGATCAGCGCATGGATCAGCCGCCAGCGCCCGGGCGACCAGCGCGGCAGACGATGCCAGCCACCACGTGGGACAGCTGGCACGGCTTGTCCATCCGGTTGAGGACGCTGGCGTGTGGAATGCGGTTCGCTCATCCGTCTCCGGTCCGGGAAAGGGGATGGTCGAAGTGTAGCGGCAGAACCTGTGGCGTTTCATTATATTTTACGCTTATCGCGCGCACCACCCGCGAGACGCGAAGCTGATACGCGATCTGATACCACCGCTGGCCACATGACCGACACTGGCTCCGTCGCGCCGGACAGGCCAGAATGCCGATCCCGCAACCCGCCGATACGGAATATGTCATGATCCGTCGCCGTCTTCCGGGCGCCGCCCCCGGTCCCGCCCGCCCAGCTCCCGGCCCCGCCCGCCCAGCACCCGATCTTACCCGCCTCGCCTTCACCTGGGCCGCCCTGGCGGGCGCGCTCTCCCTGTCGCCGTCCGTCTCCGAGGCGGCCGCCGATCGCAGCTTCAAGGACTGGTGGGTCGCCTGCGACAACCTCAGGTCGTGTTCCGCCTATGGGCCGGAAATGGCGCCGGCCGATGATCATTACGGTGCCTGGCTGCGGCTTGGCCGCGAGGGTGCGGCCACGGCGCCGCTGACCGCCCGGATCGGCATGATCCTGGTCGATCAGACGGTCGACGGCGCCGCGACGCTGAAGGTGGGGGGCGATGCCGGGCCCGCGGTCGCAACCGCCCCGGCGCGGATCGAGGGTGGGGTGGTCCTGGCCGACCTGCCGGCCGAGACCCTGCCCGCCCTGCTCGACCAGCTGCGCCATGCGGACACGCTGCCGGTCACCCTTTCGGGCGGTGCCGTCGCCACCCCGGTCAAGGCCGGCATCTCGCTCTCCGGATCGGCGGCGGCGATGCTGTTCCTCGACGACGCCCAGGGTCGGGTCGGCACCGTCACCGCCGCCTGGAAGCCGGGCCCGAAGCCGGCCGAGGCCGTGCCGCCGGTGCCGGATCTGCCGGTGATCCGGGCGGCACCCGCCTCCCGCAAGCCGGTGCCGGCGGCCCGGCCGGCCATCCTGTCCTATGAATCCGACGACGGCGCCTGCGACTCCGCCGCCGCAGAGCAGTTCGCTCCGATCATCGAGCGCCTGGACGACACCCATGTTCTTTATGGCCGGGCCTGTTTCTCGGGCGCCTACAACGTCGCCTATGATTTCTTCGTCGCGGCCGATGGCGCCGAGCCGGTGCCGGCGGTGTTCGATGCGCCCGACGGGCTGATGGACGCGGCCGAGCTGATCAATCCCGGCTACGACCCGGCGACCCGCACGCTTTCCACCTTCGCCAAGGGGCGTGGCATCGGCGATTGCGGCGTCGGCGCCCGCTGGGTGTGGGATGGCGCGCGTTTCCGCCTGGCCGGCATGGAGATGATGGGCATCTGCCAGGGCATCGCCTGGGACGACTGGCCGGTGGTCTATCGGGCGAAGGTGGAAGGGGTCGACTGACCGGCCGGAAGCCGGTCAGGTCTCGGCCAGGGGGGCGGCGATGTCCCCGCAGGGCGCGCCGCCGGTCACATGGATGCGATGCCACAGCGCCAGCATCAGCAGCCCCCAGGCGCGCTGTCCCTGGCGGCCGGCATCGCGAAACAGCCCGATCACCGCCTCGCGCCGTGCCAGCCGGGCGATCAGCGGCTCGTCCGCCACCAGATGGCCCAGCCGGTCGGCATCGGCCGCGATCCAGGCCCCCACCGGTACGGTAAAGCCGCGCTTGGGCGCGAAGGGGGCGGCCGCGGGCAGATGTTGCGCCAGCCAGTGGCGCAGCACCAGCTTGCCGCGCCGGCCATCCATCTTCAGCCGGTCGGGCAAGGGCAGCGCAAATCCGGCGACGCCGCGGTCCAGAAACGGGGTGCGTCCCTCGATGCCGTTGAACATCAGCATCCGGTCCAGCTTCAGCAGCAGGTCGTTGGGCAGCCAGTCGGTGCAGTCCACCGCCTGAAGGCGGCGCAGCCGGCTGCCGCCGGCGCGGGCCGCCGCCGCCTCTGCCGCAGCCATGCCGTCGCGCCAGCGCGCGGCCGCCGCCTCGTATTCCGGCCGCAGCAGCCCCGTCCCGTCCAGATCACCCTTGCGCCGCATCGGCCGGCCCCCCAGCAGCCGCCAGCGCGCGGCCCGGCGATAGCGGCCATAGCCGGCGAAGAGTTCATCCCCACCCTCGCCCGACAGCACCACCTTGACCTGCGGCCGGGCGATCTCCGCCAGGCGGAAGCTCGGCAGCACGGCATAGTCGAGCGTCGGGTCGTCGAGCGCCTGTGCCGCCAGCGGGGCGATCCGGTCGAAATCCGCACGCGTGACCAGGGTCTCGATCAGCTCGGCGCCGGCGGCATCGGCGACGATACGGGCCTGGGCGCGTTCGTCGTGGACGCCGCCATCGGCGAACCCGGCCGTGAAGGCGGTCACCGGGCGCGGATTCAGCCGGGCCATCATCGCCAGCACGGCCGCACTGTCGATGCCGCCCGACAGGAACAGGCCATAGGGTACGTCGCTGCGCTGATGCAGGTCGATCGCCTGTTCGAACACCCGGTCGAAGGCCTTGACCGCCGCCGCCATGTCGCGGCCGGGATCGGGGTCGGGCCGGGCATCGGCTGCCGGCAGGGCCGGGCTCTGCCGGCGTGCCGTCACCTGCCCCGCCGTCACCACCAGCCGTTCGCCCGGCAACACCCGGCGGATCGCCGGGAACACGGTCTCGGGCCCGGTGGTGAAATGCAGCTGCAGCAGTTCCAGGATGCGGGCATCGTCCAGCGCCGCGCCGGCCAGCCCGGCCCGGATCAGTGCCCCGGGTTCCGAGGCGAAGGCAAGACCGAACGCCCCCTCGACATAATAGAGCGGCTTGATGCCGAAGGGATCCCGCGCCAGCACCAGTCGCCCGCCCTGCCGGGGATCGTGGATCGCCAGCGCATACATGCCGCGCAACCGGTCCAGCCCGTCCAGCCCCTGTTCCAGGTATAGCGGCAGCGGCGGCTCGCAATCGGATCCGGTGCGGAAGGCGTGGCCGGCCAGTTCGGCCTTCAGCTCGCGATAGTTGTAAATTTCGCCATTGCCCACCAGTGCGAGCGTGCCGCCCGCCTCCCCGGCCCCGGGGTCCAGCGGCCAGAGCAGCGGCTGATCGCCGGTGACGAGGTCGATGATCGCAAGCCGGGTATGGACCAGCCCGACCCCGCCGCGCACCGTGACCCCGTGGCCATCGGGCCCGCGATGGGCCAGCCCCCGGGCCAGGCGGTCGAGCAGTTCCGCCGCAGGCGGGCTGCCGTCGCGGGTCATGATGCCGGCGATGCCACACATGGGGGCGGTCCTCTCAGATCGGCGGGTTCCGGTCAGCGGGTCTCGGTCAGCGGTTGGGCAGGATGCGGGCGAAAAGATCGGCATAGGCGCGAACCACGGCCGCCTCGGTGAAATGCCCCTCATAGGTCGCCCGGCCGCCTGCGACCATGGTCTCGCGCAGGCCGGTCTCGCGCAGCACCGTCTCGATGCTTGCGGCCATGGCGGCATCATTGTCGACCGGCACCAGCAGCCCGTTCACGCCATGGGCGATCAGCTCCGACGGCCCCTGGGATGCGGCGGCCACCACCGGCACATGATGCGCCCAGGCCTCCAGCACGATATTGCCCAGCGGTTCATGGCGTGACGAGCAGACGAACACATCGGCCGCGGCATAAAGGGCGGCGACATCGGCGCGCCAGCCCAGGAACGACACCCGATCGGTGATGCCCAGCGACCGCGCCAGCTCGCGCAGATCGTCTTCCAGCGAGCCTACTCCCGCAATCCACAGATGGGCGCGAGGCACCTGCGCCACCGCCCGGATCAGCACGTCGAAGCCCTTGTTCGGATGCAGACGGCCGAGGCCCAGAATCAGCGGCGCATCCTCGGGCGTGCCCCAGCGGGCGCGCGGTTCGGCCGGCAGCGGCGTTGCGTCCACGAAATTCGGCACGTAATGGCTGCGATCGGCCGGCACGCCCTTGCGGCGCAGATAGGCGACGATGTCGCGGGTATTGCCGACGAGATGATCGGCGCCGCGATAATGGCGCAGATCGTAATAGCCGCCGAGGCGGGCGACATGCACGAAATCGCCCGAGGGACAGGCCGCCGTCGCCCGGTTCATCCAGGTGAGCACGATGTCCGGGCGGAAACGCTTCACCATCCGCCGCAGCGTCCACCAGGTTTTCAGATCGGCGTGGCGGCCGAAGCGCAACCCCTTGGGGTCAAGCCCCGCGGCCCTCAGCTTCGCCATCCGCTCTTCATGCGGCCTGACCGCGATCGCCTGCTCGATGCCGGCGCGATGGAAGGCGATGGCCAGGCGGTCGAAGAAGGCTTCGGCACCGCCATGGGCGGCACCCGCCATGAGCTGCATCACCCGAAGCGGCCGCCCGTCTCTCTGCAGGCCATCTCTCTGCAGGCCGTCCCTCTGCAGGCCGTCCCTCTGCAGGATGGGGCGGTCGGAGGCGGTGGCAGGTCGCGGCTGTTCGGTATCAGGCATCATCCGTCCGTTGGGTTAGCGGGGGTCGGGGCGGGTCGCCGGGGGCGGAACTGGGGACATCGTAGCCGTGGCGGCCCGGATGCGCACGACCGTTCGGTGCCCCAGCCACACGATCGAGCAGCGCCACCGCCGCCCGCTCCACCGTATCCGTGGCCAGCCCGGTCATATAGCAGCGATCGGCAGGTGAGGTCGGCCGTTCGGCGGCCAGCCGGTCATAGGTCTCCGGCGTGCGCACCGCCACGGCATGCGGCCCCCAGGGGCCGTAAAGTGCATCGGGTGTGGGCCCGAACAGGCCCAGGGTCGGCGCACCTGCCGCAGCTGCCATATGCATCAGCCCGCTGTCATTGCCGATGAACAGGGCGGCACGTTCCAGCAGCGCCTGCACGCCCAGCAGCGGCAGGGTGCCGATGATGTCGGGCGCCTCCAGCCCCGCCGCGCGTGCGGCGGCAAGCGCCGGCTCGGCCTGCGGGCGTTCATGATGAGCGGCGATCACCGCCACCCGTGCCCCGGCCATCACCCCGCCCGGCCCGGCCAGCCGGCCGACCAGTTCGGCGAAACGCTCCGCCGGCCATTGCTTGCCCACCCAGTTCGCCGCCGGTGCCAGCGCCAGGATCGGCTGCGAACCTTCCGGAAAGGCCGCCAGGGCCGCGGCGTGATCCTCTGGCCGGGTCCAGATGCGCGGTGCGGGCGGCGGGTCCAGATCAAGCGTGCGCGCCAGTTCATAGAGCTTGTGCCGGCCGTCTTCATGGCGCGACAGCACCCGCCGGTGCCGGGCCCGCAGCAGCCAGGCGATGGCGGAACCGCGCAGATCGACCACCAGATCCCAGCGCGTGCCGATCGTGGCCCGCCAGAGATCGCGCCAGTGGCCGGCGCGGGGCCGCTTGACGATCGGCAGCACCCGGACCAGCCCGGGCACCCCGGCGAAAAGCGGTGCTGCAGGCGCGCCCACGGCCACCGTCACCCGAGGTGCCGGGCGGCCGGCAGCGGTTTCGGTAGCGATCAGATGATCGAGCAGCCCCGTCGACAGGACGGCGTCACCGATGCGGGTCGAGGTGATGAACAGCAGTTCCATGCGCGGTCCCGGAGATGGGCATCCCGCCGGTTATAGGGCGCGCGGGGGTTCGGGCGCAACCATGGCCGGTCATGGCCGGCCGTCGCCTCTTGAACCATCGGCCCGGCGACGCCACTGTTGAGCGACCTTGTCCGCCCGCCCATCAAGGATCCGGATCCATCGCCATGACCGAGCCCGCGACGACGACCGCGACACCGCCCCTCCGGCCGACGGTCCCCGCCTTCACCCGCCTGCCCGCCCGCAGCCTGGTCGCGGTGGAGGGAGAGGACGCGCTCAAATTCCTCGACGGTCTGGTCTCGGGCGATCTCGACCCGGTGGCCGAGGGGCGGGCCTGTTACGGCGCCCTGCTCACGCCCCAGGGCAAGATCCTGCATGACCTGATCGTGGCCCGCGCCGGCGAGAACCGGCTGCTGGTCGAATGCGCGACCGGTCTTGCCGCAGACCTGATCCGGCGGCTCACCCTCTACAAGCTGCGGGCGAAGGTGAAGATCGCACCCGCAGCCGGGCTTGCGGTCGCAGTCGCGTTCGGGCCGGGCGTCCAAAGCGACGGGCTGCATGTCGAGGGCGACGGCAATGATGTGCTGCAGGTACCCGATCCGCGTGGGGCCGGCCTCGGCCTGCGGCTCTGGGGGCCCGAGGCGGCGCTTGAAGCCTTCGCGGCCGATACCGGCCTCACCCCGGTGCCGGAAGCGGCCTGGCATCTGCACCGGATCGAGGCGGGCGTGCCGGAAGGCCCCGAGGATCTGCCGCCCGAACAGGGGCTGGCGCTGGAACATGATCTGGACCGGCTGAACGGTGTCGCCTTCGACAAGGGCTGCTATGTCGGCCAGGAGGTCACCACCCGCAGCAAGTTCCGCGGCCAGGTCCGCAAGCGGCTGTTCGTGGTCGATGCCACAGATGGCGCGCCCCTGCCCGCCCCGGGCACGCCGGTGATGGCGGGGGAACGCGAGGCCGGCCAGTTGTGCAGCGCAATCGGCCCCGTGGGCCTCGCCCTGCTGCGCATCGACCGCACGACCGAGGCCACCGACGGCAGCGGCCCCGCCCTCACCGCCCAGGGGCTGACCATCACCGCCCGGCCGCGAGCCGATGGCTGAGCAGGAAGAAGCCCCGCACGGCCCCTGCCCCTGGTGCGGCACCGACCCGCTCTACCGGGCCTATCACGACACCGAATGGGGCGTGCCGGTCCGCGACGAGCGGCCGCTCTTCGAGATGCTGGTGTTGGAGAGCTTTCAGTCGGGGCTGTCGTGGATCACGATCCTGCGCCGGCGCGAGGGCTTTCGCCGGGCCTTCGCCGGCTTCGATCCCGACATCCTGGCCCGGTTCGGCCCGGCAGAGGTGGAGCAGCTTCTGGCCGATCCGGGCATCATCCGCCACCGCGGCAAGATCGAGGCGACCATCGCCAATGCCCGGGCGGTGCTGGCGCTGCGCGAAAACGGGCCCGGCCTCGCCGCCTTTCTGTGGGCGGCGGTGGACGGGCAGCCGCTGACCAATCATTTCACGACCGGTGCAGAGGTGCCGGGCAAGACCGCCGTCTCTGATGCCCTGGCCCGCCGGCTGAAAGAGGCGGGTTTCCGGCATCTGGGCTCGACGACGGTCTATGCCTTCATGCAGGCGGCGGGGCTGGTCAACGACCACCTCACCACCTGCCCGCGCCATGCGGAGATCAGCGCCGGCGCCTGATCCTGCCCATGGTCTGGTCCGGCTCAGGCCGGGAATTGCAGCACGGTCTGGGTCCGCACATCCTGCACGTCCAGCCGCTCGCGGCCGCCGAGGCCCATCAGTTCGATGATGAAGGCAGCGGCCGGGACCTCGGCCCCTACCTTGCGCAGCAGCTCGATCGACGCCGCGGCGGTACCGCCGGTGGCGAGAAGGTCGTCGACCAGCACAACCCGCTGGCCGCGCTCGATCATGCCGTCCTGCACCTCGACCACATCCTCGCCATATTCCAGCGCATAGGCATGGGACACCGTGCGCCCCGGCAGCTTGCCGCGCTTGCGGACCATCACGAAACCTTTGCCCAGCGCCAGGGCCAGGGGGGCGGCGGCCAGGAAGCCGCGGCTTTCGATCCCGGCCAGAAGATCGGGCTGCAGCGGACGGATCGCCTCGGCCATCCGGTCGATGGTCTCGCGCCAGGCCCCGGAATGGGCCAGCAGGGTCGAGATGTCGTAGAACAGGATGCCCGGCTTCGGGAAATCGGGCACCCGGCGGATGTGGCTGGCAAGATCCATCGCGGCAGTCTTCCTTCTGGACGTCGACAGGCGGGTCGCCCGGCATGGGGCCTGATGGTCGCTACGCGATCCACCATGCGAGAGCCTAGCAAAACAACAACCTGTAGTGGAGATGTTTTGGCATCACTACCGTCGATACGATCAGCGGAAGGTGGGAACGAATTCCGCCACGCCTTTCGGATCAAGATGGGTGATGACCTCGGCATCGGGATAGCGCGCATGCAACAGCGTTTCAACCCGATCGGCGACCCCGTGTGCATCCGCCAGCGGCGCCGCCGCGTCCAGTTCCAGATGCAGCTGGATGAAGGTGTGCACGCTGGACGACCGGGTGCGCAGGTCGTGCATGCCGCGCACCCCCGGCACCGCCAGAACGATCTTACGGATCTCGGCGCGCTCGGCCTCGGGCAGTTCCCGGTCCATCAGCGCATCCAGCGCGCCCCGTGCGATCTTCCAGGCGCCGCGGATCAGGTGCAGCGCGATCAGCGCCGCGATCACCGGATCGGCTTCGGTCACGCCCCCGTACTGGCTGAGCAGGATCGACAGAATAACGCCCAGGTTGATCAGAAGATCGCCCACATAGTGCAGCCGGTCGGCCCCCACCGCCAGAGACTGCGTGCGGGCGATCACCCGGTCCTGATAGCGGACCAGCAGCAGCGTCGCCACGATGGCGAAGATCATCACCGCGATGCCGACCGGTCCCTCGCCCACGGGTTCGGGCGTGATCAGCCGGCGCACCGCCTCGACACACAGCAGCAGGGCAGAGCCGGTCACGAACAGTGCCTGGCCCAGCGCCGCCAGCGGCTCGGCCTTGCCATGGCCGAAGCGGTGATGGGCATCGGCCGGGCGCATCGCCTGGCGCACCGCGATCAGCGTCACCAGGCTTGCGCCCGAATCCGACACGCTGTCGACCAGGCTCGACAGGATACTGACCGATCCGGTCATGACCGATGCGGCGAGCTTCAGCGCCACGAGGGTGAGCGCGACCGCAAGCGAGGCGAGCGTCACCCGCCGCTTCAGCCGCGCCACCTCGGGATCGGGCGGCGCCAGAACGCCCAGCGGCCGGATCACGGGAACAGCCACTGACGGGTCCAGCCGTCCCCGTCCTTCAGATAGACCAGGCGCTGATGCAGGCGGAAACGGCCTTCCTGCCAGAATTCCATGCGCTGCGGCACCACCCGGAAACCCGACCAGTAATCCGGCCGCGGCACCCGGCCGACATTGAACCTGATCGCGAATTCCGCCACCCGCTTCTCAAGATCGTAGCGGCCGGTCATCGGCCGCGACTGGCGCGAGGCCCAGGCGCCGATCTGGCTGTCGCGGGCCCGGCTGCCGAAATAGGCATCGGCCTCTTCCGCCGTCACCTGCTCCACCCGGCCCTGCACCCGCACCTGCCGGCCCAGCGGCATCCAGTAGAACAGCAGCGCCGCCTGCGGATTGGCCAGCAGGTCACGGCCCTTGTCGCTCTCGTAATTCGTGTAGAACACGAAGCCGTCGCGGTCCCAGGCCTTCAGCAGCACCATGCGCGCCGCCGGCAGCCCGTCGGTCCCGGCGGTGGCGACGCACATCGCCGTCGGCTCGGTGATCGCGGGTTCGTCCCGCACCTCGGCATACCATTTGCCGAACTGCTCGAACGGATCTTCAAGTTCGGGGAGGGACATGGTTTCAAAGGCTCCGCGAATGATGGGCGGGGGGTGGGGGCGGTCTGGTGGCGCGCGCCGGCCCTCCGCTCAATAGATGCACCACACCCGGCAGGGCGGCAAGCGCTGCGGGCAGCACCCGCCCCCTTCCATGGTCGCATCTGTCGCACCCCTTGGCAGACGGGGGTGGGCCGCCGATATCTTCCCCAAGGGCCGGATGTGTTGTTCTCCGACCGAAATTTGACACGCCGAGGCCGCTTGGCCATGGCTGGTCGCGTGCTACCATGCGCACCTGATACGAACCGGCGCCCGGATGCGGCGTCCGCACCCGACACATCATCTACCGGAAGCTCCCATGAAGCCGTTCATCCCCCTGATCGTCGCAGCCGGCCTCGCCCTCGGCGCCTGCGCCCAGTCCGACATGGGCACCAAGCAGGGTGTCGGCGCGGTGCTGGGCGGCGTCGGCGGCGCCGTCGCCGGTGCCCAGTTCGGCAAGGGCACGGGCCAGCTGGCCGCCACCGCCGCGGGCGCGCTGCTCGGCGCCTTCGCCGGCAATGAAATCGGCAAGTCGCTCGACCGTGCCGACCAACTGGAGGCAGAGCGTGCCAGCCAGCGGGCGCTTGAAAGTAACCCCACCGGACAGAGCACCAGCTGGAGCAACCCGGACAGCGGCAATTCCGGCACGATCACCCCGGTCAAGACCTATCAGCGCTCCAGCGGCGAATACTGCCGCGAATTCACCCAGCGCGTGAATGTGGGCGGCAAGACCGAGGAAGCCTATGGCACCGCCTGCCGTCAGCCGGACGGCAGCTGGAAGATCGTCAACTCCTGACGTCTACGGGCTTGACGCAGGGGCCGGCCGCAACGACCCTTGGGCACGGGCCGCCGCCTGATCGGGCGGCGGCCCGCTTACGTCCACGGGGGACCGCGTGAACGCCGATCCTTATCAGACACTGGGCGTGGGCCGTGATGCCACGCCCGACGCCATCAAGACTGCCTACCGGCGCCTCGCCAAGGCCTATCATCCGGATCTGCACCCGGGCGATGCCGAGGTCGAACGCCGGTTCAAGGACGTGTCTGCCGCCTATGCGATCCTGTCCGACCCGGCGCGGCGTGCCGCCTTCGACCGTGGCGAGATCGACGGTGCCGGCAACGGCCGTGCCCGCCCGCGCCCCCGCGGTGCCGAGGGCGGCGGCTTCGCCGACTTTTTCTCGGACATCTTCACCGATCCCGCCCGCAGCCGCCGCGCGCAGCCGGGGCGCAGCGACCAGGCCGCCGGTGGCAACGGCAGCGCGGGCCGCACCGGCATTCATCGCCGCGGTGTCGACGTCACCTATACCGTGACGGTCGAATTCATCGAGGCCGCCCGCGGTACCCGCAAGCGCATCCGCCTGCCCGAGGGCCGCGAACTGGAAGTCGCCGTGCCCGCCGGCATCCGCGACGGCCAGAAACTGCGGCTGAACGGCCAGGGCATGCCCGGTTTCGGCAATGCCGAGGCCGGTGATGCGCTGGTGGAAGTGAATGTCCGCCCCCACCCCCTGTTCCGCGCCGAGGGCCGCGACATCCTGATCGATGTGCCCATCACCCTGCCTGAAGCGGTGCTCGGCGCCGGCATCGTCGTTCCCACCCTGGACGGCCCGGTCCGGGTCGCCGTACCGCCCGGATCCTCGGGCGGGCGCCGGCTGCGGCTCAAGGGCCGCGGCATGGGTGCGGACAAGGGCGATCGCGGCGACCTGTTCGTGGTGCTGAAACTGGTCCTGCCCGATCGCGACGACCCCGCGCTGACGGAATTCGTGAAGCGGTGGAAGCCGCCCGCGGATTACGATCAGGTCCGGCGGCGAGCCGGGATCGAATGACGGCAACGGCAACCCCTGACAAGACCCCCTTCTACCGCCCTCTTCTCCGCCGGTTGCGCAGCAACCGGCGGGTCCGCGAGCTGATGGTCACCTACGGCCGCTTCACCCGCGACGGCGCCGACCAGATTGCAGGCCATATCGCCTTCGCCAGCCTGTTTTCGATGTTCCCCTTCCTGATCGTGCTGGTGGTGCTGGCCGGCGTGATCGGCCAGGGGGACGAGATTCATGCCCTGATCCTCACTCTGCTCGACTATCTGCCGCCCGATGTCGCCCAGGCGCTGCGCGGGCCGATCGACACGATCATCTTCGGCCCCAAGGGCGGGCTGCTCACCTTCGGCATCCTCACCGCCCTCTGGTCGGCCTCCAATGCGCTTGAAAGCCTGCGCAACGCGCTCAACCGCGCCTTCCGGGTGAAGATGGTCCGGCCGCTGTGGAAACGGCGGCTGCAAAGCCTGGCCCTGGTGGCGGGCGGGGCGCTCGCCCTGCCGGTGGCGCTGGCGCTGCTGGTCTTCCTGCCGATCGCGATCGGGCCTGCGGTCGATTTCTTCGGCCTGTCCGATGCCTGGGTCTGGCTGGTCCATACCCTGCGCCCGCCCCTGGTGCTGGCCGGTACCGTCACCGTGGTCTGGGGCCTGCTGCGCCTGCTGCCCGATGCCCTGCCGCCGCGCCGGCGGGTGCTGCTGCCGCCGGCGGCGGTCATCGTGCTGGGCTGGATGGCCCTGCTGATCGGCTTTTCGGTCTATCTGCGCCAGACCGGCGGCATGAACGCGGTCTATGGCAGCCTGGGCAGCATGATCGCAACCCTGCTGCTGCTGTATCTGGCGGCCTATGTCTTCCTGCTTGGCGGCTATTGGGCCGCCGTGCGGTCGCGGATCGACCGTCACCGGCGCCGGCATGCGGCCGCCCGCAGGCTGGCACGACGGCAGATGCACCGGCCCGGACAGCGCTGAAATCCGCCCTTCCGGCCCCGTCCGGTGCCGATTTGACCGGACCGCGGTTTCGTGTAGGATGCGCCGCACCTGTGCCCGGCCGCCGGCCGAACGGCACGTCTGCAACCTGCAGGATGCAACCTGTCACACGAGGTCCGCCAGGGCCGGCCGCGCCCCCGGCGCCTCCCTGGACCGGCCGCCTGGATACTGCGAGGGGACCGCATGATCGTTCAATCGAACGTGATGGCCGGCAAGCGCGGCCTGATCGTCGGCGTCGCCAATGATCGCTCGATCGCCTGGGGGATCACCAGGGCGGTGGCGCTGAACGGCGCGGAAGTGGCACTGACCTATCAGGGAGAGGCGCTGGAAAAGCGGGTGCGCCCGCTGGCCGCCGAGGTCGGCGCGACCCTGGTCGCCCCCTGCGACGTCACCGACGACGACAACATGAAGGCCCTGTTCGACACGATCGCCGAAAAATGGGGCCGGCTCGACTTTCTGGTGCACGCCGTCGCCTATTCCGACAAGAACCAGCTGAAGGGCAAGTATGTCGACACCACGCTCGACAACTTCCTGCGCACCATGCAGATCTCGGCCTTCTCGCTGGTGCAGATGGCGCAGTATGCCCGGCCGCTGATGCAGCATGGCGGCAGCATCCTGACGCTCTCCTATCTGGGGGCCGAGCGGGTGATCCCGCATTACAATGTCATGGGCGTGGCCAAGGCGGCGCTCGAATCCAGCGTGCAGTATCTGGCGGCCGACCTCGGCCCCGAAAACATCCGGGTCAACGCCATCTCGGCCGGGCCGATCAAGACGCTGGCCGCCTCGGGCATCGGCGACTTCCGCTACATCATGCGCTGGAACGAGATGAACTCGCCGCTGCGGCGCACGGTCTCGATCGAAGAGGTCGGCAACGCCTCGCTGCTGATGCTCTCGGACATGGGCACCGGCATCACCGGCGAGGTGATGCATGTCGATGCGGGCTATCACATCGTCGGCATGAAGGCCGAGGATGCGCCCGACATCAATCTCAGCTGACCCCACCTCTCTCCCACAGCACCGTTTTGAAGGATCGGACCGGCCATGGCAGGCAACAGTTTCGGCGAGCTTTTCCGCTTCACGAGCTGGGGTGAAAGCCATGGCCCGGCGATCGGCTGCGTGGTCGACGGCGTGCCGCCGCGCCTGGCGCTGACCGAGGCCGACATCCAGCCCTTCCTCGACAAGCGCCGGCCGGGCCAGTCGCGCTTCACCACCCAGCGGCGCGAGCCCGACGAGGTCGAAATCCTGTCGGGCACCTTCGAAGGCCTCACCACCGGCACCCCGGTCAGCCTGCTGATCCGCAACACCGATCAGCGCTCGAAGGATTACGGCGAGATCAAGGACAAGTTCCGTCCGGGTCATGCCGACTTCACCTATCAGGCCAAATACGGCATTCGCGACCATCGCGGCGGCGGCCGGTCCAGCGCCCGCGAAACCGCAGTGCGCGTGGCGGCCGGCGCGGTGGCCCGCAAGGTGCTGGGAGAGACCGTCACCATCCGCGGCGCCCTGGTCGAGATGGGCGGCATCGGCGTCGACCGCAGCCGCTGGGACTGGGACGAGACCGGCCGCAACGACTTCTTCTGCCCCGATGCCGAAACCGCCGCGCGCTGGGCCGAGTATCTGGACGGGCTGCGTAAATCCGGCGACAGCTGCGGGGCGGTGATCGAAGTGGTGGCGGAAGGCGTGCCGGTCGGGCTCGGCGATCCGCTCTACGACAAGCTCGATGCCGACCTCGCCAAGGCGATGATGGGCATCAACGCGGTCAAGGCGGTGGAGATCGGCGACGGTTTCGCGGCCGCCCGTCTCACCGGCTCGCAGAATGCCGACGAGATGCGGATGCGCGAGGGCAAGCCCGCTTTCCTGGGCAACCGCGCCGGCGGCATCCTGGGCGGCATCGCCAATGGCGAACCGGTGGTGGTGCGCTTTGCGGTCAAGCCGACCAGCTCCATCCTCACCCCCCGGCTCAGCGTCACCCGCGACGGCGCGGATACCGAGGTGGTGACCAAGGGCCGCCACGACCCCTGCGTCGGCATCCGCGCGGTGCCGGTGGGCGAGGCGATGATGGCGGTGGTGCTGGCCGATCATCTGCTGCGCCATCGCGGCCAATGTGGCGGGTGACGCCCGGCTTCTGAAGACAGCCCCCGCCCCGGCAGGCATACTCCCCGGATCATACAAGAACCGGGGAGACGCTTATCCATGTCCGCCGACAAGCCGCTGCAGCTGAAGCCCGAGGTGATGGCCCTGCCCATCCCCGACGAAGCCGGCAATGCCGACGACATCCAGGCCTATTACGCGAAGTGCCGCGAGAAGCTCGGCATGGTTCCGCATGTGCTGCAGGCCTATACGCTGCGGCCGGAAAAGTTCCGCACCTTCAGCCGCTTCTACAACGAACTGATGCTGGGCGACAGCGGGCTCGACAAGCTGGAGCGCGAGATGGTCGCGGTGGTGGTCTCGTCGATCAACCGCTGCTATTACTGTCTGGTCGCCCATGGCCAGGCGGTCAGGGCGCTGTCGGGCGATCCGAAGCTCGGCGAGATGCTGGTGATGAACTACCGGGTGGCGCCGCTGTCGCTCCGTCCCCGGGCGATGCTCGATTTCGCCGCCAAGGTCACCGAAACCCCGACCCTGGTCGACGAGGCCGACCGGGCCCGGCTGCGCGATGCGGGCTTTTCGGTCGAAGACATTTTCGACCTGGCCAATGTCATCGGCTTTTACAACATGACCAACCGCGTCGCGAGCGCCGTCGACATGCTGCCGAACGACGAATATCACGATATGAACCGCTGACCACGGATTTGCCGCAGCGCGCAAATGCCGCTTGCCTGACGATCTGAATTGGCGTGATCATTCCTATTGAACGCAACCAACAGTTTGCGAAGGAATGGTCCCGCCATGCGAAACGTCAGGATCTTTCACCTCGATGCCTTCGCCGAGCGGCTGTTCGCCGGCAATCCGGCGGCGGTCTGCCTGATGGATGCCTGGCTGCCGGTGCCGGTGATGCAGGCGATCGCGGCCGAAAACCGGCTGTCCGAGACCGCCTTCCTGGTGCCCGAGGATCCGGGCGGGTTCGGCACGGGCGATGGCGCCGCCGCCGGGCCCTTCCACCTGCGCTGGTTCACCCCCACCACCGAGATGCCGATGTGCGGCCACGCCACGCTGGCGGCCGCCCATGTGGTGTTGAGCCGGCTGGCCCCCGAGGCGCCGGCGGTGGTGTTCCGCACCCGTGGCGGGCTGCTTCATGTCGCCCGGGATCCGGAGGCGGACGACCGGCTGTGCCTGTCGCTGCCGCGCGAACGGCTGACCGGGATCGAGCCGCGCCCGGCGCTGCTGCGCGCGATCACCGCAGCATTGGGCGGTGTCGTCCCGGCTGCCGTGCTGGAAGGCCGCCACGACTGGTATGTGCTGGTCGAGGATCCGGCAGAGGTCGAGGTGATCCGCCCCGACGCCGCCGCCATTTCCGCCCTGCCGCCTCGGGCGGTGGCGGTCGCCAGCCTGGCCGACGGCGCCTCTCTGGCCGATGGCGCAGACTATGTCTGCCGCTTCTTCGCCCCAAAGCTCGGCGTGCCCGAAGACCCTGTCACCGGCATCGTCCATGCCGGTCTGGCGCCGCTTTTCGCCGACATGCTGGCCCGCGACCGGCTGGACGGCCTGCAACTCTCGCCCCGCCGCGGGCGGGTGACGGTGATGCCCCGCCCCGACCACATCGTGCTCACCGGCCGGGTGGTCGAATACTCCGAAGGCCGGCTCGTCCTCAACCGTCTGGACGTGGAGCGCACCACCGCCGCCGCGCTGGCCGTCGGCCGCCTGCCCCTCACCCTGGCCGCCGGCGCGGGGCTGCGGGCGCGGGGGTAGCGGCACGGCATTGCGGCACTTGACCTCCCCCTCCCTTCGGCCCGGCCTTGACGAGGTAAAGAAATTTCTTTACTTTTCAAGTGCACCGGAGACAGGCCATGAATGACAGCACGATCATCGAACGCACCTGCAAGGTCAGCTCCAAGGGGCAGACCACGCTGCCTCTGGCCGTCCGGCAGATTCTCGGGGTTCGGGACGGCGGGAAAATCGTGGTGCGCGCCGACGGCAACCGCATCATCATCGAACCCGCGGAGACGGAACACCAGGATCCGGCCATCGGCGCCTTCCTGAAGCTGATCTCCGACGACATCGCCGCCGCGCGCAATATTGCGGCTCTCCCCGACGACCTGCTCCAGACGCTCAGGCAGGCATTGAAGGAGGTTGATGTCGATCTGGACGAGCCGATTGAAGGTGACGTTTGCCTCTGACGGTGAATGGCTGGACGCTGCTGTTCCACGAGGGGATGATCCGCCAGATCCGCGCCCTGGCCGATGCGTTCCACAAGGCCCGAAGCCGTGATCCTGCCGGGTATCGGAGCAATGCGAACGTCCGCACGCTGGCTGCAATTGCCAAACTGGTGCTGTCGACCATTCCTCAGGATCCCGGCGACACGCGGTACCGGCTCGGCAATACGATGGGTAACAACTATCGGCACTGGTCGCGCGCAAAATTCAACCAGAGATTTCGGCTCTTCTTTCGCTACGACAGCCGGTCACGGATCATCATCTTTGCCTGGGTGAATGACGAAAAGACAAAGCGTGCCGCGGGCGCAAAAACCGATCCTTACGAGGTCTTCAAAACCAAGCTTGATCGGGACGACCCTCCCGACGATTGGAATGACCTCCTGGAATCGGCGGAGGAACTGCCCGACGACCTGCAGAAGGCCATGCAGACGAGCCACTCATCCGACTGAAAGTCATGTCGCCCCTGGAAAGAAGGCCCGCCCGATCATCGGGCAGGCCCCATCCTCATATCGCCGGCAACCGCGCCGTCAGAGCGAGCGCGCGATCAGCAGCTTCATGATCTCGTTGGCGCCGCCATAGATCTTCTGGATCCGGGCGTCGGTATACATGCGGGCGATTTCGGTTTCTTCGATATAGCCATAGCCGCCGAACATCTGCAGGCAGGCGTCGACGGTCTGGACCTGGCGTTCGCTGCACCACCACTTGGCCATCGAGGCGGTGACGTTGTCGAGCCGGTTCTCGGCCAGTTTGACCAGGCAGTCGTCGACGAAGACGCGCGCGATATGGGCCTCGGTCGCAAGCTCGGCCAGGCGGAAGGAAATGGTCTGGAAATCGAACAGGGTCTTGCCAAAGGCCTTGCGCTCGTGAACATAGGCGCGGGTGATCTCGACCGCATGTTCCATGGCCGCAACCGCGCCGATCGCCAGAATCAGGCGTTCGCGGGGCAGCTGCTCCATCATCTGATAGAAGCCGCGGCCCTCGATGCCGCCCAGCAGGTTATCGACGGGCGCGCGGGCGCCGTCGAAGAACAGCTCGGCGGTATCGGCCGCATGCAGGCCGATCTTTTCCAGCGGCCGGCCGGGCTGGAAGCCGGGTGCCCCCTTCTCCACACCGATCAGCGAGATGCCCTTGGCCCCCGGCGTGCCGTCGATGCGCACCGCCACCAGCACCAGATCGGCGGCGATGCCGTTGGTAATGAAGGTCTTCTGGCCGTCGATGACATAGTCGTCGCCGTCGCGCCGGCCGCGGGTGGTCAGCGCCTGAAGGTCGGACCCGCCGCCCGGCTCGGTCATCGCGATCGCGCCGATCCATTCGCCCGAGCAGAGTTTGGGCAGCCAGCGCCGCTTCTGATCCTCGGTGCCATAGGTCAGCACGTAATGGGTCACGATGCCCGAATGCACGCTGTAGCCGTTGGCGAGGTCGGAACAGCGCCGGTTGATGGTGTCGAGCAGCACCATCTCCTGATAGACATCGCCGCCGCTGCCGCCCCATTCCTCGGGGATCGCCGCCCCCAGCGCGCCCATCCCCCCCAGCGCCGTCCAGGCCGAGCGGTCGATCATGCGCTGCCGGCGCCAGCGCGCGGCATGAGGTTTCAGCTCGGCGTCCAGAAAGCGGCCGAACTGGTCGCGAAGGCTTTCAAGCTCCGGCGTCATCCACGCAGAGGTCGTCCGGGGGGCAGAAGCGGTCATGGGGATGTCTCCGTCGGATCGGATGCAGCGGCGGACACCGGTATGGGTCATCCCCGGGTCCGCCGCCGGCAGATGTCAGAGCAGGATGCCGCCGCCGCAGACCAGAACCTGGCCGCTGACGTAATTGCTCTCGGGCGCGCAGAACAGATAGACCGCATCCGCCGCCTCGTCGGGCGTGCCGGCGCGGCCGAGCGGGATCAGCTGGGCCATGGTGTCGAGCAGCTGATGCTGCACGCCGACCTTGATCTCGCGGCCGTCGACATCGATGGTCGCCTGTTCCTTTTCGATCGCCTGGGTCAGACGGGTGGCGATCAGGCCGAAGGCGACGCAGTTCACATTCACCTTGTAGCGGCCCCACTCCTTGCACAGCGTGCGGGTCATGCCGACAAGCGCCGCCTTGGCCGAGGAATAGCTGACCTGGCCGGCATTGCCGTAGAGACCGGCGATCGACGAGATGTTGACCACCTTGCGGAAGACCTCGCGCCCCTCCTGCGCCTCGCGCTTGGAGAAGATGCGGATCGGCTCGGCGGCGGCCCGCAGGATGCGGAACGGCGCCGTCAGATGGACGTCGATCATCGCCTGGAACTGCTCGTCGGTCATCTTCTGGATGGTCGAGTCCCAGGTATAGCCGGCATTGTTGACGATGATGTCGAGCCCGCCGAAGCCCTCGACCGCGGTGTTCACGAAGCGGGTGCCGAAATCCTCGGCCGCCACATTGCCGGCGCAGATCAGGGCTTCACCGCCCATCGCGCGGATCTCGGCAGCCACCGCCTCGGCCGGCGCCTCGTCGAGGTCGTTGATCACGACCTTCGCCCCCTCGCTCGCCAGTTTGAGGGCGATGGAGCGGCCGATGCCGCGGCCGGATCCGGAAACCAGCGCGACCTTGCCGTCGAGCTTGCCCATCTTGACGTCACTCCCGATATTTTCTGAGGTTTGTTGAAAAGGGCAGACAGGCCCGGGCCGGATCAGCCGGCGGCGATCAGCGCTTCGCCCTGCACCTTCACCTGGCCGTTCTGGTCGCGGACGGTCACGTCCAGCCGGCGGTCGCCGGCCTCGGTGACGCCGGTCTCGACCGCTTCGACCGTCAGCCGGTCATGGACCTGGGTGATGGCGGTGAAACGCACGCCATAGGATTTGAGGCGGGCGAGCGGCACAACCCCGGTCACCGCGCGGGCGGCGAGCCCCATGACCAGCATGCCGTGGGCGAAAACGTCGGGAAAACCGGCGGCCTTCGCAAAGTCGATATCGATATGGATCGGGTTATGGTCGCCCGAGGCGCCGCCATAAAGCGCCAGCTGCGTGCGGGTGATCGGCGGCATCTCGGCCACCACCCGAATCGGTTCACCGCTCATGCCGCACCTCCGGCCACGGGATTGCGGATCACGGTCACCTGCCGCACATCGGCGACATGGGCACCGTCCGACACCCGCTCGACCCGGATCTCCTCGACCAGGAATTCGAGCGCGCCGCCCTTGCGGTCGAAGATGTCGGCGATCCGGCCGATGAAGCGGATCTCGTCGCCCGCCGCCACCGGCTCGTGATAGGTGAAGCTCTGCTCGCCATGCAGCACGGTGCCGAGATCGACCCCCAGCTCGTCGAGCAGGGCATAGGGCTCGGGCGCATCCAGCATGCGCAGGCAGAACAGATAGGTGGGCGGGATGGGGCAGTCGCGATAGCCGGCGGCCTGCGCCGCGGCCGTATCGTGGTGGATCGGGCTGGTCTCGCCGATCGCATTCAGAAAGAACCGCAGACGGCCGCGTTCGACCGTCGCGGTGACGGGCGGGAGAACCCGCCC
Source organism: Tistrella sp. (assembly GCF_002684955.1). Taxonomy (NCBI): domain Bacteria; kingdom Pseudomonadati; phylum Pseudomonadota; class Alphaproteobacteria; order Geminicoccales; family Geminicoccaceae; genus Tistrella; species Tistrella sp. The sequence goes on along the minus strand of NZ_NYWI01000051.1, from coordinate 10,136 downwards.
GATCGCCGCTCTATCGAGCATGGATGATCATCCTCTCCTGCTCGATGCCGGTCAGGCGCGGTCGTAGAGCGAGATGACGCAGGCGCCGCCCAGACCCAGATTGTGCTGAAGCGCGATCTTCGCACCCTCCACCTGGCGCGGACCGGCCTGGCCGCGCAGCTGCCAGACCAGTTCGGCGCACTGGGCAAGGCCGGTTGCGCCCAGCGGATGGCCCTTGGAGATCAGCCCGCCCGACGGGTTGGTGACGACGCGGCCGCCATAGGTGTTGTCGCCGTCCATGATGAACTTCTCGGCCGTGCCCTCGGGCGTCAGCCGGAGCGCTTCGTACGAGATCAGCTCGTTGGCGGTGAAGCAGTCATGCATCTCCACCACGCTCACATCCATCGGGTCGACGCCGGTCTGCTCGTAGACCGCATCGGCCGCGGCGCGGGCCATGTCGTAGCCCACCGCCTTCATCATGCTCTTCTCGCCGAAGCTGGACGGGAAGTCGGTGGTCATCACCTGGGCGCGCAGGCGGATGGCGTCGGTCAGGCCGTGCTTGCGGGCAAAAGCTTCCGACACCACCACGGCCGCTGCGGCGCCGCAGGTCGGCGGGCAGCACTGCAGGCGGGTGAGCGGCCCGTACATGTGCTTCGACGCCAGCACCTCTTCGACCGAGGTCGGCGTGCGGAAGATCGCCCGCTCGTTATGCTCGGCATGGCGACGCGCCTTCACCGAGATCATCGCGAAGGCCGCGTCGCTCGCGCCGTATTTCTGCTGGTATTCCTTGCCGGCGCCACCGAACAGGCGGATCGCCATCGGCGCCTCGGCGGCAGGGTCGAATTCCTTGGCGACCTCGATGAACTTCGCCATCGGGCTCGGCCGGTCCTGATAGACGTCGGCGAGCGCCCCCGGAACCATCTGCTCGAAGCCCAGCGCCAGCACGCAGTCTGCGGCACCCGAGGCCACCGCCTGGCGCGCCAGGAACAGCGCCGACGAGCCGGTCGAGCAGTTGTTGTTGACGTTCACCACCGGGATGCCGGACATGCCGACCTCGTAGAGCGCCGCCTGACCGCAGGTGCTGTCGCCATAGACATAGCCGACATAGGCCTGCTGGATCTGGTCGTAGCCGATGCCGGCATCGGCCAGGGCCTGACGGGCGGCCTCGGCCCCCATGTCGCTATAGGGCGCGCTGGTCCCCGGCTTCACGAACGGGATCATGCCGACGCCCGCGATCCTCACGCTCTCGACCATAATGAGCTTTCCTCGCCTGTTGGGGGGAACGACTGCCCTTAAGGCTGGCCGTCCTTGGGATGACTGGGCCCTTGGGATGACTGGGCTTCTGGACGGGCCCGGCGGCCGGTCGCCGCGACGGGCATGGACATTTTCTTTTACCCATGGGTAAGATACCGAATACGAAGTCGGGCCGTCAATCGTCCGGATTGTGATGCGCGGCCGTTCCGATCCGGGGCCGGTCGTGCGATCATCCCCCGGATCTGCCCACCGGCCCGCTCCGGCGGTTTCCGGAGGGCGGCGACCCCAGGCCCGTGCAGCAGAGAGATCAGACCCCCCGTGCAGATCGAGATTCCCGCCTCCCCCTGGAAGCCCGCCGCCGAACGTCAGCGCGACCGCGATGCCAAGCGTGATGCGGTGCTGCGCACGGCGGCGCGGCTGTTCGTCGAGAACGGCTTCCACCGGACCAAGATGGCGGACGTGGCCGAGCAGCTGCACATCACCAAGCCCGCGCTCTACCACTATTTCCGCAACAAGGAAGACATCCTCTACGCCTGCTATCAGCTGGGCGGAGAGCTGATCGAAGCCGAGCTTGCCGGTGTCGATGATGCGGGCAAGCGCGGGCTGGACCGGGCGGTTGCCTTCCTCAGGGCCTATACGCTGAACATGACCGCCGATTTCGGCATGTGTCTGGTCAGCGTCGACGATCGCGACCTGGCGCCCGACAGCCGGCGCAAGGTCCGCGACTGGAAGCGGTCGATCGATACCAGGCTGCGCGGCTATATCGCCCAGGGCGTCGCCGACGGGTCGATCCGCGAGGTCGATATCCGCATCGCCGCCTTCCTGCTGGCCGGTGCGGTCAACTGGGTCGGCCAGTGGTTCCGCGAAGGCGGCCCGCGCACGGCCGAAGAGATCGCCGACGTCATGGCAGACATGGCGCGGCACGCGCTGGCACGCTAGGGCCCGGGCGGCGGCTCGCCGCCCTGCCCTCTTCCCCCGTGCCGGCGTTCCTGCCCGATCCGCCCGATAAAGAAGTGCGGACGGCATACCGGAGGCAACGCTCAAACCCACTGGGAGGATATATGGGCATCACATCAGGGCTCCGACGGACGATCGCCATTGCCCGCGATCGGACCTCGACGATCTGCGCCGGCCGCACCCGCAGCTGGGGCGAAACCGCCGACCGCGTCGCCCGCATCGCCGGCGCCTTCCGGGCGCTGGGGGTGGAGGATGGCGACCGCGTCGCGCTGCTGACGCTGAACTCCGACCGCTATATCGAATTCTACCTCGCCACCCCCTGGGCCGGCGCGGTGATCGTGCCGCTGAACATCCGCTGGAGCCGCGCCGAGAATGCCGACGCGATCGAGGATTGCGGCGCCAGCCTGCTGATCGTCGACGACGCCTTCGCCGAGATGGGCCGGGCGATCGCGGCGGCCTCGGGCTCGCAATTCGCCCTGATCTATGCCGGCGACGGGCCGGCGCCCGAAGACATGCCCCATATCGAGGATCTGATCCGGAACCATGATCCGATCCCCGATGCCGAGCGCAGCGGCGACGATCTGTTCGGCATCTTCTACACCGGCGGCACCACCGGCCGGTCGAAGGGGGTGATGCTGTCGCACGAGAACATCATCACCAACGGCCTGCACGTGCTGGCCGAAGGCATGTTCCCCGACGGCACGGTCTATCTGCACAGCGCGCCCATGTTCCATCTGGCCGACGGGGCTGCGACCTTCTCCCTGCTGATGAAGGGGGAACCGCATGTGATCGTCCCCTCCTTCACGCCCGAAGGCGTGATGAAGGCGATCCAGGAACACAAGGTGACGGCGGCGCTGCTGGTGCCGACCATGATCCAGATGCTGGTCGACCATCCGGCGATCGGCAATTACGACCTCTCTTCGCTGAAGCGGATCATCTACGGCGCCGCCCCGATCACCGAGGCCGTGCTCGACCGCGCCACGGCGAAGCTGCCCGGGGTCGAGTTCATGCAGGCCTATGGCATGACCGAGCTTTCCCCCGTCGCCACCCTGCTCCACCCGCAGGAACATGTGGGCGAAAGCCGGGCCAAAGGCCGTCACCGCTCGGCCGGCCGGGCGGTGATCGGCTGCGAGGTGCGCATCGTCGATGCCGACGACCGGCCGGTGCCGGTGGGCGAGGTCGGCGAGGTGGTCGTGCGCGGCCGCAATGTGATGATGGGCTATTGGGAACGCCCGGAAGAGACCGCCAAGGCGATCGTCGACGGCTGGATGCACACCGGCGACGGCGCGCGCATGGACGAGGACGGCTTCATCTACATCGTCGACCGGGTGAAGGACATGATCATCTCCGGCGGCGAGAACGTCTATTCGCTGGAGGTCGAAAACGTCGTCGCCCGCCATCCGGACGTCGCCCAATGCGCGGTGATCGGCATCCCCGACGAGCATTGGGGCGAAATCGTCCATGCCGTAGTGGTGCCGAAATCTGACGCCCGCCCCACGGCCGAAGAGATCATCGCCTTCTGCAAGCAGCACATCGCCGGCTACAAATGCCCGCGCAGCGTCGAAATCCGCGACGAACCGCTGCCCATGTCCGGCGCCGGCAAGATCCTGAAGCGGGATCTGCGCAAGCCCTATTGGGAAGGGCGGGACCGGCGGGTGAACTGATGAGGCATGCAGCGGGACGGGCCTCCGTCCCGCTGCGTCAAAGGTGGATCCCCGCCTGCGCGGGGATGACGGCATTTTCGTCACAAAACAATAGTTTATTGTCATTCCCGCGGAGGCGGGAATCCACCTTGGCGTCCGCACGACGGAAAGTGCCAGGACGGCGTCCTCACTTCCTGACCGGCCCGCCCGTCGCAGGGTCGGTCGCGATATAGGGCAGGCCCTGGTCCTTCCAGGCGCTCATGCCGCCCGCCATATGGGCGATGCGGTCGAAGCCCGCGGCGGCGCAGCGTTCAGCCATGCGGGTGGAGCGCATGCCCGATCCGCAATGCAGCACGATGCGGCGGCTGTCCTGGGGGGGCAGGAAGCGCGGGTCGAAAAACGCCATGGGCATCAGCAGGGCGCCCTCGATATGTTCCACCGCATATTCCTGCGGGGTGCGGACGTCGATCAGCACGATCTCCCCCGCCGCCAGGGCGGCGCGGGTTTCTTCAGGGGTGTAGGCATCGAATTCGGTGATGCCCAGAATCTCGCGGATCGGCATGGGACCGGACCTTTCCTGGCTGCGATTGGCTGCCCCTGATCATCTTCAGATCCGCCGTCCTGTCCTTGCGGAATCTCAAAGCGCGCGCCGGCCTTCCCCGCCAGGATCGGCCATGTCCCGATCCCGCCTGGCCCGAGGGAGGTTCGTCATGCCCGTCACCACCGATGCCGCAATCCGGGCGGCGCTGGACGAAGCCTGGCGGGCGGCGGCCATCGCCGAGGCGGTGATTGCGCGTTTCGGGCCGGTCATGCCCTTCCGCAACCTGCTGATGTCGGATTATCTGCATGCCGCCACCCTGATCCGCCTGCTCGTCGCCCGCGGCATGTCTGCCCCGGCGCGCCCGGTTGCCGCCCCGCCGGCCCTGCCCGCGGATCTGCGGGCCGCCTGCCGGATGGCGGCCGACAACGCCGTGGCGGCGATCGGCTGCTATGAAAGCCGGCTGCTGCCGGCGGTGCAGGGCGATGCCGAGGCCGGGCCCGTGCTGATGCGCCTCCATGATGCGCTCAGCCATGTTCAGCTGCCGGCCCTGCTTCACTGGGCGGAAATGCATGGCTGCCCTGCCCCGGCCGCCGCATCCTGACAGGGAATTCATTTTTGCCATGCTGCATTGCGGCATAGACTCGACCCGTCGATGAGATCGTCGAGCCTCCGCTCCGAACGGCTGCCCCATTTGCGTGGTGCAGCCGGAGACCCGGCGACGCCATGCAAAGGAAGTCGCTCATGTCATCGAAATCCGTCGGATCCGCCAGCACCGCCACCCCCAGCGCCGTCCCCGCCTTCTGGCCGCTCGCCATGGCGAACGACATGCTGCAGCAGGGGCTGGAGCTGTATGCGCGCAATGCGAAATTCGTCGAGGAAGAGATCCGCATCCACGATGATCTGCGGCCCAAACTCGCCACGCCCAGCCGGCTGCGTCTCGACCTGCGGACCATGGCCCTGCGCGAATATGGCCGGCAGGGCAAGGGCATGCCCACGCTGGTGAACGCCCCCTATGCCGGCCATACCGCGATGATCGCGGATTATCACCAGGGCCAGAGCCTGGTCGAAACCCTGCTCGCCAACGGCATCGATCATGTCGCGCTGACCGACTGGAAAAGCGCCACCGCCGATATGAAGGATCTGGAGATCGACGACTATCTGGCCCAGCTGGTGGTCGCGATCGATGATCTGGGCGGCCGGGTCAATCTGGTCGGCCTCTGCCAGGGCGGCTGGACCTCGGCGATGATCGCCGCCCGCTTCCCCGAGAAGGTGAATTCACTGGTGCTGGCCGGGGCGCCGATCGATACCGATGCCGGCGACGGGCCGATCAAGCGCATGGCCCATGCCTCGCCGATGGCCTTTTACGAGGATCTGGTGAAGCTGGGCGGCGGGCTGATGCGCGGCAAGTTCATGCTGCAGGGCTGGAAAAACATGCATCCCGAGCAGCATTACATCCAGTCCCATATCGACCTCTACGAGCATATCGACGATCCGGCCTATCTGGCCAAGGAAGAGGTCTTCGAAAGCTGGTACGAAAACCCGCTCGACCTGCCCGGGCGCTGGTACCTGCAGGCGATCCGGCTGCTGTTCAAGGAAAACCGGCTGGCGAAGGGTGATTTCATCGCGCTCGGCCGCCGGCTGAACCTGAAGACGATCACCTGCCCGACCTATCTTCTGGCCGGTGCGGGCGACGACATCACCACGCCGGAACAGGTGCTGGATGCGGCGAAATACATCGGCACGCCCGCAGCCGACATCGTGCAGCAGACGGTGCCGGGCGGGCATATCGGCCTGTTCATGGGCGCCCGCACGCTGAAAGAATACTGGCCGGGGATTGCCCGCTGGATCGCCGGCCGGGGCTGAGCCCCTGCTCAGCCGGCCCCCGTGTTCAGGCGGCAATCTCTGCAAGCGCCGCCCGGTCGCAGTGCACCAGATTATGCGACAGCGTGGTCAGCACGCCGCTGCGGCGAAACTCGGAAATCGTCCGGCTGGTCGTCTCCAGCGTCACCCCCAGGATCGCCCCCAGATCCTCGCGGCTGAACAGCCGCACCGGCTGATCGGGGGCATCCTCGCTCAGCCATAGCAGCAGCCGGGCCAGGCGCTGGCGGGCATGGCCGGTGGCAAGCTCGGTCAGGAAGTCGTCGGCAACGCTCAACGCCTCGTACCACTTCTCCATCAGCCGCTGATGCAGCCGGGGCGTCTCCGTCTGCAGGCGGGTTACCACCGAGGTCGGGATCCGGCACAACTCCACCGGCTGCAGGGCCATCGCCGCATGGGGATAGGTCGGCCGGACCAGCGCCTCGATCCCGGCCACCCCACCCGCCCGCACCAGCCGCACGATGCGCTGGCCGCCATCGGGCTGGATATGGACCAGCTTCACCAGGCCGGCGCGCACGGTGAACACCGCCTCTGCCGGATCGTCCAGCCCATAAAGACTGGCCCCGGCCGGGATGCTGCGTTCCTCAATCGGCAGATGGATATGGGCGAAATCCTCCGCCTCCAGATCGGCGAAGAGCGCAAGCCGGCGGATGCCACAGCTCTGGCACGCGGCGAGCCCCTTCCAGGCGGCGGCAATCCGGGTTGGCTGCACGGGCTTGACCTCTCGTGAGGGGCGGGACCTCTCGGGATGCGCGGGCCGCCGGTCAGTCTCCGGCGGCATCCCCGTCAGCTTCGCCCGGATCGCGTGGCGTGAAAAGCCCCGCGCCGCCGGCGGTGAAGCAGGCCACGATCAGGAATTCGACATTGCCGTCCGGGCCCTTGATCGGGCTCTGGGTCACGCCGGTCACCTCGACACCGGGCAGGCTTGCGAACCAGCCGGAAATCGTCTCCACCACCTCGGCATGCAGCTCGGGCTCGCGCACGATGCCGCCCTTGCCGACCCGGCCCTTGCCGACCTCGAATTGCGGCTTGATCAGCGCGACCGCCAGCCCGCCCGGTTTCAGGCGCGACAGAGCCGCCGGCAGAACCGTGCGCAGGCCGATGAAGCTGGCATCGCAGACCACCCAGTCGACCGGCTCGGGCACGTGCTTTTCGGTCAGATAGCGGGCGTTCAGCTTCTCCAGCACCACCACACGTTCATCCTGGCGCAGCTTCCAGGCCAGCTGGCCATGCCCCACATCCACCGCATAAACCCTTGCGGCGCCGCGGGTCAGCAGCACGTCGGTAAAGCCGCCGGTCGATGCTCCGACATCGATCGCGACCGCAGCCGTCGGGTCCAGGCCGAACTGGTCGATGGCACCCTGAAGCTTCAGCCCGCCCCGCGACACCCAGGGGTGGTCAGCCCCTTTCACCAGCAGGGCCGCCCCGGGCTTCACTTTGGTGCCGGGCTTGGTTTCCTTGCGATCATCGACGAAGACGCAGCCGGCCATGATCAGCGCCTGGGCGCGGCTACGCGTCTCCACCAGCCCCCGGTCGACGAGGGCCTGGTCCAGACGGGTGGTTGCGGTGGCCATGGGGCAGCGGTCCGGATCAGGCGCGGCTGTTGGTGGTCAACACCACGTCGACATCGTTATGGCCCAGCGCTTCCAGCGCCTTGGCCACGATCGCCTGCACACCGAGGCCCGCCATCTCTACCTGATCGCGCGGGCTGGCATGGTCGATGAACAGATCCGGCAGCATCATCGGGCGCAGCTTCAGCCCGCGCTCGATCAGCGCACCGTCGCACAGAAGCTGGGTCACCTGGCTCGCGAAGCCGCCGATGGCGTTCTCCTCGATGGTGATCAGCACCTCGTGTTCGGATGCCAGGCGACGCACCAGATCGGCATCGATGGGCTTGGCGAAACGGGCATCGGCGACGGTGGTCGAATAGCCGCGGGCGGTGAGTTCCTCCCCCGCCTTCAGCGCATCGGCGACCCGGCTGCCCAGGGCCAGGATCGCGACCTTGGTGCCCTCGCGCAGGATGCGGCCGCGGCCGATTTCGAGCGGGGTGCCGCGCGCCGGCAGGGGCACGCCCAGCCCCTCGCCGCGCGGATAGCGCACGGCGCTCGGCCGGTCGTCGATCAGGGCGGCGGTCGCCACCATATGCATCAGCTCGGCCTCGTCGGCCGGCGCCATCACCACGAAATCGGGCAGGCAGCACAGATAGGTCAGATCGAACGAGCCCATATGCGTGGCGCCGTCGGCACCGACCAGACCGGCGCGGTCGATGGCGAAGCGCACCGGCAGGCGCTGGATGGCGACGTCGTGCACCACCTGGTCATAGGCGCGCTGCAGGAAGGTCGAATAGATGGTGGCGAAGGGCTTCATCCCCTCGGCCGCCAGGCCGGCGGCAAAGGTCACGGCATGCTGTTCGGCGATACCGACATCGAACACCCGGTCGGGGAAGCGCCGGCCGAAGCGGTCGAGCCCGGTACCCGTCGGCATGGCGGCGGTCACCGCCAGCACCCGCGGATCATGTTCGGCCTCTGCGATCAGCGCATCGGCGAAGACATTGGTATAGCTGGGCGCGCCGGCCGCCGGCTTGACCTGGGCGCCGGTCACCACGTCGAACTTCGCCACGCCGTGATACTTGTCCGCGGCCTTTTCGGCCGGCGGATAGCCCTTGCCCTTCTGGGTGACGATGTGGATCAGCACCGGCCCGTCCTGGTCGGCGTCGCGCACATTCAGCAGCACCGGCAGCAGGTGATCCAGATTATGGCCGTCGATCGGGCCGACATAATAGAAACCCAGCTCTTCGAACAGCGTGCCGCCGGTGACGAGGCCGCGGGCGAATTCCTCGGCCCGCCGGGCCGCCTGTTCCAGCGGCTTGGGGAAGACCCGGGCCATCTGCTTGGCGATGTCGCGGAGCGAGCGATAGGACCGCGACGAGATCAGCCGCGAGAGATAGGCGCTCATCGCACCGGTCGGCGGCGCGATCGACATGTCGTTGTCGTTCAGGATCACGATCAGCCGGTCGGGCATGGCGCCGGCATTGTTCATGGCCTCGTACGCCATGCCGGCGCTCATCGCGCCGTCGCCGATCACGGCGATCACCCGCCGCTCCTCCTCACCCTTCAGCCGGCTCGCCACCGCCATGCCCAGGCCGGCGGAGATGGAGGGGGAGCTGTGCGCGGCACCGAAGGGGTCGTATTCGCTTTCGTCGCGCTTGGTGAAGCCCGACAGCCCGTCCTTCTGGCGCAGCGTGCGGATGCGCTCGCGCCGCCCGGTCAGGATCTTGTGCGGGTAGCACTGATGGCCGACATCCCAGATCAGCCGGTCGCGCGGCGTGTCGAAGACATGGTGGATCGCAACGCTCAGTTCGACCACACCGAGCCCTGCGCCCAGATGGCCACCGGTGACCGAGACCGCGGAGACGGTTTCAGCCCGCAGCTCGTCGGCCAGCTGGCGCAGCTGGTCGCGGTTGAAGCCGCGGATATCGGCCGGCACCCGAACGGTGTCGAGCAACGGGGTGGACGGGCGATCGGACACTTGCGACCTCTCCTCGCGCACGCGATGTTTTGTTGACCGACCCGGCAGACAACGACCCTGCCGCATCGGGAGCCCCGTTTCTTAGGGCTCTCGGCCTGCCCTGGCAACCCGCAACGACGGATATCGCTGCGGGCATCGGGCATTACCGGTGATATGGCATCCCGTCACCGGCAATGAAACCCGCCGATCGGGGGATCGACGGAAATCCGGCCAATATAACGACCGCCATGGGGCTTGCACAGCCCGCAGCCATGCGCCGGCAGGGCAATCGGGTGAAACTGTGCGTGACAGGACGGAAAAAGTCTGAATCTCTCGTTGTCGACGTTGCTGGCTTGGGAGGGATGAATGGAACCGTG
>NZ_NYWI01000050.1:0-17071 GCF_002684955.1 Tistrella sp. | reverse complement strand
TGCGCCACGCAGAAAAGGGAAAAGTGGACGACTTTTACGCCGCCCGCAGCGGGACTATCCCGCCGCTACCGTGGTCGACTTTCTCACCGCCGTTCTCATCCGCATGCACTGAACGTACCATGCACCCATTTTGGGCGCAACGATTCTCTCTCAGAGACATGGGAAGCGTTCCGCTTCCCAATCTGCCTTTGGTGCTTGGCGAGCCTATGCGGGGCCGCATGAGGCGGGCTGTCGAGGGCGGCCGGAGGCCGCCGCCTTCGGCGGTCGCAGACCCTTGACAGCCCGACGAGGCCCGGCACGCTTGCCGGCAAGCACCAATGGCTATCCGGCGCCGCTTTGCGGCGCTCTGGCTACATCCCGATACTCGGCCCGCGCTTGCGGCCGAACTCCCCGGAAATGCCCTCGCCGCGAACGAGGCCGGAGACCTGCCGGCCCAGCGCCTTTTCGATCACCGGCCGCCAGGGGACCAGCGTGAACTCGCGCGAGCGTTCCACCAGCGCGTACTTGCCGCTGACGAGCTGCACGGGCTGACGGTAGGTGCCGCTGATGCGCTCGCCGTTCTCCGCCATGCGGAAGGACATGCCGCGCTCCAGAGCCAGCTTCCTGCCGGCTTCCTCCACCTCCCGCCGCGCCAGCGTGGATAGCATACCGCGCTGATAGATGGTGTTGCTGCCATCCTCCCGCGCGAAGCCCTGTTCCATCAGCCATTGCCGGCGCCGGGCGAGCGCGTCGCGCGCCTCCCGGCCGAATCCTCTGTCGCGGAGCGCGACCGGCGCGTCGGCGACCAGCTCGCGGTCGAGCCAGGTGGCGGCGTTCGCGGTCACCTGGGCGTCGAGGTCGATGAGCGACAGGACCCGCGCGCCAAGCTGCCTGGTGCGCCCGGTGTCGTAGTCCTGTGCGCGGTTCTCGAAGTCGTCGGGGATGCGCCAATGGTCGGCGTCGAGGCGCTCGACGATGCCGGCCCGGCGCAGCGCTTCCAGCCGGCGCACATGGGTTTCGACATAGCCCTCGTAGTTGCCGTCCGGCACGCGCATCGTGTCGCGGGCGGTCAGCAGATGGATGGCGGGCTCGTAGACGCCGCCGTTGTCGCGGGCCAGCTCGGCGATGTTGCGGTCGGCGGGACGGGGCGGGGCCTCGGCCCGTCCAACCTCGACGATGCTGCCGGTCCTGGTCTCGCCTGCGGCGGCCTCGCTCATCTCGACGTAGTGAACCCGGCCGTCCGCGCCGTCGATGACGAGATGCAGCCGGCCGGTCAGCTCGTCGCCCGCCAGCCCCTTGCCGATCACCCTGCCGACGGTCGGCTTCTGCTCGGCCTTGCCGGCATGGATGACGTAGTCTCCGGCGCCGCGAGCGAGGCCGCGCTCCGTGATCGCCCGGTGCATGGTCTTGATGATGTCGCCGCGCTCGCCCAACTCGCGCAGGGTCTTCTCCATGCCGGAGGCCAGCGACCATCGCGTCGGTTCCTCCTCGCGGGCGAGGCCCATGCGCTCGAGCTTCTTGAGGCGGCCGATCAGCAGGTAGCGGTTGACCCGGCCGAGATAGGACTGCTCCTCGCCCATCCGAAGGTCCACGAGGCCCTCATCGTTCACCTCCTGAAGGATGGCGCGGTCGAGGCGGGTGAAGCGGTCCTGCTCCACCTCCCGGCCGAGCTTCTGCTGCACCTCCCATTCGCTCTGCATGCCGAGCTCCAGGGTGACGATCTCGCTGGCCCGATGCCGGATGCCGTGGGCAATGTAGTCGCCTGCGATGTTGAGCGTCTTGCCGTCGTCGGTCACGCCGCGGATCACGACATGGGAGTGGGGATGGCCGGTGTTGTGGTGATCGACCGCGACCCAATCGAGCTGGGTATCCAGGTCGCGTTCCATCTGCTCCATGAGCCGGCGCGTGAAGTCTCGGAGGTCGCCAAGCTCGGCGCCGTCCTCGGGTGCGACGATGAGACGGAACTGGTGGCGGTCGTCCTGGCCCCGGTCGAGGAAATTCGATCCGTCCGCGTGGTCGAGGCTCGCCGAATAAAGCCGGCCGCGCTCGCCGTCGAGGGCCGCGCCGTCGCGTTGCAGGTAGCGGAGATGGGCATAGGCCGCCTTGCTCCCGCTGCCGCGCATCTTGACCACACGCGCCTTGACCACGACGCGGCGCGCGCGATAGCGCATGCCGCCCTCCGGCCGGCTCCAGCCGCTCTCGCGCGGGAAGGTGGCGACGAGCTTGCTGCCCCGGCCGCGCGCGTTGAAGCGGTCCGTCCTGGTTCTTGTCCCGGCGCGCCCGGCCATAGCCCTGCCGATCAGGCGCGGGTTGCCGCCAGCGCGGGCGACGGCGCGCAGGACCTGCTGCTTGAAGGAAGTCGGCGGCCGACCCGGGCGCCCTTCGCCACCGGAACGCGGGCGGCCCAGGCGCGGCTCGAAGCGCGTATCGTCGTCGCGGGACATGGGTTAAATATTCGCACCCGATGCCGCGAAGACAAGAGTCTCCAAAATGGCACCAGGAAAGAGGCGCGAATTCAGTCGGTTACGAAAATCATGGCTCTGTGGGCGCTCGCGAGGGAGATAGAATGGCGCCAAAAAAACAGTGTGCAGACAATCACTTAGCACTCAAGGAGTGCTGCGAACGGGGTTCGCTTTATCTTGCCCTACCGGGCTTCTGGGCCACCTGCCGTCCCTCCTGCGATCACCTGCGATCTCTCACCGAACCTCGGCTCGGGCAACGGGCCGCGCACCGGCCGGGATCACCGCATGAAGACATCGGGAGCGGCACCAGGCGGTACCGCTCCCGACGCCGTCGGCGGCGTCATCCGCCGCCCGCCAGGAACGCCTGTTCGGCGCTCTCGAAGCTCTCGAAATGCCGCAGACCGAGCATCCAATGAACGTGCCGCTCGCTGTCGACGAGACACGTCGCGACGTAGTAGCGGGTGCGGAAGTAGCCGAGAATCGACACCCGTTCGAAGGTCTCGTCCTCGTCGTCGAGGCTCTCCCAGGCGCCGATGTTCATCTCCGCGATGCGTCCGTCCCAGTGGAAATCGGCACGCTCGGCCGCAATGATATGCTCGATAACGGCGTCGATTCCGTCCGTTCCGAACTCGGCGATCAGGTCGCGGCGGAGCTGCGGGAAGCGGTCGAATGCGGCGTGCGGATGGGTGTGAAGTATGGTCATCGGAACCTCCATCTTTGCTGTCCTCCTCATCGAGGACACATCCCGCCATCGGCCGGCGAAGCGGCCGTCAAGGACGCCGCAGGCGCCGCGAAGCGGGGCGCGGGGGAGCCGAAATGCGGAGCGGAGCGCCAGCGCAGCGAAGCATTTTGGGGGGACCGCGCCTCCTTGACGGCGCTTCGTCCTGGCTGGTAGGCTGGGACAACCGAGACGAGGCCCCTCTCTCCGGATAGGCACTGACCGCGCCGCTGCGGTTCATCGGTCCTTGCCCGCGACCGTGCGCAAGGGCACGAACAGGCTATCCGAGGCCAGCGCCGCCGAGCGCTCGCGACCGTCCGTCGCGGTCGTGCGCAAAGGAAAGAAAAGCCACCGATCTGGTAGCGCGACTCCCGCGGTCGTCGTTGCCAGGCGCGACGGAGCAAGCCGCGCGAGGAAAACCCACGTCTCGTGCGGGAGCGGCCGTCCGTCGGTCAGATATTCTTGATAGCGCCCGGGTCCGGCGTTGTAGGCGGCGAAGAGGCCGGGGAATCCGAAGCGCTCGTACAGGGCGCGGAGATAGGCGGCGCCGGCGAGAATATTGTCGCGGGGGTCATAAGGATCGCGACCGAGATCGTGCCGGCGGCGCATCTCTTCATAGGTGTCCGGCGTCACCTGGTCACGCGGCGCCCCCGGCAGCTTTCCTCTTTTACGCTGGGAACCCATACGGAACACGGCGGGCTGTGTCCCGTTGGCACAAAAGGCGGCGTGCCGGACGGCAATAGCCGCGGCACCGCCATCAACAACCGAAGGAGACAGAGACATGAGACAGCTACTTTACGCGACCACCATCCTGGCCGCCGCCGCTGCCCTGCCGCTGTCGGGTGCGACCGCTGCCGGCCAGATGCAGGACAAGCCCGCGGCCACCGAATCGCAGCGGGGCGCTGCCATGCAGCGCGACTGGAACCAGGCCTAGGCGTTCGACGAGGCCCAGTATCGCCAGCTGGAGGGCCGCCCCGTCGAGAACCTGCGCGGTCAGCAGATCGGCCAGATCGACAACCTCGTCCCCGGCGTCCGGGATCAGAACGTCTATGCCGTGATCGGCGTCGGCGGCACGCTCGGCCTCGGCGAGAAGAAGGTTGCCGTGCCGGTCGAACAGCTCAGGCAGGACAACGACAACGGCGTCATCCTGATGTCGGAAAAGACGGAGTCCGAGCTCGCGAACATGCCGGCTTGGGAGGAAGGATCCGACCTGTACGAGCCGTACACCGGCAAGGGCGAGAATCCGTGGAAGACGTCGCAATAACGGCCGCTGAGGGGGCGCTTTGCGGCTCCCCCCTTTGCGCCCGCGACGCCGACGGAACACGGAGGCCACACCCCGTTAGGCACCGGAATGCGAGGTGTGTGTGTGCAGGCCGGGCAGGGCAGGGCAGGCATCTGCCGCGGCACTGCGACAAACAAAGGAAGGAGACCGAGACATGAAACAGCTGCTGTACGCGACCGCCATCGTGGCCGCCGCCGCTGCCCTGCCGCTTTCGGGGGCGGTCGCCGCTGGCGACAAGAAGCAGAACCCTGCCGCGACCGAGACCAAGGGCGGCGAGATGAAGCAGGGCCAGACCCAGGGCGGCGCGATGCAGAATGACGCCCAGAAGTTCAGCAAGTCCGAGTACGGGCAGCTCGATGGCCGCACCGTCAAGAACCAGGGCGGCCAGGAGATCGGCGAGATCGAGAACATCGTCGCGAGCGTCAAGGACAAGACGCCCTAGCGGTTGTCGAACCGCTTCACCGGCCGTTGTTTCCAATCCTGAGACGGCCACCGATCCAGGAACGACAGCCAACGAGTTCAAGCCCCGTTTCGTGCGCCGTCGGTCGCAATCCCGGCTGGCCAGCGTTGCTCAGCTATGTGAGACGGCGTCAACTCCCGACAGTGCCTTACGCCGCAACTGTTGGCTATGACGCCGACTCCTTCCCTGATGCGCCGAACATAGTTCGCGACGCCGTCCTTCTTGTCCTCCGGCTTCAAGGCCCTCTGCAGATCGCGGTCGTGGGTGGCCACGCCGCTGGGGCACCGGTCCGTGTGACAGCGCATGGCCTGGATGCATCCGATGGCAAACATGAAGCCACGGGCAGAGACTACGTAGTCGGCCCCCGCCGCCATGGCCCAGGCCACGTCGCCCGCCGTCACCAGCTTGCCGGATGCGATCAGGCGGACACGTTCGTCCAGTTCATAGGCCGTCAGGATCTCGGCGGTCCGCGGCAGGGCCGTGCGGATCGACAGCGCGACGTTGTCCATCAGCGTCATCGGCGCGGCGCCGGAGCCGCCTTCCGCTCCGTCGACGGTTATGAAATCCGGCGCGTGCTCGATACCGTTTTCATGGATTGTCTGACAAAGCTCCTCGATCCAGCCGGTATCGCCAAGTGCAGTCTTGAATCCCACCGGCTTTCCCGTGATGTCGCGCAAGTAGGACAAGAACGCCAGAAGTTCCTTCGTGTTCGAAACCTCCCTGTGCCGGTTGGGCGAGATCGAATCCTGTCCCACCGGTATGTTCCGGATGCTGGCAATGTCCCTCGTCACCTTTCTCGCGGGCAGGATCCCGCCCTGGCCCGGCTTGGCGCCCTGGCTGAGCTTGAGCTCGAACATTTTGATCTGCGGTCGCGCGGCGAGTTCACGCAACTTTTCCTCGTCGAGATTCCCGTTTTGATCCCGCACGCCGTATTTCGCGGTGCCGATCTCGAACAGGATGTCGGGATCGCCTTTCAGGTGCTGGGGCGCCAGCCCGCCCTCGCCGGTGTTCAGCCAGCAACCGCCCGAGGCGGCGCCGAGGGCCAGCGCCTCGGCGGCGGGCGCGGAAATGGCGCCGAAGCTCATCGCGGACATGTTGAAGAAAGACGGCGGCCGGTAGGGCGTCCTGCAAGACGGACCAATGGTCAGTACGGGAGGTTCGACCGCCTCTTCGCGGTCTAAGGGGAAGACGGCGTTCCGCAACGTGACGGCGCGACGTTGAACGGAGAGGCTCGTCCCGAAGCCGCGGATGTCCTCCTCGCCTTTGGTCGCCTCGTAGACCCATTCGCGTGTCGCCCGGTCGAACGGCAACTCTTCGTGATCGGCAAAGGAGATGTAGCGGCGGTAAAACTCGCCCACCTTCTCGGACAAGGGGCGAAGCCACGCCACGGCCGGGTAGTTCCGGCTTACCGCATCGGAGGACCGCCATCTGTTGTGCGCCGAGACGAGCACGACGGCAAGGACGCCGCACCCGACCAGGAATATGAACAGGCTGGACAGGAGGTCCATGTGGAAGAATACGTTATCCATGGCTCATCCTTCTCGAAATTGGCCGTCGGTACAGTTCTCAACGAGCGTGGACATGCACCGGAACGGTGAGCTGACCGCCGACGAACCTGAGGGTCATGTCGAAGGTCTCGCCCGCATCCAGATCGCGCGTCAGTGGCCCTGTCTCGTACCAGAGATGGGACGTCGTGAGGTCGAGACTCTCGCCGGCCGGGACGCCGATGGATTCAAGCACGTTCCGCTCCGATTCTCCGACGTCCGCCACCAGCCGGGCCTCCCGGGCCACTGGTGTTTCGATTCCAATGACGTGGAAGGCGGCCGGGCTGTCGTTGACGATGCGAAACCGGATGCGCGACGTTTCGCCTTGCCGTGCGGCAGTGGCCGTGGCCGCGTCGATCCGGACGTTAAGGCCCGCTTCAAAGGGCGTATCGGGGCGCGCCGCGGAAAAGATGGAGATCAACACGAGCGCGATCAGCGACGACGTCCATCGATCGCAACGGTTGGACATTGCACGTCTCCTCAGCGTCTGGCCCTCCAGCCTGCGGTCACTCGGCGGGCATCTCCATCGCGGTGGCGGGCGTCGAAGCACGTTCGAACACCGCGGCCTCTGCGGAACGTTCGGCATGACCGGCCAGAAACCGGCGCAGCTCCTCGTAGCGGACGCGGACGTCCTCCCTGCTCTGGTAGTAGCGGAACAGCTCGCGTAGCGGCGCCGAGAAGTCCTTGTAGGCGACAAGAACGGCGACCAGCGCGCCGAAGGACAGCTTTCCCTCGATCACGAGATAGCCGCCGATCGTGTAGAAGAAAAACGGCGTCATGTGAGAGATGAAGTTGCTGAGTCCCTTCATGAAGAACTTGCGCCTGTAGATCTCGAACCGGATCGCCTGGACCCGTCTGAACGAGTCATGGATCGGGTCGAGACCCGTGTTTGCCTCGTTGCCGATGAGCCCCCCGAGCCGGCGAACCTGCTGGACCCGTTCCCGCCCCAGTGCGTTGATCCGCCGCTGGAGCCGGGGGATCAGCGCGAGTTGCAGCGGCAGCAGGGTAATGGCCGCGGCCCCGAGCATGGGGTCCTGGACCAGCATGAAGGTCAGGATGGTCAGGAACGTGCCGCCCTGAAGGACCGGCCGGACGAAGGCCTCGCCGGCGAAACCGCCGACCGGCTCGACCTCCTGGACGACGATGGGTATGAGCTGGGCGGACCCGCCCGGGCGAGCCCGGCGACGCCACTCCCGATACACCGTCAGGCGCAGCCGCCGGACGAGCGCCTCGGCGACCCGGCCCGTATACAGGTTCACCAGGTACTTCAGGCTCCCATTGGCGAGCACGGCGACTAGGAACAGGAAGCAGAGGACGAACAGGAACTCGACCTGCGACAGGCTCACGCCGGCGTAGGAGACCGGGAAATGACCGGAGTCGATCGCGTTGTTAATGATAAGCTTGGGCAGCTCGAGGGTGGCATAGAGCATCGGCAGGGACAGTGTTGCGCCGAACAGTAGCCAGAGCTGCGAGCGCCAGGTCTGGCGACGGAGATAGCGGAAGATGCCGGGGACGAGCGCGCTGCGGCCGAGATCCGCTGGCGCCGCCGCGTCCCGGAGGCTGGAATGCCGGTATCTGCGCAGACCATGCAGGCACCATGTGGCCAGCACGGCAAGAAGCGCCACCGGTGCGCCGACCAGCACGATGTGCACGACGGTATGCAGCCACCAGTGCATATGGTCGAGCGCGCCGATGACGAGGTTGTCGGTGAAACCGTGAAGGTCGGCGAACGGGAACAATTCGGTTCACTCCTTCGATCCGGACGCCGCGGCCGGTCTGGAGATCCGGGCAGTGCCGGGCGAGGCGCGCGAACGCCCCGCCGTGGCACCGCGGGGTCCAGGACGGCGCTCAGCCTCCAGCTTGCTCGAGAAGGCCCACCATGCGCTGCCGCGCCTTCGGGGGCAGCTTGGCCACGGCGCGGCGATCCTCGTCGCTGACGGCGGCGTCGCCGACGACAATGAGTCCGACCATGCCGAGGCCGACATGGGGTGTGCACTTGATGCCGTAGATACCCGGTTGATCGAAGGTCACGGCGCCTTCCTTGTTGAAGCCGATGTTGATGCTTTTCACTCCACCGGGGAGCATGCCGGCGATCGAGACGGTGTTGTGTCCCTTGTCGGCCGGCACGAACACCACGGTATCGCCCGGCTCGATCCGGACGAGGTCCGGTGAATAGACGAAGCGCTGGTCTCCGGACTTGTTGAGCGTTTCGATCCGCACCTCCGCGGCGTTGACAGGCGCAACGACCAGGAAGGGCGTGAGGACGGCGATCGCCGTCGCCAGGAAGAGCTTCTTCATCTCTGTCTCCTATGTTTGCGTCAGAACCAGAGCCGTACGCCGGCGACGAAGGAGAGGTCGTCGACGCTCTCGCCATCGTCGCGCGCGAAGTCGGCCGTTTCGCCAAGCTTGCGCTCCCAGTTCACCCCGATATAGGGGGCGAACTCGCGGGCGAACTCGTAGCGGAGCCTGAGCCCGAGCTCGACATCGTTGACGCCGCTGCCGATGCCGAGCTCGCGGACCTCCTGGACCGCGAGATTGATCTCGGCTCTGGGCTGCAGGATCAGGCGCTGCGTGATAAGGAGCTCGTACTCGCCCTCCAGGCGCGCGGAGACGTCACCTTCGTTCGAGACGAAGGCGGCGGTGTCGAGCTCGAACATGTAGGGAACGAGACCCTGCAGCCCGAATACGGCATAGCCGCGCTCGGGATCTGGCCGGACATCGTAGCGGGCGCCCGCCTGGACATCGAACCAGGGCGTAATGGCGCGACTCCACAAGGCCTGCACCTCGGCCTGCTCCGTCCGCTCGCCGAAGGTTCCTTCGCCTTCGGTTTTGACCCAGAGCTTGTCGATGTCGCCGCCGTACCAGCCCTGCGCATCCCACAGATAGCCATCGCGCCCGTCGCGCACACGCGTCTCGAGCTGGTCGATCATCACCCGGTAGGACCGGATCGCGCCCTGGTCGCGGCGAAGCCGCTCGCGCGCCTCGTCCATTGCAGACGGATCGAACAGCACATCGGCCGCATGCCGCGGACCGGAGAACGCGTCCGCCGGCGGCGGCGCCTCGGGCGGCGCGGACGACGAACCGCCCCCCATGTCATGACCCGCGTTCGGATCGGTTGGCGTCGCTGGGCTTGCCGGTTCCATCCGCCTCATATCGTGGCCGGCGTGGGGGTCGGATGGCGGCTTCGTGGCGGGCGCCGTTCCCGTCCCGTGCCCTGCATGCGGATCGGCCGCGGGCGTCTCTTGCGCCGGAGGCGACGACGGCGTGTGGCCAGCGTGTTGCGCCATGGCCGGCACGGCGACCAGGCTTGCGGCCAGTGCGATCGGAAGGATTCTCATGCCGCGCCTCCCTCGAGCGGACGGACAGTCACCACGTTGAACATCCCCGCATGCATGTGGAACAGGAGGTGGCAGTGGAACGCCCAGTCGCCCGGATTGTCGGCCGTGAGGTCGAAGGTCACCTTGCTGCCCGGCAGCACGTTCACCGTATGCTTCAGTGGATGGTGCCCGGGATGGCCGTTGACCACCTCGAAGAAGTGCCCGTGCAGGTGGATTGGGTGCTGCATCATCGTGTCGTTGACCAGCGTCACGCGCACGCGCTCGTTGCGGGCGAAGCGGATCGGCTCGACGACTTCGCTGAACTTGCGGCCGTCGAACGACCACATGAAGCGCTCCATGTTGCCGGTGAGGTGGATCTGGATGGCGCGGGACGGCGGCCGCGTGTCCGGATTCGGCTTGAGCGAGACAAGGTCGCGATAGGTCAGCACACGGTGCCCGACATCGGTCAGACCCAGCCCCGGATGGCCGGTGCGGTCCTGCGGCATCGGTGGGATCATGTCGACGCCGACGCCGACCGCCATGCCCGCAGGGGCATTGGCCGGATTGCGCATCTCCATGTCCATGGCGCCATGCTCCATGCCGGCCATGCCGCCGGCGCTGCCGTGGCCCATCGCGCCGTGGCCCATCCCCGACATGTCGCCCATGCCGGCCATGCCCATGTCGTCCATGCCGAGCGTGGGCCGGGGCCGGAGCGGCGGCACCGCTGCGGCCATGCCGGGGCGCGGCGCAAGCGTTGCCCGGCCCATGCCAGAGCGGTCGACCGATTCCGCGACGATCGTGAAGGCGCGGTCCTCGCTCGGCTCGACGATCACGTCATAGGTTTCGGCGACCGATATCTGGAACTCGTCGACCGTGACGGGCCGTACGTTCTCGCCGTCGGCATTGACCACGGTCATCGGGAGCCCGGGAATGCGCACGTGGAAGACCGACATGGCCGAGGCGTTGATGACGCGCAGGCGGACCCGCTCGCCGGGGCGGAAGAGCCCGGTCCAGTTCTCCTCCGGTCCGTGGCCGTTGACGAGGTAAGTGTAGGTCAGACCGGTGATGTCGGCGATGTCGGTGGGGTCCATCCGCATCTCGTTCCACATCAGCCGGTCCTTGAGCGACATCCGCTCCTCCGGGTCGCCTTCGCGAAACAGCCCCGCGAAGGTCAGCTCCTGGCGGTTGAAGTAGCCGCTCTCGGCCTTCAGCTTGCGCATGATCGTTTCCGGGTCCATGAAGCTCCAGTCCGAGAGGACCAGCACGTGTTCGCGGTCATAGGCGACGGGATCCGGGTCGGCCGGGTCGATCACGATCGGGCCGTAGTGCCCGAGCTGCTCCTGCAGACCCGAATGGCTGTGGTACCAGTACGTGCCCGCCTGCCGGAGCGGGAACTCGTAGACGAACGTCTCGCGCGGGCGGATGCCCGGGAAGCTGACGCCCGGCACCCCGTCCATCTGGAACGGCAGCAGGAAGCCATGCCAGTGGATCGAGGTGTCTTCGTCGAGCTCGTTGGTCACAGCGATCCGCACGTTCTGCCCTTCGCGCAGGCGCAGCAGCGGCGCGGGCAGCGTGCCGTTGATCGTGATCGCCTGGCCCGTCCGGCCGCCGACGGTGAACGGGCTGCGGCCGATCGTGAGCGCGATGTCCTCGCCGGACAGGGTCGGCATGTCCGGCCCCAGTCCGCGCGTACCGGACCGTGCCCAGGCGGGCAGGAGCGGCATGAACGCAGCGGCGCCGCCCAGAGCGGCGCTGTGCGCCAGGAAGGCGCGCCGGCCGAGCGTGGAAGATATGCTCATGAGTTGGTTTTCCTTCTCTTTCGCCGCTTGCGCTCAGTGCCCGAACCGGAAATCGCCGACCATCCCGGACTCGTAGTGGCCGGGAATGTTGCAAGCGAATTCCAGGTCGGCGGCCCGGGTGAACGTCCAGACCAACTCCTTCGTCTTGCCCGGCTCGACCAGCACGCTGTTGGGGTCGTCGTGCTTCATCGCGTGACCGCCGCTACCCGAGTGGGACGAGTGGTCCGACTTCGCCATGTCGGTATTGACCCCGGTCGCGGTCAGCATGCCGCTCTCCATCATCTTCAGCATTTCCTTCCGGTGCTCGGCGTGCATCGCGGCCGTTCCGATGTTGAACTCGTGGAGCAGCTCGCCCGAATTCTTCAGGACGAAGCGGACGGTCTCGCCTTGCTCCACCCGAACGGTCTTGGGCTCGTAGAAAATGTCGCCCAGCTTGACCTGGACGGTACGCGTGGCAGCGGACGCTTTGGCGGGCTCACCGATGGCGGCGCCATGGCCCTCGCCCTGGCTGTGACCGCCGGCGGCAAGGGCCGGCGTGGACATGGCAAATACAGCAGCTGCGAAAGAAACGACTTGGATAAAGCGGATGCCATTCATGGCGGACTCTCCTCGAGTTCAGATGTTCACGGTGTCGTGGGTATGCGCCGCGCAGGCCTTCGGAACGGTCCGGCACGATCCTGTACCGATCCGATGCGTCGGAAGGCGCAAATGTTATGGACGCCGAGCCGGCGGCCGGGATGTCACCAGCCGGCCGAGCCGAAACGCCAAGCGCGAAGTCGCGCGGATATCTTTAGGAAAAGAGTCGCGGAGGGCGGCGCGGCGGCGCGATGCCGAGCTCTCTCAGGGAAGTCACCGACTCCGGGATGGACCGCCCATATGCGGACGTGAACGGGACACCCGGAGGCGCGGCCGGGAGGCCCGCGGATGCCGGCGCCGAGCAAGCGGTGGCATGGTTCGCGCCGCCGTGGTCATCGTGTTGATGGCGCGCGCCGGAATGTGTGGCGATTTCAGCGCAATGGGCTAACGCATCGGCGGCCTTCGCCGTGACGGCGACTGCCTGGCTGTCGACCAGATGCGGGCGCACGCTCGCCCCCGACGATTGAACCCAAGCAAGGCTCGCCAGGAGCACCAAGCACGCAATCAGAGCTAACCGCATCGAGCGACTGTCCATGGCCTCGACAGCTTTTCCACTTTCATAAGGTGGCGGACAACAAGCCGAATTGCAAGGTTCCTGGCCGAGAGGCTGCCACGAGCCGCGACTTCGTTCGCTTGCGGGCCGGGGCGTTTGCCCGCCGCGGCATACGGATACCGCTGTCGGTGCGGCGTCGCCCACGACGGGTATTCACGCCGCGCTCGCCCGAGCGAGCCGGTTCGCACGACATCCGTTCCCCTTTCCGGACCTCCGCGCCTGGTGCGGGACTTCAACATTGGCAAGGCGCCGATCGCGCGGCGTGGTGGACGACGGGGCTCCCTGGCCGCTAATGCGCCGAATGGACCTGGTAGAAGACACCCAGTATTGCGCCGTACAGCCCGTGCCCGAGCAGAGTCGTGAGCGGTGTCCGCCAGCCGTAGTTCAGACCCAGAAAGCCGGGCGGCTCGAGGCGCCGCTCGGGAGTTGGGCCGTCGTAGGCCGACGCCATCCGCGGATGGAGGTGCGGCAGCACGGGCAGGACCGCTACCAGCAGGAACGCCCCGTGAAGCAGGCCGAGCGCCGCGCCCAGCCACCCGGAATCCACCTCGAGACTGTAGAACGTCAGGTAATAAAGCAGCGCGAACACCCAGCCACCGAGCGTGTAGGCCAGGAAGCCGAAGATTATGGCCCGGTCACGATTGGGCGTCAGCATCGTCCCGACCAGGAAAGGCAGGCTGAGGCGGGAAAGGCCCAGCCCCTGGCTGCCCTGGAGCACGGTGGTCAGCACGACCGTGGCGACCAGCCCCCAGAGCAGGACGTTGCGGAGATGAAAGCCCCAGTCGGAAAGCCCCTCCATCGGTCAGCGTTCCCCGTTCTCGGCGCGCGCGAGCGCGAGGGCGGCATTGATCAGCCCGGCATGCGTGAAGGCTTGCGGAAAGTTGCCGAGCGCGCGCCCGCTCTCCGGGTCGATCTCCTCGGCGAAGAGCCCGAGGTCGTTTCCGTACCCGAGCAGTTCCTCGAAACGGCGGCGGGCCGTTTTGGTGTCGCCAAGTCGCGCGAGATGGTCGACGGCCCAGAAGCCGCAAACGGCGAAAGCGCCTTCCGTACGACCGGCCGGACTGATCCCCTCGTCGTAACGGCGCAGCAGCGCTCCCCGGCCAAGCCCGGACACCAGGCGGACGAAGGTCGACTGCATTCGCGGATCGCTTGCGCGCCTGTATCCGAGAGCCGTCATCCGCAAGAGGCTCGCATCGAGCGCCGTGCCGCCGAGGGTCCCCGTGTAGGCCTCGATATTGCGACTGTAGCCTTCAGTTTCGATGGTGCGGCGAAGCGCATCGCGCCCCCGCCGAAACGTCACCGCCGGCACCCGCAGAACTCCGGCCGCGTGAAGGCGCAACAGCCGGTCGAGCGCGGCCCAACATAGCAGCTTGGAATACGTATAGTGCCGCTTGTCGCCGCGGACTTCCCATATGCTGTGATCCGGGTCGCGCCAGCTGCGGCAGACCTCGCGTCCGAAGCCGACGAGCAGCCTGCGTTCCGAACGGCTGAGGCCTCCGCCTCGCTCGACGTATTCGAAGGCGGCCGCGATGACGGAGCCGTAGATGTCGAGCTGGACCTGCCGATGTGCATCATTGCCGATCCGGACCGGCGAGGATGTGCGATATCCTTCGAGGTGCGTCAGCTCCGTCTCCGGCAGCCTGGTTTCCCCATAGATATCGTACAGAACCTGCAGCTGCGGCCAGCTGAGCCGCGTGCTGTGAAGGAGCCAGTTCAGAAAAGCCTGTGCCTCCGCCTCGTAGCCGAGGTCGCTGAACGCGGTTAGCGTCAGCTCTGCGTCCCTTAACCAGCAGAACCGATAGTCCCAGTTGAGGCCGCCGCCGATCGCCTCCGGTAACGACGTCGTGGGCGCGGCGATGACCGCGCCCGAAAGGGCGAAAGCCAAAGACTTCAGGACGAGGGCGCTGCGAACGACATGCGCACGATAGGGACCGTCATAGCGGCACTGGCCAACCCACTTCCGCCACCATCGAACTGTTGCATCCCGCCTTCGAACAGCATGCTCTCCGAGTAGCGGCAGCACCGCGATATCGCTCTTCGCGTAGCTCAGGGACAAGCACCGTCTGTCCCCGCAGGCAAGGCGCACGGTGCCGCAAGCTGTATGCTCGCCCTGTAATGCCAACGGTACCTCGCTATGGAGCAGGATGAGCTCGTCCCGGTATTGCAGCGCCCAGGCCGACGAGCCGCGGGACACGAGCGGTCGTCCTGCCCTTGCGTAATCGGGCCGCGGCGCGAACCGCACCTCGATTTCCACGCTCCCGGCCACGCATTCCACGATGCGGAGCACCTCGCGGGCGGGCTGGAGCTCGTTCTTCCACTCTCCGTCGGCGAGCACCGGCAGGAAGTCCGTGAGGCGCACGATGCCGTCCTCGCACCGGAACTCCGTTTCGAGGACGTTGGTGTCGGGGATGTAGCGGCGGCTCATACGGAACGGCCCGGTTGGCCGGATCGAAAATTGCCCGCCCCTTTCCTCGTCCAACAACGCGGCAAAGATCGAGGGGGAAGAGAAATCGGGCAGGCAGAGCCAGTCGATCGATCCTTCCCGGGACACCAGCGCGGCAGTCCGGCAGTCGCCGATCAGGGCGTAGTCACCTATGGGCACATAACTCAAGCCAAGCTCGCGAGTATCGCGTAGTACAATCTCGTGCGCAGCGATGCGCGCTGCACAGGATCAAAGCACCGGCTACGCGAGGATCGACACCGACCGCCGAACAGCAGCAGCGGTGCCCGCCCATTCTCGGCGCGGATTGCCCGGTGCTCCGCACCCGCAAGTCGCGCACGCCGCGGCGTTGCTGTGTCCTGTCCGCCTCGTCGCCGACCCGAGCCGGAATTGCCGCATCGCCTCTTATCTTGCGCCCTCATGATCGTCGCCGGCCCTACCGCTCTGCCCATCTTGATCTTGACCGTGCCCGCCATCCGTGTCGCCGACCAAATTCCGATATTCTTCAGCCGAAAGTGTAGGCAGACGATCGAGGAAGCCCACAATCGCCCATAGCTCCTCGTCACTGTGGGTGGCGCCAAAGCCCGGCATGCCCGTCATCTTGATGCCGTGCTTGACGATCCAGAAACGCTCGGCCGTGCTCAGGTGTCGAAGCGCATTCCCAAGCTCCGGCGGATCGGGTCGTAGACCTTTCCCAACTTCGGATGGCTCCACGCCTGGCCCGCCGTGGCACATCGCACACATGCTGCTGAAGTTCTCGGCCCCCTTCCGGACCTGCGCCTCGTCGAAGCGTGCCGGGGCCGCGATTCCGTCCGCCCGCGCCGCTACCGAGCGGTGCATCGTGGCTTCGAGAGCCCAGGAGACGACCGGATTGTGCGGATCGACCGCCGCGACGTTGTAGACACCTGAATAGATGAACGCGATCCCGCCAACGATCACAGCGACGATACCGAGTACAAACCCAATTAAAACTTTCATCAACGACCTCCAATCGCTATAGGGCCTCGCAGCCGAAGTTAGCGTCGGGCACAGGGCCGAACAGCCTGACGAGCGCTTCAACAAGGGAATGGCCTGTGGCGCTCAATCGACATTCGGCCAAAAGGCCGTCGATTGCCAAACCAGTCAACGCGCATTCCCGAGAGCGGTCGCAGCTTCGCTAACTATAGCTGGTGACAAGCAAAGACGCTCGCCAGTGGAAAGTCCTGCCGCGGCAGCCATGCCGTGCAAACGTTCCGTCCTGGCTCTGCTTTGCGTATCGTGACCCTTGGGCCCAACGCAACGGGCCCGGAACATGTCGGCGCTGGTTGCCGTCCTGCAACGACCGCATGCGCCACTTGGTCCTGACCCTGCACCACGGCCCAGCGCTGCATAGGATTAGACGGAGATGAGCCTCGTCTGGTCTGCGGTCGCCGACAGCTTCGGTGGCACCGGACAGGTCCGATGCCGGTCCATCAGAACCCTTCTGGATTGCCGTGCTCGATAACGAAATTACCTGCGGGCTCGCCCGCTTTCGTGAATAACTGCAGATCGTGCCCGTGGCGCCGGACGATCGTGCGACAGGCGTCGTCTACGCTGCCGGGCAGGTCCACACATAAGCGGCCGTTTTCAACCGACCAGCGACCGATAAACTCTCGCCCCTTGTAAAGGCCCCGAAGTGCGCCGCCTGGCGCGAAATACGACTTGACCGCACTCAAATCTGCGGAGAAGTACGTGGCGGTATTGCCCGACACCATATCTCGGATCGCGTGCTCATCGAGGGACTGTCCGACGGCGCCGACGGGAGTTGCCATCAGAAGAATCCCAAGAAAAAGGCATGGAAAGCCGCGAACTCTCATGTCATCTCACCAATCGCGCCGCCGCCCTTGCCGTAGCCGGTCGGAC
>NZ_NYWI01000049.1:0-26046 GCF_002684955.1 Tistrella sp. | reverse complement strand
CTCGTCGCCGTCTACGCCGTCGCCAAGGCTCGAAAACCCTTCGTGCCAAAGCTCGCCGACTGAAAAAAGCGCTTGCTCAGCGTGACGGTATCTCATGGCAGGGCCATCCTGAAACCGGTCACCTGGATGAAATGCCCGATCTCCACCGGGCCCGCCGCCAGCACCAGGTCGCCGGCGGGGGTGTCGGGCAGGGTCGGGGCCACCGACACATCGCCGTCGAAGGCGGGGGTGCCGTCGCTCAGCATCATGCGGAACCAGGCGGGCATGCCCGCGGCGCGGGCGGTGCCGGTCCATTCCCCGGTCATCGCGGCGCCCGTGGCATCTGCCGGCCCGAACGGCACCTCCGGCAGGCGCAGCACGGCCAGCAGGCTGCCGGCCGGTGCCGCGATGTCGGGGCTGGCCGGCCGCGCCCCCTGATACAGGTGCAGCCGGGCATCGGCGAACAGGGCCGCCACCGCATCGGTGGCGGCCCGGCGCATCGGCAGGGAATGGACGATCATGCGACCCTCATCTTCTGAAGCAGCAGACCGCGCTCTTCAAGCCGGCGCAGATCGCGCAGCTCTTCGGTCTGGGTGACGATGGCGCCGACGGTGCCCTCGGCGCCGAAGGCGACCTGCCGGCCCACGGCCTGGGTGTCGTCGCGCAGCGCGGTCAGCACCTCGCGCAGTGCGCGAACCTCGCCGATCAGCGCATCGCTGCGCGCCGTTTCCGCGGCCTGGGCCGCAACCGCACCGCCCGCCGTGGCACCGGCGCTTGCGGCCGGTGCCGCCGTGGCGGCGGGGGTCGCGGCCTCTGCGGCACCGCTACCGCCACCGGATGCGGCCGTCACCGCGCCGCCAACCGATCCCTGTAGCAGCTGGTTCAGGGCTGCGATCGCCTCTGCCAGGGCGGCCTCGTCGCTGCCGGCATCGGTCAGCGCCGGCAGGCCGGCCAGGCTGCTGCGCACCATGTCGACCAGCGCCGCCTGGCGCACGCCCGATCCGTTGATCTCGCGCCCCAGGCCCAGCAGCGTGTCGGCGCTGGCGGTGATCCGGCCCAATGCCGCCGCATCCCCTGTGCGTGCCGCTTCCAGATCGGCGGCAAAGGCGCTCTGCGCCGCCTGAAAACGGCTGGTGGCGTTGCCGCCCCCGGCCTCGCTCTGGTCCAGCGCCGCCAGCCAGTCGCGAATGCCGCCGGCCGCGGTGTCGGTGTCCACCGCCACCCGCCGGATCATCTCCGCCAGGTCGGGGAAGCGGGCAGCCAGGGCATCGATCGCCTCGGCCGACAGCCCTGCGCCATCCACCATGTTGCGGATTTCAAGGCCCAGCGCTTCCGACAGCTTCGCCACCCCGGCACTGCCTGCGGCGGTGAAGGCGTCGCGCGCCGCGGTTTCGGCCGCGGTGATCATGTCGGCGACCTGGTCGACGACCCCCAGCCCGCGGGCGCTGCGGATGCGCCGGTCCAGCCCCTCGCTGTAGTCGTTGGCGATCTTCTCGCGCGCGGCGGCCAGCGCATCGGCCACCTGGGCCGCGGTCAGGCCGAAATCGGCGGCCGATTTCGCATAGGTCGCGAAGGTTTCCTCGACCGTGATCATGGCCTGGGAGAACTCGGTCACCGCCGGTGCCTGATCGCGGATGCCTAGCAGCCGCTCGACGAAGCCGGTCAGCGCCTCGTTCACCGGCTCCATGTCCTGGTTCAGCCGTTCCGCGGTCTCGCGGAAGGTCTCCAGCTGGTCGATCTGCGCTTCGGCCGCCTCGCGCGCCCGCTTGGCGGCGTTGTCGTTCAGGTCCAGCCCCTGGTTCAGCCATTTCAGCGTGTCGGTCAGCGTGCTGGCGAAGGTGATGTCCTGCATCGCCTTGTCGACATCCGACCAGTCGATCTTGTCCACCGCACGGGTCAGGGCCTCGGGGATCTCGCCGGTCAGCTCCGACACCAGATCGCGGGCGATGTAGCCCAGCGCCTTTTCGGGATCGTCGAGAGCGGCGATCCGCACCTTGGTCGCATGGCTGGTGCCGTACTGGATTCCGTCGCGGCCACCCACATCGATGAAGCGGCGGACATGGTCCAGGCTGCCGCCGGTCGTCTCTTCCAGCATCGCGCCCAGCTGGTCGATCGCGTCCATCAGCGTGTCGCGTGCCTCGACATTCCGGGGATCGCGGGTATAGCCAGAGGTACCGCGTTCGCCGGTGCCGGGCGAAACCCAGCCCCAGGCGGCATAATTGCTGGGTTTCTTATTGCCGATCAGCCCGCCGATCGCGGCACCTGCCAGCAGGCCGATGCCGGGCAGTGCCAGACCGCCGAGTGCGGTGGCGATGCCGGTGCCGGCGATGCCCGGCACGCCGGCCAGGACGGCGCCGCCTGCCGCCCCCAGCCCGCCGCCGATCGATCCGCCCAGCTGATTGCCGCCGAAGAGGCCGGCCAGCGGGCCGCCCAGGGTGAAGCCGATGCCGGCGGCACCCAAGGCCGAGCCGAGCGAGGTTGCCGTCCAGCCGCCGGCCCCCATCGGCAGCTGGGCGCTGCCGGTGAAGCCGGCCGCCTCTGCCGCCGCCAGCTGGCCCAGGCTGGCCGCCGAGGTGCTGGCGCCCGCCTGGAACATGCCGAGCGAGCGGCCGATCACGTCGATCGGCCCGGCCAGGCTGCCGAAGGTCTGCGTGCCCAGATTGCCCAGATTGAGCGAGCCGTTGGCCTTGCTCAGCACCGACCACAGCCCGCCGAGCAGGCTGCCGTCACTGCCGGCCACCGTGGTGACGGCCGATCCGCCGCGCGTGAACAGCCCGCTGAAGCGGCCCAGGAGATTGCCCGCCAGCCCCTGCAGGGCGCCGCCCAGATCCTTCACCAGCGGGTCGAGGATCCTGCTTTTCAGGCCCTTGGTGATCTCGCTGCCGACATCTTTCAACAGGGTCCGGCCGGTCTGTTTCAGCCCGCCGAAATCGCCCGAGATCAGCTTGTCGACCGCCTCCTGAAAGGCGGTTTCGAAATGCTTCGAAATCTCCGGCCAGAAGCCGTCATCGGGCGTGGTCCGCCCGGGCGTCTGCGGCGTGGTCGTCGGCTGATCCGTCTTGTCGACCACGGTGGTGCGCTCCACCGCCCGGTCGCACTGGCAGGGCATGGCGGTCGCCACCGGCTGGGTGGCGATGGTGGCGATCGACGTGCCGCCGCCGCCGGTCACCACCTGCGCGGTCGCGGGCGGCTGCCCCGGCGGCACGGTCTCGGCGGCCCTGAGCCGGGCTTCCGCCTCCTTCTTCTTGCGCTCCTTCTTCTTTTCCGCGGCCAGGACCATGGCATCCAGCGTCGGCGTGACCATCTCGCCCAGATCCGACGCCAGGTCGGTCAGCTGTGTCGCGATCGCGTCGCGCATGCCGCCGATATAGTCGGTGGTGAGCGCGGTATGGATGGTCTTCTGCAGCCGTTCGCCCAGGCCGTCGAAGCCGAAGGCGTTCTCCGCCCCGTCCTCATAGGCCTTGCCGATTGCCTGCGCGGCGCCCTTGAAATCGCCGTCCATCAGGCGATCCCAGACATTGCCGACGGCGTCGATGCTCTTGTTGAAGCGCTCGATCACCGCATGATAGATCGTGTTGCCGACCTCGATCGCGGCGCCGCCGATCGCGGCGAACAGGCCGATCGCGGTGTTGTACACGCTCTTCATCGTGTCGCCGAAGCTGCCGATGGTCCGGCCGATCCAGGCGAAGGCCTTGCCCATCGCGCCGGTGATGTTCGTCCAGATGTCGCCGGCAAACAGCTTCATCTGGTCCCAGACCACATCGGCGAGATCGGCAAGCGTCACCATGCTGTCGGTCACCGGATGGATGTCGTCGGCAAAGGCGACAAGTGCCGCGCCGGCCAGCACGACCGCGGTGGTGATGGCGCCGAGCGGCGTGAACAGCAGTGTGGCGTTCAGCGCCATGAAGGCGGTTCGCGCCACGGTGATGCCGGTTTCGATGCCGCCCAACATGGCGGCAAGCGTGCCGCCGGCCACCACCAGCGGGCCGATATTGTCGGCCGCGACCAGCATGATGGCCGCCATCCGCTCGGTGATGCCGAAGGTCTGGTCGATCCGGCCGACCAGCGTGGTGAACGAGGTGTCGAGCGCCGAAAGCGCGCCGCCGATCCGCGGCGGCAGGGCCTCGAACGCATCGGCGATGGCCGGCGCCCGGTTTTCCAGCGCGGCGAAGACGTCGGCAGAGGCGAGCCGGCCTTCGCGGGCCAGCGCCATCATGTTGTCGGTGCTGGTGCCCAGGCCCTGGGCCAGCATCTCGGCCAGGCGCGGGCTTTCGGTCATGGCGTCGGTGAAGCTGCGGCCGTCGACCGCGGCCCTGGTCAGCGATCCGGCCAGCCGGGTTGCCGCGGCCTCAAGGTCGCGGCCGGCGGCACCCGACAGCGCCATGCCCTGGGCGATGGCCTGCGAAACGCCGACCGCCCGGTCCAGCCCGCCGCCGAACCGGTCCATGTCGCGGGCAAGCCCGGTGAAGATGCCGGCCATGGCGCCCAGAGAGGTCTGGCTGTCCTGGGCCGCGCGGGCGATTTCCTGCTGCAGCGGCACCACCGCGGCGCTGGCGCCGGCCACGCCGGCGATCCGGGCTTCGACGCCCGCCCATGCATCGGCCAGGCCCAGCAGCCGGCCGGCCACCGAGGTGACGGTGTCAACGGCACCGGCAACCGTCTGCTGGGCGTCGTTCAGCGCTCGGGCGGTGGTCTCGGTGGCCTTGTCCTGCGTGGTGGCGGTTGTCGTGGCCGTCCCGGCCATTTTCATGTCGGCCGCCGCTCCGGCGCCCGGCGCCTGAAGCACGAGCCGCAAGCTGATATCGGTCATATCGGGATGTCCATCTGAAGCGGGTCGAAGATGGGGAGGGGCCAAAGACGGGGAGGGGCCGACGACGGGGAGGGGCCGACGACGGGGAAGGGTCGGCCGCAACGGATGAAGGCGGCACGCCCGCGTCACCGGCGCCGGGCGCGCCAGACGTCGAGGGCGGCCGCCTCCATGGCCTGGATGTCGTCGAGGAGATCCGGCGTCACACGGCAGCGTTCCACACGGGCCACGAAGGCGAGTGCCGTGTAGTCCAGGCCGATGGGCTGGCCGGCCGGTCCGGCGGTGCGCCACTGGGTCGCGACCCGCCGGAAAAGGGACCAGGGCTTCAGATTCTGGGGCCAGATCTCGATGCCGTCCGGGCCGGCGAGCAGCCGCCGGCGCGCTTTCAGCGCCGCCGCCTGCTCGCCGGTGATGCCCAGCATCGCCAGGTCCTGGTCCTGATCGTCTTCGGCCGCATCGTCGCCCGCCGCCCAGGCGCGGGCGACGTCGGTCAGTTTTTTCGCCGGATCATGCCGTTGGAGATCGAGGCGAAATAGGCGTGGGCGACGGCGTTGCGCACCGGCAGCAGCGCCAGCAGCAGGTCGCGATTGTCGTCCGAGAAGGCGATGGGCTCGCCCGTCTCTGCGTCCTGCAGGTCGTTTTCCCAGCCGATCAGGGCGCGGCGCATCAGCGCCTTGTCTTCGTTCTCGCCGGCTTCCTGGGCGCTGCGCCGGATCGCGTCGATCTCGGTATCGGGCAGCATTTCGAAGCGGGCGGTGAACGAAGCCCGGTCGAAGCCGCCCCGCTCATTGGGCATTTCGACCGAGACGCGGGCGGTGAATTCCAGCCGGTCGGCGATGCGGAGCTTCAGCATGATCGGTCCTCAGCGCACGGTGATGGCGAATTCGCCGGCGACCGGCGTCGGCAGCAGGGCAAGCTGCATCTGCAGGCCCACCGTGCCCGAAATCTCCTGATAGGTGATGTCGGTGATCTGGACCTTGCGCAGCGTCAGCCCGACCCTGGCGCCGTCCTCGGTGCCGTGGGTGATGCTGACCACGCCGGTGGTGTTGGCGGCGGCATCGCTGAAGAAGTTGCGCGTCGCCAGCTGCGGCATCTGGGCGGTGATCGTGGCGGTGCCGCTGCGGGCGACACGCTCGATCTTCTCGGCATCGGTCAGCGCCACGTACTGGATGTCGTTGCCCATGTCGAGTTCCAGCGACTGCATGCCCAGCGACACGGCGTCGAAGGCGACCGCGGTTGTGACCGGACCCACCGGCACCGGGGTCGTGAAGCCGCTGAGCGACACGGCCGGCATGGCCGCGGCGGTCACGGGCACGAACAGGCCGATGAAGGTGAAGGCGAGGTAGGGGATCTGGTCGACCGTCATCCGGATCGCCAGATTGCCGCGGGCCCCGGTCACGGCGTGGCGCACGCCGTCGACGTTCACATACAGCGTGGCCGAGGGCGGCAGGTCATCGATGGGCGCATAGGCGACGCTTTCGTCGGTGACGATGTCTTCCGACATGCCGCAGGCCTTCAGCAGGCTGCCATAGGCGGGCACGGTGCCGGCCTCGCCCGCACCGGCGAAGGCGACGTCGAAGGTCACCTGCACATTGCGGCCGACCATGAAACCGCCGCGATTGCCCAGGCGGCCGTCATCGATATTGCGTTCGGCCAGGCCGTGCTGCAGGGGGGTGATCGCGAGATTCTCGGTCTCGATCGCATCGCTGGTGCCGTTGGGTGCGGCGTCGACGGCGTAGCCGCTCTCCAGCTTGGCGAGAATGGTCTTGCGGCGCCAGGTATAGGCCATGGGTTTGATCTCCGGGGAAAATCAGGGTGCTCCGGAGGTGGAGCGGTATGCTGCATGACATGCACCAGCACACCGCCGAGGGTATTTTGCCGTGGAGGATTCTGCATCTCAAGTTATGTTGCCACACGGTTGCCGCATGCGGTCGCATTTCTGGACCTGCGGCGAAATGGGCCGGGTCGGAACATCGTCAGTGGTGTAGAGGTAAACAAAACCTGATTTTTAATTGAAAAATTCTGGCCGGCTTTTCGTCTGTCATGCCCAAATGTCCAAGGGCCGGCACATGACGCCATGTCATGCGGAGGTGGTGCGCCGCCGGCCCCGTGGAGGAGAGGACGAGACGATGACTCAGCCCGTGCCCGGCCGGCGGCCGAATTTCCTGTTCCTGATGGTGGACGAGATGCGCCATCCGCCGGTTTACGAAAGCGAGGCGACCCGGGCCTTCCGCGCCGCCCATCTGCACATTCAGCCGGTGCTGCGGCAGAACGGCGTGAACTTCACCCGTCACTATGCCGCCTCGGTCGCCTGCGCGCCCAGCCGGACCTCGATGTTCACCGGCCAGTATCCCTCGCTGCACGGCGTCACCCAGACCACGGGTGCGGCCAAGTCGGCCTCGGATCCGCAGACCTTCTGGCTCGATCCCAACGGCGTGCCGACCATGGGCGCCTGGTTCCGGGCCGGCGGCTATCGCACCTTCTGGCATGGCAAATGGCATGTGTCCGATGCCGATCTCGCCACGCCCGGCACCCATAACGGCCTGCCGTCCTATACCGCCGACGGGGCGCCCGATCCGCAGAAGGTGGCGCTTTATCGTGCCGCGAACCGGCTGGATCCCTATGGTTTCGACGGCTGGATCGGGCCCGAGCCCCATGGGTCGAACCCGCTCAACAGCGGCTCGTCGGCCAAGGATGCCCGGGGCCGCGATGTCGCCTATCGCGACGAGGTGGTGGCGACGCTGAAGGCGCTGGATGCCGCCGGGGACGACACGCCCTGGCTGATGGTCGCCTCCTTCGTCAATCCGCACGACATCACCCTCTATGGCCTGGCCGCCCGTCTCGGCGGCGGCTTCTCCTTCCCGGTGGGCGAGGACGTGCCGAAGGATCTGTTCGACGACAGCTTCAAGGCCTCGCGTTTCGAAGATCTCTCCACCAAGCCATCCGCCCAGGCCAGCTATGCCGAAAGCTACCGGCAGTGGATGCAGCCGATCGTCGACAAGGAATTCTACGAGCGTCTCTATTATCAGCTGCAGCAGACCGTCGATGCTGACCTGATGGCCGTCTATGAGACGTTGATGCAGACCCGCTTTGCCGAGGACACCATCGTCATCTTCACCTCGGACCATGGCGACCTGCTCGACGCCCATGGCCATATGCACCAGAAATGGTACACGATGTATGAAGAGGCGCTGCATGTGCCCTTCATCATCTCCAACCCCCGGCTTTTCCCCGGCGGGGCCGAGGTCGACGGGCTGACCAGCCATGTCGATCTGCTGCCGACCATGCTGGGCCTGGCCGGGCTGGATGCCGACCAGCTGCTCGCCCGGATCGCGCCGCGCTATACCGATGCCGTGCCGCTGATCGGCCGCGATCTGACGCCCGCGCTGGTCAACCGCACACCGCTGACCGATCCGATCTATTTCATGACCGACGACGACCCCAGCCGCGGCCCCAACCAGGTCAACTTCACCGGCATCGCCTACAACTCGGTCATCCAGCCCAACCATATCGAAGCGGTGATCGTGGCGGGAGAGGACGGGACGCTCTGGAAATACGCCCGCTATTTCGACAACCCGCAATTCTGGAGCACGCCGGGCCGGCCGGGTAATCCCAATGCCAATGTCGAAGACATCGTGACCAGCCCGGTGGGCATGCCGCCCGACACCGACGGCACCACCCAATGGCCCTATAACTACACGGTCAAGCACCAGCCGGTGGCCGAGGAATACGAGATGTACGAACTCAGCGCCGACCCGCTGGAGCTGAACAATCTGGCCGGCCAGCCGCAATGGGCCGAGCGGCAGGCGCAGCTTGCCGCATTGCTGGCCGAACAAAGCACCGCCAAGCGCACAATTCCCCAGAGCGGCCGCGTGCCCGGCCAGCCCCTGCCGATCCCGGCCGGCCAGATGGGTTGAAGCCGTCAGGAGCGAGCGCCGGTCAGGTCACCAGGAAGTCGGCGGCGGTAAGCGCCAGGCCCTTGCCCAACAGGGCGATCTGCACCGCCGCCCCCGAGCCGCTGCCATCGGCATCATAGAACAGCCCGCCAGTGGCCTTGTCGTAAAAGACATGGTCATTGGCGTCGGCTGCCTTGTTACCCACCCGAAAGTTTGCCGCGGCCAGCACGCCGGTCTTGGTCAGCCGGGTGAAGATGGCGTTTTCCAGCTGGATCGTGTCGTCCGCCACCACGTAATCGGTGATGACGTCGCGATTGTCGCTGCCGGGGGCGGTGTCGAAGCGGAAGATGCCGCGGCCGCTGCCACCGGTCAGCCGGTCCATTCCGGCGCCGCCGGCGAGCAGATCATTGCCCGTGCCGCCCTTCAGCACGTCGTTGCCGCCATTGCCATAGAGCTGATCGTCGCCGCCATAGCTCTTGATCACATCGCCGCCGGACGAGCCGTTCATCCGGTCATTGCCGTTCAGCACATAGGTCATCGTGCCGCTCTTGATCGTGCCGAGGCGCGTGTCATAGGTAAACGAGCCGGTATAGGTCTGCGTAAGTGACCCGCTGCGCACCTGGATCATGGAGGCGGTCGCCCGGACCACCGTTCCATACCAGAAATAGGCGTCGTCCATATCGATGGGCTGATGAGCGGTGACCGTGGCCATGGCCGGTTTCTCCGATGGAGAGGGTATCCGGCGGAGCATAGGTCACCGCATATGGTCCGTCATCGGGGATCACGCCCACCGATGCGAAATGCGCGGCCTCAGCCGCCCGAGGGATAGACCGCGTCCGACACCTTTTCCATCCAGGTGACGACCGATCCGTCCAGCGCCTCGGCGATCGCGAAATGAGTCATGGCGGCATCGGGGGCGGCACCGTGCCAGTGCCGGGTCAGGGGCGGGATCCAGACCACATCGCCGGGGCCCACCTTCAGGACCGGCCCGCCGTCTTTCTGCACCAGACCGCGGCCTTCGGAAATGAACAGCGTCTGGCCCAGCGGGTGGGTGTGCCAGGCGGTGCGGGCGCCGGGGGCGAAGGCGACGGTGGCCCCGCCGATCCGGGCGGGGGCGTCGCCCTGATAATGGCCGTAGACCTTCACCTCGCCGGTGAAATACGCGTCGGGGCCGGGTGTCGCGGTCTCGGGCGCGGCGGGGATCACCCGCAGATCGGTGCCGGCAGCCGCAGCGGCCGCACGCCCGGCGAACACCTTTTCCAGCACCGGCACCGCAGACATCGCCCGCGGCCAGCCGGCATAGAAGGCCAGATGGGCCGGCACTTCCGCAGCCTCGTCGCGGCTGAGGCCGTTATCCATGGCGCGGTCGGCGTGGAAGGGCAGCTGTTCCGGCTGACCGATGGCGATCAGCGCCGCCATGGTGATCAGGCTGCGGTCGCGCGGCGCCAGATCGGGCCGCTGCCACAGATCGCCGAACAGCACCCGGTTGGTCAGGTCGGCGAGGGCCGGGGCGGTGGGGCCGACCGCGCCGTCGACGGCGGCCTTGCGTGCTGCTTCGGCAGCCGCTTCCAGCTCGATCCGCGCGGCCCCGCTCTCGGCCACCGGGCCGATGCTGCGTTGCTCGAACACCGTGCGTGTCTCGAACACTGCCGAAATGGCGACCGGCCAGCCGGCATAGAAAGCGAGCTGGGTAATCAGCTCGCCGACCTCCTCCGGTCGGACGCCGTTATCGAGCGCGCGCCCGACATGGGCGCCGATCTGCGCCGTCCGCCCGGTGGACACCAGGGCTGCCAGGGTGATCAGGCTGCGGTCGCGCGGGCTCAGCACCGGCCGGGCCCAGACTTCGCCGAACAGCAGGTCGTCGGTGAAACGGCCCAGCGCCGGTGCGACCTCGTAGACGGGGGCGGGGGCGATCCTGCGCCTCTCCTCCTGCGCCTCTGCGCCGGTGGCGGCCAGCGTGGACAGGGCGATTGTGGCGGCGATCTTCTTCATGATCCTCGTGATCCTCCGGCATCGGTCGGGCGGTGGCGGGCGGCAAGGCCATGCGCCACACGATTGCCGATAAGCTGGGGGCATGGGGATCCTGCGATTAGACGATCAGATCCGCACAGGCTGATATTGCTGATTCATGAATGGCCGCCTCATGAACGGCTGCCCGCCCGCGCCCGCAGTGCATCGACCAGCAGCCGGAAGGCGAGCGAGACCTGGCGCCGGCTTGGATAATACAGGTGGTAGCCGGGGAAGGGGGGGCACCAGTCCTCCAGCACCCGCACCAGCCGGCCCTCGGCGATCAGGCTGCCGAACTGGTCTTCGGGCAGGCAGGCGAGGCCCAGCCCGTCGAGTGCCGCCCCCACGATCAGCGGCGTGTGGTCGGTGGTGAACCGGCCGCTGACGCGCACATTGAGTGGCCGGCCTTCTTTCTCGAACTCCCAGACATACAGCCCGCCCAGGGTCGGCAGCCGAAGGTTCAGGCAGTCATGGCCGGTCAGGTCATGGGGGGTGCGCGGCACCGGGTGGCGGTCGAAATAGGCCGGCGACCCCACCACCGCCATGCGCAGATCGGGGCCGATCCTGACCGCGATCATGTCGCGATCGACCTCTTCGCCCAGCCGCACCCCGGCGTCATAGCGTTCGCTGACAATGTCGGTCAGGCGCTGATCGACCGAGATTTCGATCTCGATGCCCGGATGTTCGGCGATCAGCCGGCTGGTCACCGGCATCAGCAGGTCCATGGCCGCCTGGCGGCTGGCGGTGATGCGGATCGTGCCCGTGGGGCGGTCGCCCAGCACGCTCACCGCCCGGATCCGTGCCTCGATGTCGTCGAAGGCCGGGCGCAGGGTCGCCAACAGCTGTTCGCCCGCATGGGTGGGCGCGACATTGCGGGTGGTCCGGGTCAGCAATCGCACGCCCATGCGTTCTTCCAGCCGCCGGATGGTGTGGCTCAGCGCCGATTGCGACGTCCCCATCCGCGCGGCCGCCCGGGTGAAGCTGCGCTCTTCGGCCACGGCCACGAAGGCCATCAGATCGCCCAGTTCCTCACGCTTCATTCCGGTCTCCCCTCGTACCTGCCCGGCCAGAATATATGAGCGAGCGACATAGGTTCATACCGATCTGATGATCTAATCGTGCGGCGCGGCGGGTGCTATGTCGTCAGGCACCCGGCCATGCCCGTCATGGCCCCCCTCGGGAAAGGACCAGATCCCATGCTGGGCACCGTACTCCACGCCCCCGGCGACGTTCGTTGCGAACACGTCCCCGAGCCGGAAATCCTGCAGCCGACTGATGCGATCATCCGCCTGGCCGCCAGCTGCATCTGCGGCTCCGATCTCTGGCCCTATCGCGGGCTGAACGACATCACCGCCCCCATGCATATGGGCCATGAATATTGCGGCGTGGTGGTCGAGGTGGGGGCCGCGGTCACGACCGTGCGGCCCGGCCAGTTCGTGGTCGGCTCGTTCTGCCTGTCGGACAACACCTGCCCGCATTGCCGCCACGGCTTTCAGTCGTCCTGCGAGCAGCGCGAATTCATGAGCGGCGCCCAGGCGGTGCTCGCCCGTGTGCCGCTGGCCGACGGCACCCTGGTTGCGACCCGGGAAATGCCTGCCGAGGATCTGATCCCCGGCCTGCTCGCCGCCTCCGATGTGCTCGGCACCGGCTGGTATGCGGCCGATGCCGCGCGCGTCCAGCCCGGATCCAGCGTGGTCGTGGTGGGGGACGGTGCGGTCGGGCTGATGGGCGTGCTGGCCGCAAAGCAGATGGGCGCCGCCCGCATCATCGCCATGAGCCGCCACAAGACCCGCCAGGATCTGGCCCTGCATTACGGCGCCACCGACATCGTCGCCGAGCGCGGCGAGGCCGGCATCGCCCGGGTGCGGGAACTGACCGCCCGCATCGGCGCCGATGCGGTGCTTGAATGCGTGGGCACGCAGGACTCGATGACCCAGGCCCTGCGCGTCGCCCGGCCCGGCGCCATGATCGGCAATGTCGGCGTGCCCCATGGCGTTGAATTCGACGGCCAGCAGCTGTTCTTCTCGCAGGTCGGCATGCTGGGCGGCCCGGCGCCGGTCCGCCGCTTCCTGCCCCATCTGATGGATCTGGTGCTCAGCCGCCGCATCGATCCGGGCCTGGTCTTCGACCTGGAGCTTCCGCTTGCCGACGTCGCCGAAGGCTATCGGGCGATGGACGAGCGGCGGGCGATCAAGACCCTGCTGCGGGTGTGATGCCACCCGTCAGATGGTCGGCACCGTGCCGCCGTCGACGGTGATCTCAGTGCCGTGGATGGCCGAGGCGCGGTCCGATGCCAGGAAGGCGATCACCTCGGCGACCTCGTCGGGGCGGGCGGGGCGGCCGATCGGGATGCCGCCCAGCGCGTCCAGAATGCTCTGGCGTGCCGCTTCCTCGGTCGTGCCCGCCCCGGCGGCGATCCGTTTGACCATGGCATCGGCGGCATCGGTATAGATCCAGCCGGGGGAGACGACATTCACCCGCACGCCGCGCGGCCCGATCTCCTTGGACAGCGCCTTGCTGTAGGTGACGAGTGCCGCCTTGGCGGCCGCATAGGCGGTGGTCGAGTCGGGCAGCGGCAGGCGGTGCTGGATCGATGCAGTATGGATGACGGTCCCCCGGCCGCGCGCGATCATGCCGGGCAGCAGTGCACGGTCGAGCCTGACCGCGCTCAGCAGGTTGAGGTTGAGTTCGGCCAGCCAGCAGGCATCGTCGAGCGCCATAAACCCGCCGCCCGGCGACCCGGACCCGCCCAGCACATGCACGATGATATCGACCCCGCCGAGGCGGTCGATGGCCGCCTCGGCAAGGGTTGCGACCCCTTCGGGCGTCGTCAGATCTGCGGCCAGGAAGGCCTTGGGGGGTACGAAATCGGGCCGCTCCGACCGGGCGGCGGTGATCAGCGCGGCGCCGCCCGCGGCAAAGCGCTGAAACGCCGCCGCGCCGG
Organism: Tistrella sp.; assembly: GCF_002684955.1. Taxonomy (NCBI): domain Bacteria; kingdom Pseudomonadati; phylum Pseudomonadota; class Alphaproteobacteria; order Geminicoccales; family Geminicoccaceae; genus Tistrella; species Tistrella sp. The sequence continues at coordinate 12,413 of NZ_NYWI01000049.1, read as the reverse complement.
CCCCCCTGGTCCCGCCGGTGATGACCACACGCCTGCCGCGGAATTCGGACGGATCGATCGACATCATCGGACGGTCTCCTTTCGGGGGCGGAGGTGATTGACCGGTTCCGATATGCCGCTAAGCTGAAGAAAAAGGAAGACCGCACAAAAAAGTGAGGGACTTACTTATGAGTAAGCGGCCCGACTACACGCCCCATAGCGGCGCGCAGGGTATTCAGAACGCCTTGCGGATTCTTGAAGGGCGCTGGAAACTGGTGATCCTGTTCCAGTTGTTCGGCGGCAAGACCCTGCGTTTCTCGGAACTCGAACGCTCGATCCCTGGGGTATCGCAGAAGATGCTGGCCCAGCAGCTGCGCCAGCTGGAGACCGACGGCGTGGTCCGGCGCATCGTCCATGCCGAGGTGCCGCCCCGGGTCGACTACTGCCTCACCGACTGGGGTCAGTCCCTCTGTCCTGCACTCGATGCCCTCCTGCTCTGGGCGGAAGCGGCGCCGGACGACATCCGGGCGCAGCTGATCCCGTCGCCCATGCCCGCCTGACCCGCCCGGCCCGCCCGACCCGCCCGACCCGCCTCGGCGGCGTCGCGGCAGGCGTCCGAGATCCAGGCGGTGAAGGCCGCCATCGCCCGGCTCTGCGGCCGTTCCGACGGCCAGGCCAGGAAGTACCGCCCGGCCGATACGGCGGTCGTGAAGGGCCGGACCAGCCGCCCCTGGCGGATCTGGCGGCTGAACATGGCGACCGGCAGCAGGGCGACGCCGAAGCCGTCGGCCGCCAGTTCCGCCAGTGCCACCGAGCTGTCGAAAACCGGGCCGGTGACCGGCGGGGCGGGGATGCCGGCGGCGGCGAACCATTGCGGCCATTCCGCATTGCGATAACTGCGCAGCAGCACCGCCCGGCCCAGATCGGCCGGATCCTGCAGCCGCGCCGCCAGCCCGGGGGCACAGAGCGGCGACAGCGGCGCCTCGATCAGCGGCACGGTTTCATGCCCGGTCCAGCCGCCGGTGCCGAAGCGGATCGCCATGTCCAGCCCTTCGCGCAGAATTTCCACGCGGTTGTTGTTGGTGGCGATGCGCAGCTCGATTTCGGGATGGGCGGCGCAGAACCCGTCCAGCCGGGCGGTCAGCCAGCCCAGGGCGAAGGTGGTGTTCACGCCGACATTCAGCACCTCGACATCGCGCCGGCCGTGCAGCCTGTCCAGCACCCGGCCGATGGCGTCGAAACTGTGTTCCAGCACCGGTGCCAGAAGCCGCCCCTCATCCGTCGGCACCAGGCCTTGAGAGGTGCGCTGGAACAGGGTGGCGCCCAGCAGATCCTCCAGCCGGGCGATCTGATGGCTGACCGCCGCCTGGGTCACGCGCAGTTCGATCGCCGCCTTGGTGAAGCTGCCCTGGCGCATGGCCACTTCGAAGACGCGCAGCGCGTTCAGGGGGATGTCCGGGCGATCCATCGCATAACCTCAGCTTATGGCGGCCAGCAGGATTTGTCGGCTGGGCCGCCGATGCAAGCCCGATTAAGAGAACGGCATAAGAAAATCTTGAGGAGATCTCATGATGCCGATCGCTCTTCCGCGTCTGCCGCGTCTGCCGCGTCTTGTGGCGGGCCTGGCCCTGGGGCTGTTTCTGGCGATGCCCGCCCGTGCCGACACGCCGAAGACCCATACGCCCGAGACCCGGCTTGCCGACACCGTCAGCCGCATCGAGGATCAGCTCGATGCCCGCATCGGCCTCGTGCTGCACGATACCGGCCGCGGCTGGCGATGGGGGCACCGCGCCGATGAACGCTTCCTGATGAACAGCACGGTCAAGATGCCGATCTGCGGCGCGATCCTGGCCGGGGTCGATGCCGGGCGTATCTCACTAAACGAGACCCTACCCATCCGCCGGGCCGATCTCGTCTCCCATGCGCCGGTCACCAGACCGCGTGTGGGCCAGGCGATGTCGATCGCCGATCTCTGCTTCGCCACCCTGGACCAGAGCGACAACCCCGCGGCCAATCTTCTGATCACCCGCCTCGGCGGCCCGGCCGGGGTCACGCAATTCTTCCGCAGCATCGGTGATCCGGTCAGCCGGCTGGACCGGCTCGAACCCGGTCTGAACAGCGCGCCGGCCGGCGACCCCCGCGACACCACCACCCCGGCGGCCATGGCGGCGACCATGGAAACCCTGCTGCTCGGCACCGGCCTGACCCCGGCATCCAGGGCGCAGCTGACCGAATGGATGCGCCATGGCGGCGTCGCCGGCGCCCTGCTGCGCAAATCCGCCCCGGCCGACTGGCAGATTGCCGACAAATCCGGTGCGGGTGACAACAGCCGCAATCTGGTGGCCCTGATCACCCCGCCGGGCCGGGCGCCCTGGATCGCGGCGATCTATCTGGGGGATGCCGAGACGGATTTCGCAACGCGCAACAAGGCCCTGGCCGAGATCGGGGCCGCGGTCGTCGAGGTGGTCAGGGCGCCCTGACGCTCACCGCCGGCCCATCCCCTCCAGGAAGATCCCCTCCAGGAACAGGCCCAGCAGATGGGGGATGCGCGTCTGTGACGCCTCGTCCTCCCCGGTGGCGAGGGAAATCGCGGTCACCACGCAGACCAGATCCTCGAAGCTCACATCCGGGCGAACGGCGCCGGCGGCCTGCGCCTGATGCAGCAGCCGCCGCCCTTCCGCCGTCGTCGCATGGCAGCCGGGCGTTCCGCTTTGTAAAACCGTACCGATCGAGGTGGCGAGGCCGCGATACAGCGTCGTGTCGGCCGCCAGGTCTTCGAGATAGGCCCTGAGCGCGCCGGCGGGATCGCGCCCGTCATCCCGCGTCCGGCTTGTCTCGGCAAGCGACAGGAAGCGGGCGCTGCAGGTGGCGGCCAGCAGCTCCTCGCGCGTCGGAAACCGGCGATACAGCGTGCCGATGCCTACGCCCGCACGCTTCGCCACATCCTCCAGCGCGGCACCGGCGCCCTGTTCCAGAAACACCGCCTCGGCCGCCGCCAGGATGCGCTCGCGGTTCCGCCGGGCATCGGCGCGCAGGGCGCCCTCCTGGTTCATGGTGTCTTCGCTCACGGTCTTCTCCGGAAACACTTGTCAAACGGAGGATGCCTCCATATTTTAAGTGGAGCAATCCTCCACTTATGACATGGGGCATGACAGATGGGCATCGCGCAGCGATCTGAGAACAGGTTCGGGAACCGGTTTGAGAACAAGGTGGTGGTGATCACCGGCGGCAGTGACGGCATCGGCCTGGCCACGGCGCAGCATTTCGCCGCCGAAGGCGCGCATGTCTATGTCACCGGCCGCCGGCCGGCGGCACTGGACGCGGCCGTCGCCGCCATCGGCCATGGTGCCGTCGGCGTGCCGGGGGATGTCGCCGACCCGGCGGATCTGGACCGGCTCTACGACCGCATCCGCCGCGACCATGGCCGCATCGACATCGTCTTCGCCAATGCCGGCATTTCCGAATCCGCCGGCCTCGACGCCATCGACGCGGCCCATATCGACCGCCTGTTCGACGTCAACCTCAAGGGCACGGTCTTCACCGTGCAAAAGGCCCTGCCGCTGATGACGGCGGGCGGCGCCATCATCCTCGCCGGCTCGGCCGCCGGCAGCAAGGGCCTGCCGGGGCTCTCGATCTACAGCGCCACCAAGGCCGCCATCCGCTCCTTCGCCCGCAGCTGGACCACCGACCTCAAAACCCTCGGCATCCGCGTCAACGTGGTCTCCCCCGGCATGATCCTGACCCCGGCCATGGACAGATACCTCACCGCCAACCCCGGCACCGAAGACGCCCTGAAACAGATGACCCCCTTCGCCCGCCTCGGCAACGCGGAAGAAGTCGCCCGGGCGGTACTGTTCCTGGCATCGGAGGACAGCGGTTTTGTGGCGGGGGATGAGCTGTTTGTGGATGGGGGGGTGATGGCGGTTTAGACCGCAGATATCATCACCTGATCGTGATCACGGCTGGAGCGCGACATCCCCATCAATCTCGGCATCAAGGTCGGCGTCCATGTCCCCGACAAGTGCTGCCATGCGATCGCGCAGGCTGGCGGGCAGTGCGGCGATGGATGTGCCCGGGTGTTTGCGCATGTCCTGCGCCAGAAATGCGAGGAAGCGATCCACGACCGGATCGCTTGCCTCTTCCATTACTTTCTCGACATGAACCCGATGCTGATTGTCCACAAAGAAGGCGATGCGCCCGCCGTAGTCCACGCCCAAAGCCTGTCGCACGCTCTTGGGCACAGTGGTCTGGCCGTTGGCGGTGATCGTGCATTCTTCTTTCAGCAGCGTGCCCATGATCGGCTCCCATCTGATTTCTGATAGAGGTGAGGAAATTTCTTCACCTCTATCTAGAATGGTCGTAGCTGTCGGCCAACCGGCGGGGTCGCCGATACCTGCCGCCAATCATGCCTAGGGCCCAACATCAGATAATGGCCTGCAACCCCTTGTCCGCAATGACGTTCAGCAGCTTGAGCGCCGGGCCGGTGGGGCGGGTCGCGCCTTGCTCCCACTTGCGCACAGTTGACGCGGTGGTGTGCAGGTGATGTGCGAACACCGGCTGGCTGATCTTCAGGCTTTCGCGCAGATGCTTGATCTCCATGGGGCTGAACTCCCGAACCGGGGCCGGGCAGATCGCGCCGAACGCGCGCAGCGTCACCTTGTTGAGGGCGCCTGCGTCGTGTAGCGCAGCCAGGTCGTTGCGTAGCGATTCGATGATGTGGCTCATAACAGAAGTCTAAATAAGGGCGGGAGATTGGATATTGCACCGCCGGACGTACAATATAAAATGCATTTCCAGTGCGTTCCCGCCTCTGTTCATGCCCATTTTTTAATTTTGGGGGACTGCGGTATAAATGGTTAATTTGTGTTCCTATCCTGGCATAGCGAACAGCTATGTGTGTGAGATTTTCCGTAGTGTTCGTGGGAAAATTTTCCATCAACTATTCTGGCCTGCATCATATTTGGCTTATGAGGCAGCGATTCAGCTTCAGAACTGACACGTAGAACGTCTTCTTTCGGAGAGCGCCATCCGCATATGATTCCCTCAACATGTATCGGATTGAATACTTTAAGACTTAGGCCACTTTCCGGAATACAGCTCTTGAGGTCAGTCAAAACACGCCATTCCTGCTCATATGCCCAGTCCTCGTGCTTCGAAAAGAAAAGCCGATCCTGTGTGGAAGGATTAAAACTCATACCGACAGGGTTTTTCTCGTACCTGACTGGCTTCAATATATCAAGGATCCCGGTGGTTTCATCATTATAGATATCTGAGAGGTCGCGAAGAACTACGATAAAGCCCTGCGCAAGATCTGCGTAGTGTGCCCACATCGGCAAAGAGTCAAATCGAGAGGAAAGGGACATAACGCCCACTTTTGATCTAATGTATTTTGCGATTTTTTGATAAAAATTGGTAATATAAGGGCTATCGAATGCGTCATTCTGTATAATTCTGTTATATTCTTCTATGTTGTCGGGAACGGGAAAATCTATATCCAGGCGAGATAGGAATTTTGCCTGTAATTTAAGGAAATTGAACTCGCATTCGCTGATCCCATGTCTGCGTTGATCTTCTAAAGATTTGAATATTTCTTCCTCATCCACGAACGGGAAAAGGTCGAAGGGGTCATTTAAATCGGCGGGAGGTGTAAACTTAAATCTGCCTCTCAGGATATTAATAGCGGCATCTGCAGTTCGAACATATTTAAAGAGCGTTTTGGGTGTCTTCATGTGGATACAAGCCCCAAGGACAAACATCACTGGCACGATAATACATCCTGGGTAGAATTTTGATCACCCCCCATCCCTCTTAATCCGCATCGTATAACTATACCGATCCGCCGGATGATCATTCACCGAGGCGATCAGCGGCCGGCCCTTGCGGTCCAGATAGCGGCGGACGACGCGCAGGACATGGGCTTCGGGGCGGGTGTCGTCGAAGAGGCGGCGGCTTTCGGGGGGCATGGGCAGGGCGGTGATGGTTTGCAGGGTTTCCGTCACCGTCACCCGGGCGCGCTGTTCGATCAGGGCGTAGAAGGGGCCGTGGCAGTTGGGGAATTCGTCCTGCAGCCAGGCGAAGCGTTCGGGCACGAAGACTTCGGTATAGCTGATCGGCGCGCCGTCGCCCTGGGCGGAGCGGACGCCGTGGATGTGCAGCCAGGGCTCGGCCGGTTCGGTGCCGATCAGCCGGGCGGTCGGCTCGTCCAGCCGTTCCATTTCCATGGCGTGAATGCGGAAATCGGTGTCCAGCGCATACTGGAACAATTCCGACAGCGACCGCATCGACTGGCTGAAGATCGAGCCCGGTTCCGCCGAGAGCACATGGGTGCCCGATCCCTGCCGGCGCTCCACATAGCCCTGTTCGACCAGGCGGCGCAGCGCCTCGCGCACGGTATAGCGGCTGACGGCGAATTCCGCGCACAGCTCCGCCTCGGTCGGCACCAGGCTGCCGACCGGATAGAGACCGTCGGAAATCCGGTCGCGGATCTCCTGGAAAACCTGAAGATAGCGGGGGATTTCCGGGCCGTCCGCCGCGGCGGCCGCCGGGTCCCGGGTCAGATCTGCCGCCTGATCCTGCTCCATGCGCGTTCCAGCTCCCCTTGAAATTCGGGCGCGGCCACGGCGATCAGGCGTTCCGCCCGCATGTCGAGGTCGCACCCACGCAGATCCGCACAGCCGTATTCGGTGACGACGATGTCGATATCCGCGCGCTGGATGGATACAACAGTTCCACTCTCCAGAACAGGGACGATCCTGGATCGTGCACCCCCCGCGGCGGTCGAGGCAAGGGCAACCACCGCTTTCCCGCCTGCCGAGCGGCGCGCGCCGCGCAGGAAATCGACCAGCCCGCCCTGGCCGCTGATCTGGCGGCCGCCGATCATCTCGGCCGAGGCCTGGCCGAACAGGTCGACCTCGATCGCCCCGTTCACCGCCACCAGCCGGGGCAGGGCGCCCAGCCGCGCGATGTCGTGGGTCTCGGCCACCGGCCGGAAGCGCACGCGCTCCGCCCGGGCGATGCGCTGGTGGAAATCGGGCGTGCCCAGGGCCACGCCGGTGGTGATGCCGCGGCTCGCCACACCCGCCTCCAGCAGCTCCAGCCCCGCCGCCGTCACCATCCCGGCATGCAGCCCCAGATCCCGGTGATCCTTCAGCGCGCGGAGCAGGGCCGCCGGCGCGGCGCCGATGCCGGTCTGGATGGTGGCGCCGTCTTCGATCAGCCCGGCGATGCGTGCGCCGATCCGCGCCTGGACCGGATCGTCACGATCGGGCGGCAGCCCCGCGGGCAGGCCGTCGCTGTCGATCAGCCCGGAAAACCGGTCGATCGGGATCCGGATACCGTCGCGCGGTTCCGGCAGGTCGGGCAGGATCACGCCATAAAGCCGCGCGCGACCGGCCGCCACCGCCGGGGTGAAATCATGGGCCATGGCCAGCGACACCATGCCGTCGCGCGGCGGCGCCACGGTGAACAGCGCCGCGTCGATCGGGCTCGCCTGCAGATGGTGGTATGTGTCGACATAGGCGAGCGGCAGATGCCGCACCCGGCCTGCCTCGAACCCCCGGCGCAGGGCCGGGGTGACGAAGATCGACTCGACCGTCAGCGTCGGGTCCAGCGCCGCCAGATCCAGCCGGTTGACGCCGGGGATGAACACGCCGGTGAGTGTCTTGTCCCTGAGCGCCCCGCAGGCGCCCAGCGCCGCCAGCACCCCGGTGGGTTCGCCCGCGCAGCCGGCGGCATAGATCCGCCGGGCGGGTGCCAGAGCCCGGGCCAGGCTGTCGAGATCGATCAGGGGCAGGGGGGACATGCTGCTCGTCATCATCCGTCACTGAACGGGTTGCGCTCCGGGTTTCGGCTGCTAGTATATGTCCGGACAAATTTGGAAGATAGCCCTCATGCCCGAGAATTCCGATGTCTGACAGCCCCGCCAGCCCGACCAGCCTGACCGAACAGTTGAGCCGGCACCTTGTCCGCCCGGTCGATGCGGCGGCGCGTCGCCGGGCCCGGCGCGCGGTGCTCGACTGGGCCGGCTGTGCCGTGATCGGGGCGGCGACCGAAACCGGCCGCGCCTTTGCGCGGCTTGCCGCGGGTGGGGCGGCCGGGCCGTCGCGGGTGCTGGGTGCGGGGCGCGCCCCCGCCCGTGACGCCGCCTTCACCAATGGCGCCTATGGCAATATCTACGAAATGGACGATGTCGACCGCCAGGCGGTGCTGCATCCGGGCCCCGTGGTCATCCCGGCGGCGCTGGCCATGGCCGAGGCGCTGGGCAGCGGCCCCGATGCCCTGCTCGATGCGGTGGTGCGCGGTTACGAGGCGATGGTGCGCCTGGGGCGCGCCATGGGCCCCGCCCATTACCGCCAGTTCCACCCCACCGCCACCTGCGGCGCCTTCGGGGCAGCCGCGGCCGCGGCCTCGCTGATGGGGTTGGACCAGGCACGTCTGACCGGCGCGCTCGGCACCGCCGCCACCCGTGCCGCCGGGCTCTGGCAGTGCCGGCACGAGCCGGTGACCACCAAGCAGTTCCACACCGCCCGCGCCGCCGCCGGCGGTGTCGAGGCGGCCTGGCTGGCCGCGGCAGGCCTGGGGGGCCCGCGCTTCATTCTGGAAGGGCCCCAGGGCCTGTTCGCCGGCATGGCGCCCGATGCCCGGCCGGCGGAGATCACGGCGCCCCATGACGGCGCCTGGCTGATCCTCGGCACCAGCATCAAACCCTGGCCGGCCTGCCGCCATGCCCATGCCGCGATCGATGCCGCGCTGATCCTCCGCGACGAGGCACATGGCCGCATGCCGGCCGCGATCGAGGTGCGCAGCTTCGCCGATGCGCTCACCTTCTGCGACCGGCCCGATCCCGCCAGCACCATCCAGGCCAAATTCAGCCTGCAGCATGCGGTGGCCGTCACCCTGCTCGGCGGCCCGCCGCCGCTCGATGCCTTCGAACCCGAGGTCATTGCCGATCCGGCGGTGGCCGGGCTGCGCGCGCGGGTGCGGCTGGTGGTGGCCGAGCCCTATGCCGGCGCCTATCCGCGCCGTTTCGGCACCGGCCTCACCATCACCTGGGACGACGGCACCACCAGCCGTGCCGAGGTGCCGGATGCTCTGGGCGACCCCGAAAATCCGGTCGATCATGCGGCGGTGGTGACCAAGACCCGCACGCTGGCCAGGGCGGCCGGGCTGGACGAGCAGCGCATCGGGGCGCTGATCCAGGCGATCGAGGCCCTTGAAGGCCCCGATCCGGCCCGGATCGCCGCTTTCACCGCCATCCTGCCCTGATCTGCATCCCTCACCGTCACACCTTCACCCCCCACATTTGCGAAGAGACGAAAGCATGACCGGTCCCGACTATTTCCAGGCGCCCGACTATTTCCAGGCCATGGACTACCCCACGATCGTCCAGGCCTATCCGGTGGGGGATGATTTCGTCGCCCTGGGGCAACGCCTCAGCCGCGACGAGCTGTTCGCGCGCCAGGACGCGCAGTTCCGCAAATGCCTCGATTTCGCCTGGAAGGTGCCGTTCTATCAGCGGCTCTGGGGCGAGAAGGGCATCGAGCCCGGCGACATCCGGGGCCTTGCCGATATCGGCCGGCTGCCGACCTATTCCAAGACCGAGCTGATGGCCTCGGTCGCCGCCCATCCGCCCATGGGCGATTTCCACGGGCTCGACAGCTACCCCGCCGGCCAGCGCCCGCCGGTCGTGTTCCAGACCACCAGCGGCACCACCGGCAAGCCCCAGCCGCTGATCTATGGCGCCAAAAGCCGCGAGGTGCAGAACCGTCTTCTGGCGCGCGCCTATCTCTGGCAGGGCATGCGGCGCGAGGATGTGGTTCATTCGGTCTATGGCCATGGGCTGATCAATGGCGGCCATTACGTCCGCGAGGCGGTGAGCCACTGGGTCGGCGCCTGGTTCATGAGCGCCGGCACCGGCATCGAGACCCGGTCGGTCAATCAGGTCATGATGATGCGCGAATTCGGCGCCACGGTGCTGGTCGGCTTCGGCGACTATGTGAAGCGTCTGGCCGATGTCGCCCGCGCCGAGGGCATGGAGCCCGGCCGCGACATCCGCATCCGCATGATCACCGGCCATATCGGCGCCGAAAGCCGCGAGACCATGAGCCAGGCCTGGGGCGGCGCCCAGGTCTATGACTGGTATGGTGTCGGCGACACCGGCATCATCGCCGGTCAGGGCCCCGACCAGGACGGCATGTATGTGATGGAGGATGCGCAGTATCTGGAACTGCTCGATCCCGATACCGGCCTGCCGGTGGAAGACGGCGCGCTGGGCGACATGGTCTGCACCTGCCTGTTCAAGGACGACGTCTTCCCGATCATCCGCTTCAACACCCACGACGTGACCGAGGTGATGACCGGCGCCTCATCGACCGGCGTCAATTTCCGCCGGATCCGCGGCTTCATGGGCCGGTCCGACAATATGGTCAAGCTGCGCGGCATCAACATCTTTCCGACCGGCATCGGCGCGCTGCTCTCGGAAGAACGCGAGGAGATGACCGGCGAATATATCTGCCGGGTGGACCGCATCGACGGCCGCGACGAGATGACCGTCCATGTCGAGGTCCGGACCGGGGGCGGGGATGCCGCGATGAAGGCGGCTTACGAGAAGATCCTGCGCACCCGCCTGGGTGTCGAGATCGGCGTCGCTTTCGCGGCACCGGGCGAGCTGGCGCCGCTGACCGGCATAGAGGTGCGCCAGAAGCCGGTCCGGCTGATCGACGAGCGCAAGTAAGCGCCGCTGACCGCCCGTCTCCCCCGCCGCTCTCCCCCGCCGCTCTCCCGTCATCTTCCTCTTCGCCGAAAGAGCCCACGCACATGAACGCGACGCCCGTGTCTGCGGACCTCACCCGCCTCACCGCAACGGAGCTTGGGGCCGCCTACGGCAATGGCACGGCCGATCCGCTGGCGGTGCTCGATGCCTGCATCGCGGCGATCCGGGCGCTGGATGGCGACATCCGGGCATTCATCGAGCTGGATGTCGAGGGCGCGCGGGCGGCGGCAAAGGCCTCCGCTGCCCGTTTCCGCGACGGCTGCCCGCTGGGCCCGCTCGATGGTGTGCCGGTGGCGGTGAAGGCCAATATCGCCGTGCGCGGCCTCGCCTGGTCGGCGGGGGTGGGCTATTGGCGCAACCGCATCGCGGCCGCAGACGCGCCGGCCGTGGCGCGGCTGCGTGCGGCGGGCGCGGTGATCCTGGGCACGCTCAACATGCATGAGGGTGCGCTCGGTGCCACAACCGATAACCCGCATTTCGGCCGTTGCTGCAACCCAGCCGTGCCGGGTTGCACCCCGGGCGGCTCGTCCGGCGGCTCGGGGGCGGCGGTGGCGGCCGGTTTCGTGCCGGTGGCGCTCGGCACCGACACCATGGGCTCCGTGCGCATACCGGCCGCCTATTGCGGCGTGATGGGGCTGAAGCCGACCACCGGCCTCGTCTCGAATGCCGGCGTGGTGCCGCTCGCCTGGTCGCTGGACCATATCGGGCCGGTGGCGCGGTCGGTGGACGATCTGGCCCTGGTCACCCGGGTCCTGGCCGGCTTCGATCCCGCCGACCCGGTGGCCGAACCCGCGCCCGCCGGCTGGACGGCGATGCCCTGCGGCCGCGGCCTGGCCGGCATGCGCCTCGGCCTGCCGCGTGAGATCGACGCCGTCGAGACCGAGCCGGCGGTGCGCGAGGCCTTCGCCCGCGCGCTCGACCGGCTGCGTGATCTGGGTGCCACCATCCAGCCGGTCGCCATCCCCGGCTGGTCGCCCGGCCGCGCGCGCCGCGACGGGCTGCTGATTTCCGAAGCCGAGGCGGCGGAGCTGCATCCCGAACTGATGGGCCCCGACGGTACCACCACGCCCCAGGGCGTGAGCGAGAGCTTCGCCGCCGCCCTGCGCTATGGCCGCGATGCCAGCGCCGCCCGGCTGGCGGGCGCATACCGCCGCACCGCCGAAATCGGCGTCGCCGCCCGTGCGGCCCTGGCGGGCCTCGACGCCTTCATCCTGCCCACGGCCCCCCAGACCGCCTTCGCCCATGACGCGCCGGTCCCCGCCGGCCAGGCCGATTTCACCGCGCTTGCGAATTTCGCGAAGCTGCCGGCGGTCTCGGTCCCCACCTCGCCGCCCGCCCCTGCGAACGCCCCGATCGGCCTGCAATTCATCGGCCCCCGTTTCGGCGAAGCCGCCATCCTGCGCATGGCGGCCGCCTGGACGGCAGCATCCGGTTGACGACCGAAACGGCGCACCTGCAGGGCATTGCACCGGCGCATCGGCAGGCCGGCCGCCAGCAACGCCTGTCACCTGGAACGATGTGGACATCCAGCCGGTCTTTCGACACGTCGATGCCGACAATCGGACGATCCTGTGGCATGATTTCTCCCTTTCCCAAGCTTGTTGGCGGGCTCTTGGCCCATGCAACTGTGCGGGCTTGTGGAAGGGCGATCGGGGCCATCCTT
>NZ_NYWI01000048.1:0-11761 GCF_002684955.1 Tistrella sp. | reverse complement strand
CGACGACGCGCGCCTCGTCGACGAGTGGGACGACCTGAAGATGATCGAGTGGTACCGCCAGGGCAGCAAGCGCGACATGGTCCGCGGCATGCTCGCCAAGTCGATGCTGACGACCGTGCCCATCTACCCGACGTTCGGGACGTGCTGCTGGTTCGAGGTCGAGGTGACGAACCCCTTCTCGCGGGCGGAGCGCTTCAGCGTCGACCTCCCGCGCAAGGAGACGGAGCTGCGCCTCGTGACGTCGACGGAGGAGTGGGCCCACCTGCGGCGCCACGTGGCGCCCGCGTTCGGCGACGCCGGCGCCGGCGCGGTCGAGGCCGACATGATCGACGCGTCGGGCCCGCCGGGCGCGCCGCCCGTCGTCCTGCTGATGGCCCACGAGACGATCCGGGTCCCCTTCGCCTTCCTCTCCCTCGAGCCCCCGTCCCACGACCTCAAGTGGGGCGCGCGGCAGACCAAGGCGGCCCCCGACGAGGGGCGCCGCGGCGACCGCCGGTCGTCGTCCGAGGCCAAGGACGGCGACGGCCCCGCGGCGCCCGGGTCCGGCAGCGCGCCGAGCCGCGTCGTCCCCGTGCGCTTCGTCGCCGCCGGCGGCTACGTCGTCGCCGCCGTCGAGGTCGAGAGCCGGCCGCGGGCCTGCGTCGTCGACCGGACGTTCCGCTTCTACCAGAGCGAGGGCGAGATCCTGAAGCGCTGCGTCCGCGTGCTGCCGCCGGCGCCCAAGGCCGTCGACGGCGGCGCCCAGGTCGCCGGCGGCTGGGCGAACGCCCTCGCCGCGCCGGAGCCGCGGGGCCACCGGAGCATGTACGTCCACTGCGTGTCGACCGGCCGCGGCGAGGCGAGCGACGTGTCCATCCAGTGGCGCGAGTCGACGGACTGCCCGGGGGCGCACGAGGTCCTGATCAAGTACGCCCGCGTCGGCGCCTTCCCCTCCGTCGGCGAGTTCTACGTCCTCGTCTTCCGCGACCGCTTCTGCGCGCGCCTCGCGGAGCTCTGGCACGTCGTCGTCCACTCGCGGCTCCGCGCGGACCTCAACGGCGTCGCGGGCCAGGCCGCGGGCGTCGAGCTCGTCGTCCGCGGCGACCGGACGCCCCGCGTCGTCAAGGCCTACGCCGCCGTCGCCGGCGGGGCCGACGTCGCGGGGGGGGGGGCCGCGGGCGACGCGACCTTCGACCCGCCGAACGAGTTCCGCCTCGTGCCGCACGCGCACAACAAGTTCGCCGTCCACTACCGCGCGCGCGACGCCGGCGCCAAGCGCGTCCACGTCCACCTCGTTGACGCCGACACCCACGAGCTCGTCGCCGCCTGGCTCCTCACGGCCGTCTCCTCGGCCCCGACCATCACCAAGACCTACGACGTCGAGCTCCCCCTCGCCAAGGCAACGACGAAGCGCATCCCCTACCGCAACCCCTGGAACCGGCCAAAGTCCTTCAGCCTCGTCTCCTCCGACGAGGCCGTCCTCCGGCCCCGAGACGGCGCCAAGCGCATCACCATCCCGCCGAACGGCGTCGACTACCTCCGCCTCTACTTCCCCGCCGTCCAGCGCCGCGGCATGCTCCAGTGCCTCCTCTACGTCAACAGCGACCACGACCAGAGCGAGGAGGTCTTCCTCCTCCGGCTCCTCGTCGCCTAAGACTCGGAGGGAGGAGGGGCTTGTTTGTGTCTTACGACGCGCGTCTTCGAATTCGGGCCTTGCTAAGGTGCTAGAAGTCGAAGGCGGGCCAGGGGCTCGTGCCGCCGAGCGCGGCGACGTTCGTCGGCGAGCCCCGGCGCCACATCTTGCCGCTGGCGAGGCCGGAGGTGAGCGCGCGGGAGAGGAGCGCGGCGACGGTCTCGCCGCGCGGCGCGAGGTCGCGGCCGTCGTCGTCGCAGGCGCGGACGTCGACGGTGACGCGCGCGGCCGACGTCGCGAGTTGTACGTCGAAGCGCGACGCGAGCGCGAGGTGCTCGCCGTCGTCGTTGAAGGGGTGGTGCCGCGCGTTGACGGTCGTCGCGTCGGTCGCGACGGCGGCGCCGCCGGAGACCTCGACGTCGTCGGCCTTGGCGTTGACGCCCCACGCGACGAGGTCGACGACGCGCGAGTGGTCGAGGGAGACGAGGCTCACGCGGACGGAGACGTCGAGGGCGTCGCGGAGCGAGGCGGCGGTCCCGGGCTCGCGGTGGTCCGCCGCCGCGCGCGAGGCCGTGGCCGTGGGGGGGATCGAGCAGCCAAAGTCGAGGCGGCGCGCGTCCGCCACGTGGAGCGACGGCAGGTCGCGCGCGTGCCACGCGCGCGAGAAGTCGTAGCGCGCGCCGCGGACGCCGAGGACGACGAGGAAGTCGGCGCCGAAGGGCGCTCGAGCGCCGAAGGCGCGGTCGCCCCCGCGCCGCAGGTGCAGCGCGAGGTCCAGGTCCCCGGGGACGCGCGCCGCGCCGTCGAAGAAGCGGCGGCCGAAGCGGCACCGCGCCCGGAGCAGCCGGACCAAGTGGCGGCGCTGCGGCCACGTCAGCCGCGCCGAGTTGCCGCCGTCGGAGAGGCCGAGGGCTGGCGCGGCCTTCGCGGCGTCCTGGGACCGCCCCTCTTGTTGGAGAAGGCTCCCGTCCATCGCAAAGGGCCCGAAGTCGTAGCGCAGGAGCGACTCCGTCGCGTTCTCCAAAGCGCGCGACACGGCCCGCAGGCTCGCGACGAGCTCGGTCCCGCTGACGAACCGCAGGGCCTCCGTCTGGAGCTCCTGCGGCAGGCAGTCAAATTGCCAGGCGACCATGGCAGCGGCGGGAGCGACGTCGCAGCGGCGGCGGCGGCGCCTCGGGATGGCGGCGCGGCTGGCGGCGGCGCAGGCGCTGGCCTCCGGCGTCCGCGCGATCGATCGCGTCGGCGCCGCGCCCCCTCGCTGGCGGCGGGCGCTGTGGGGGTTCTGGCGCTCTGGAGCTGGAGCTGACTTACGAGTTGAGGGATTGTTCGTTCGCTTGATGATCGGTGCGCGAGGCGGTGGCAGCTTCGGCTGGGGCCTACGTGGCTCGATCCGGTTGTTTCTAACACAAACATTCGCTAACTAGGGTAAGGCTGTGGCAGTGGCCAGTCGGCGTCGAAGCTGCAAGCTCATTCAGACCTCTTCTTGCGCCGCAGCAGAGCAGAGCGCGTCGGCCAGATGCATCGCGCGGTGTTGAGCGTGCGCGGCAGCGACGCGGCGAAGCTGCTCCACTCGTTGAGCACGAACGACGTCCACAAGTGGCTGGGGTCGGGCGCGCCGGGCCTGGCGGCGGCCTTTTTGACGACCAAGGGGCGCGTCCTCGCCGACGCGGTGCTGTGGCGCGGGGACGACGAGAGCGAGGTCTTCGTGGACTGCCCGGCGGCGCAGTCGGCGGCCCTGCTGCGGCACCTGAAGATGTACAAGCTGCGGTCGTCCGTGAAGCTCGCGGCGCGCGACGACCTGGAGGTCGCGACGTTCTCGTCGGCGGCGGCGGCCGAGGCGCCCGGCGCGGTGCTGGCCGGGGGCGCCGACCCCCGGACGGCGCTCTTGGGCGGGCGCGGCGTCGCGGCGGCCGGGGGGGGTCCGCGAGAGGCGGCGAGCGAGTACGCGCGGCGGCGCCTCGCGCTCGGCGTCGCCGAGGGCCCCGAGGTCGTCGGGAGGATCCCGCTCAACTGCAACCTGGAGCTGCTCAACTACGTCGCCTTCGACAAGGGCTGCTACCTCGGCCAGGAGCTGACGGCGCGGGCCAAGTTCCGCGGCGAGGTCCGCCGCCGCCTCATGCCGGTCGCGCTCCAGGATTCCGACGGCGCCGTCCTCCACAGCGCGGCGCGCGCGCTCCCGCCGCCGGACCCCGTGCCCGACGTCCCCCCGCTCGCCGGCGGCCTCCCCGACGTCGGCGCCAAGCTCGTCGCCGGCAAGAAGGCCGTCGGCGAGCTCGTCGCCGTCGACGCCGCGTCCTCCGTCGCCGTCGCCATGCTCAAGCTCGATTTTGCCCTCTCCGGGGAGGTCCTCGACGTCGACGTCGAGGGCGGCCAGGGCGTCAAGGCCTCGCCCTACGTCCCGCCCTGGTGGCCCGTCGACGTCCTCGAGAACGCCGACTAGCCAGTGAGTGGCGCGCGAGGTCCCTTGTAAACTTACTAGAAGACGTCGTCGTAGGCGGGGAGCTCGCTGTTCCAGCAGGGCGTGCGGTGGTGGAGGAAGGAGACGAGGAGGCTCGCGAAGCCGGCGACGCAGATGGTGATGGAGGCGGCCTGGGGGAGGACGCGCTGGACGCGGTCCGTGCGGTCGCCCGGGACGTCGAGGTCCGCGTCCGGGAAGATGACGTCGTCGTCGCGCTCCGGGAGGTAGCGCCAGCAGGTCGCGTAGAATTGGGTCGTCGTCCCGAGGAGGGCGAGGAAGCAGGCGAACTCGACGACGGAGCCGGCGAGCTTGTAGGCCGGCGTGTCGTGCGTCGCGAAGGCGCGTCGGTAGACGACAAACGCCGCGAGGAGCTTGAGGATCGCCATGGGGATGAGGAGCCCATAGGTCGCTTTGCCGTAGTCCTCGCAGGAGTCCTTCCAGTCGTAGTCCCACTCCCTCTTCGTCTCGGCGAACTTGTAGTAGCCCTCGGCCTTGGCGTTCTCCGAGGAGCCCTTGACGTACGCGTAGCCGAGGAGCCCGACGCGGATGGACCCCGACGAGGCCCGGATCTGCGCGAAGTTAAAATTCTTGACGACCTCCGGGTCGTCGTCGGCCGCGAGCAGCGTGAAGGTGAGCGCCAGGAAGTTGATCAAGGTCGCGACGAGGATCACGCAATACGTCTGTCCCCGGCGGTCGTCGTACCACGTCGACGTCCCGATCCCGCCGAGGTCGGGCATGCGCCGCCCCTTGTAGGCGACGTGCCAGCAATAGCACCAGCACGGCAGGCAGACGCACACCGCGAAGAGTGAACCCGCCGCGACCTGCGCCCACCGCGGCAGATCGTGCATCGGGTCGTCGTCCTCGTCCTCCGACGTCGGCGCTCGCGTCAACGTAGGCGCCCCCGTCCCCGTCGTCGGAGCCCCCGTCGCACTCCCGTCCGACGACGCCCCTCCGTCGGGTGACGACGCCGCCCCGTCGAGCGTCGGCGCCGCGGCGGGCGACGCCGACGGCGCGCCGGAGGGCGCCGCCGTCGTCGGCGCCGCCGATGGAAAGAACGTCGTCGGCGCGAAGGTCTCCTGGAGGCCGCCGAACTCCGTCCCAAAGTCGAACGTCTGCGCCCGGACCCCTCGGAGCACGCAGACGACCGCGACCCGCATCAGAGCCGTCCCGCGGGCGGCCCGACGCATCGGTCCAAAATTTCCTTTCTTTCCTCTCTCCGTTTGTCCACAAAAAATTTCCACAGCCAGCCAGTCGAGCCAGCAGGTTCCTTTGCCTCCAAATCCACCCGTATGGGGCCCACAGACAATGGCCAGGGCCTATACGGTGGCCTCCCCGGAAGAGCGCCGAGCGCGTTTCTTACACGGGGCATTACCGAGCCCCTTGCTCTAGAACCCCCCCGCCCGGTCTTCTTCGAGGGGGCGGCGCGCCTAGGCGTCCGGGCAGGGCGTCTCCCAAGTCCGCACGCACTTTTGGGTGGAGGCGCACCACTGGTAGCCGGCGGCCACCAAGCAGCCGCCCGCGTCCTTGTCGCCGCCGACGAGGTGCGGCGCGGGGGTGTCGCAGGTCCGCGCGTCGCAGCAGTCGCCGCAGAGCGTGTCGACGGCGGACATCCAATAGCTCTCGTCGGCGTTGCATCCGAAGCGAGCGCTTCCGTCGAGGCACTGGTACGGCGCCTCGTCGCCGCAGTGGTACAGCGGGTCGTCGCAGCGACTCGCGGGGCACTGACGGCCGTCGCAGGACTCGGCGCCGGAGGACAGGTCGCTCGTGGCGCCTCGCAGCGCGGCGTACGATGACGCCTTGGAAACGCGGAGGCCAAGGAGGCAGAGCACGGCCGCGCCCGCGGCGCACACCCCGAGCCTCAGCGCCTTCTTCTGTTGCGCGGTCCCGGCCATGCTCTCACTGCTCGAGACTCTGCCCTCCTGCCAGAAGTTGCACCAGGTTCAGAATAGTAGACGATGGCTGCGGCCGCCGGCGCCCCTCGTAGGCGCAAATCACGAAGACCGCGCATCATAACTTGGACGGAACGCGCGGGGGGCGAAACGCGCGAAGCTGCGGAAGCTTCGTGCGTCGTCGCCTCTGGGGGACGGGGCGCGCGCGCGCGCGGCGGACGGGCCGACGAGGGGCCGGCCGCCGCCGCGGGTCGGGGCGCGCTTAGGCCTCGTCGAGGGCGGCGACGCCGGGGAGGACCTTGCCCTCGAGGAGCTCGAGGGAGGCGCCACCGCCGGTGGAGATGTGGGACATCTTCTCGGCGAGGCCGGCCTTCTCGACGGCCGCGACGGAGTCGCCGCCGCCGATGATGGTGATGGAGCCCTTCTCGGTGAGCTCGGCGAGGGTGTCGCAGATGGCGAAGGTGCCCTTGGCGAAGACGTCCATCTCGAAGACGCCCATGGGGCCGTTCCAGATGACGGTCTTGCAGTCGGCGAGCTTCTCCTGGATCATGGTCGTGGCGGCGGGGCCGTTGTCGAGGCCCATCCAGCCGTCGGGGATCTCGTCGGCGGAGACGACCTTGGTGTCCGCGTCCTCGGCGAACTTGTCGGCGACGAGGATCTCGTTGGGGAAGATGAGCTCGCAGCCCTTCTCCTCGGCGAGCTTCATGGCGGCCTTGGCCGTGTCGAGGAAGTCGTCCTCGACGAGCGACGAGCCGACGGGTTTGCCCATGGCCTTGAGGAAGGTGAACGTCATGCCGCCGCCGACGATGACCTTGTCGCACTTGTTGATGAGGGACTCGAGGACCGTGATCTTCGAGGACACCTTGGAGCCGCCGACGATGGCCGCGAGGGGGCGGACGGGCTCGTCGACCGCGCCGGCGAGGTACTGGAGCTCCTTGGCGAGGAGGTAGCCGCTGACGGACGGCGAGAGGAACTTGGTCACGCCCTCGGTGGACGCGTGGGCGCGGTGGGCCGTGCCGAAGGCGTCGTTGACGAAGAGGTCGAAGGGCGCCGCGAGCTTCTCGACGAAGGCCGCCTCGTTCTTCTCCTCCTCCTTGTAGAAGCGCGTGTTCTCGAGGAGGACCGCCTCGCCCTCCTTCATCGCGCCGACGATCTTGGAGACCTCGTCGCCGATGCAGTCGGGGGCCATGGTCACGTCCGTGCCGAGGCACTCGGACATGCGCTTCGACACGGGGCCGAGGGAGAACTTGTCCTCCGGGCCGTCCTTGGGCCGGCCGAGGTGCGAGCACATGGCGACCGACGCGCCCTGCTCGAGGAGGTACTTGACCGTGGGCACGGACGCGCGGATGCGCGTGTCGTCGCCGATGACGCCGTCCTTCAGCGGCACGTTGAGGTCGCAGCGGATGAGGACCTTCTTCCCCTTGAGCTCCGCCTCCGTCAGGTCCGCGACCGACTTCTTGGCCTCGAGCTCGACCGAGACGCGCGCCGCGCTGCGCGCCGAGGGGGCCACGAAGGCCGAGGCCGTGGACAGCGCGAGGGCGAGGATCGTGAGCTTCATGATGGCCTACGAAGAAGCGCCGTTTTTTTTTACAGCGGGCGCGCGTCGGCGAAGCGGCGAACGGGCGGTTGCCGACGACGTGCCCCGCCACCTCACTTCGGCGAGCGCCCGCCCTGCGCTCTCCGCGCCGCGGCGGACCGCGGCGCGGATGCAGCAGCCGGGGCCGGGACCGATGCAGGGCGCAAGCGCGGAGGGGGGGGGTGAAGGTCCAAGGGCATCATCGCACCTGGTAGTCGACGTACGAAGCGAGGATCTGCGACACGAGGCAACGACGTGGTCGGGGATTTTCAACATGACGATCCAGATGATCTCGCCGGGGGTATTTTCGGCGCGAGCGCTAGTCGCGGCCTGTCGACCACCTGTCCCCGCCGTGGACGACGTAGAGGCGCGGCAGCTGAAAAAGACGACCCGTCCTTAGGACGCGGCCGGCGCCCCGCGCCTCAGGTCGCCGAGGGTGAGGCCCCTCTTGGCGACGGCGGGCGCGAGGCTGCGCTGGGGCGGCGCGTCGTAGGCCTCGTTCGCCGCGTGGCCGAAGGAGACGTAGAAGAGGGCGCGGTCGCCGCCGTCGACGCAGGGCCCGCCGGCGTGGTGGAGGCGGGAGTCGTAGAGCGTCGCGTCGCCGGCCTCGAGGAGGGCGAGGATCGAGGGGCGGCTCGCGCAGTAGTCCGTGATCGCGCGCTCGGGCGACGCCTCGTCGACGAGCGCGTCGTCGAGCGCGTCGTGGCAGGCCTTGGTCGCGGTCCCCGGCAGGAAGCGCGTCGGGCCGAGCTCCGGCGGGATGTCCTGGAGGGCCACGAAGCAGGTGAAGAGGACGGGCGCCTCGGTCCACGTCGTGTCCGCGTGGATCGGCTGCGGAGCGGCGCCGGGCGTCGCGACGATCGCCGCGCACTCGCGGAGCGGCGCGTCGAGCCCGCCGCAGAGGTCCTCCAGGGCGTCCCCCGCGGGCCCGCGGAGCAATTCCGCGACGACGGCGGCGACCTCGTCGTCCCGCGGGTCGAGAAACGCGTCCCAGCGCGTCTGCGGCGCGCCCGCGACCGTGTCGTCGCGCGGGCCAAGGATGTTCCCGAAGCCGGCGTCCCCGGCGTCCCGCACTGCGAGGGCGTGGCGCCGCAGGGCCTCGACCGCCCCGGGTCGCACCGCCCCCTGGAGCATGGCGACGTTCCCGACGCCCCCGCCGCGGACGCACTCCGCGAGGCCGTCCTCCTCGCAGGGGAAGATCGCGTAGACGTCGCCGTAGGTCTCGAAGGCGTCCTGCTGCGCCCAGGACGCCGCCGCCGACCCGGAGACGACGCGCGCGCGCCAGACGTTCCTGAAGGCGCGCCACTCGAGGCGCAACGCCTCGACCTCGCCGCCCGCGTCGTCGCCGTCGCCTTCGAGGAACGCGTCCAGGGACAGCGCCCGGTCGCGCCGCGCCAGGAAGGACCGCAGCGCGCGCCGCGACCCGGGGGACGCGTCCTCCAAAAAAACCTCGACGAGCGCGACCATCGCGGGCGAGTCTCCATCCCTGGGCAGGACCGCGTCGCTGGACAGGAGGCCCTCGACGGTGCCGAGGAGCCCGTCGAGGAAGCCGCGCGGCGGCGGCGCCCGCCCGCGCGGGGGCGCCACGGGCCACGCCGGAGCGCCTCCGACGAGCAGCAGCAGCGGCAGCGCCCGCGTCGTCATCGTCATGCCATGCGAAATGCCACAAGGAGCACGAGGCTCCAAGCCGAGGCTCCGGAAGGCGGCAGCATCGTCCCCGCGCCCATGATACGGGCAGCTGAGTTGCCCTTCTCATTCAGCGCGGCTGTTGTGCTCTCCTCTGCGTCGCGGCCCGCAGCAGCCGCTTCCCGACCGGCGGCGCGTCGGCGTTGGGCGGCGCGTCGGGCGCTCGCTTCGGTGCGATGATGGGGATCGAGGACCTCGAGGAGGACCTGGACGCGGGGGACATCTTGGAGGACGCGGACGACGGGGACGAGAACGGGCGGGAGCGCGAGGATAGCATCGACCTGGCGGACCTCAAGCCCATGGACGCCTTCCTGATGAAGATGGAGGATCTGGTGACGGAGATGGAGCGGCGGCATCTGCACCCCAAGGGCTTCTTCAACGACGACGCCAAGGAGCTCCAGAAGTACTTTGACCAGGAGCACGCGAAGGAGCTCGAGAAGATCAAGGAGGAGCGGCGCGAGCAGCGCCAGCGGTCGCGGATGAAGGCCCAGCTCCAGAAGAAGCGGCTCCAGCTCGAGAAGCAGCTCCGGGAGGAGCAGGACGCCGTCGCCAACGACCCGCAGATCGAGGCCTGGCTCTACGTCGTCCGCATGGACCAGACGCGGCCGTCGGCGCGCATCGGCGTCAACTCCATCACCGCGCGCGCGCTGGCCAAGGCCATGTGGAACAACACGTCGCTGACGAGCCTCGACCTGTCGCGGAACGACCTGAGCGACTTCGCGGGGGCCCAGATCGGCCGCATGCTCAAGCGGAACTGCGCGCTCAACAAGCTCGAGCTCAACGAGAACCGCCTCGGCCCGCGCGCGTGCCACGCCTTCGGCGAGGCGCTGCACACCAACGGGACCCTCAAGACCCTGAGCCTGGAGTCGAACCCCCTGACGAACGAGTCGACGGACCAGACGGGCGTCGTCGCCCTCGCGCAGTCCCTCACGGCGAACTCGTCGCTGACGCTCCTCAACCTCTGGCGCTGCGACCTCGGCACGACCGCGGGCGCGGAGCTCGCCAAGGCCCTCCAGCTCAACGCCTCCATCATCAACCTCGACGTCGGGAACAACGGCGTCCTCGTCAACGACAAGCGCAAGATCGCCGACAAGGTCGACGCGAACAAGAAGCAGACGCGCGTCATCCAGCAGAAGAACTTCGCGCGCCAGGAGCAGCTCGCCAAGGAGGCCGCGGGCAGGCAGGCCATCGCCGACGAGGAGCAAAAGGCCCGCGAGCTCGAGGAGTGGATGGACGCCCAGAAGGACCTCCGCGCCGCCGACCGCATGTCCGAGGCCGACGCGCAGCGCGAGAAGCGAAAGGAGGAGGAGCGCATCAAGGCCGAGGCCGAGCGCCTCGCCCGCGAGGAGAAGAAGGCCAAGGAGGAGGCCGCCAAGAAGAAGAAGGGCAAGAAGGGCAAGAAGGGCAAGAAGTAGCGGCGTCCGTGCGAGTAACACCTTACGCGTCCTCCCGAGGCGGCCGCGGGCCGAGGCGCGCGGACGCGACGACGGGGTAGCCGCCGTCGCCGTCGTCGCCGAGCATGCGGAGGAGGTCGAGGCTCCGGAAGACGTAGGGCTCCTCCCGGAGCGGCGCGTCCCTCTCCGGGGCCCAGAGCGCGGCGGCGATCTTGGGCCGCCTGGGCTTCGGCGCGACGCCGCGCTTCGGCCGCCATTTCGACGTCTTCGCCAGCGTCGCGTGCGGCTTGAAGTCGGGCTGGTGCGTGAAGCCACGCGCGAGGAGCTCGGCCTTGGCCTTGGCCGCGACCAGGCCTATGTCGCCGCCGGACAGGTCGTCGCAGCGCGCGAACAACACGTCCGACCCGAACGACCCGAGGCCCGGGAACCGCGCGCGCACGCCGTCGGGCGACCGCGCGGCGCCCGCCGCGGCGCGCAGCGCCTCGACCGCCCGGCCGAGCTCCGCGTCGGCGGCCGGGCCCGGGTCGTCGTCGCCCTTCGCCGCCGCCTCCGTCAGCGGCAGGCCCAGCAGCCCGAGCGTCAGGTGGAGCTTCTCCCGTCGGATCACGCAGCCCCCGAGCTCGGGCGCGGCCGCCACGAGGCGCGCCTGCACGGCCTCGGCCGCCGGGCCGAGGAAGCTGGGCTCGATGCGCAGCGCGAAGAAGTGCGTGAACTGGGGCTTCTTCCTCGCGTCCGCCTTATTGGTGGCCGCTGCGCGAGGAGCGCTACTTGTCGGAATCGGTCTGAGAACGGGCGCGCGAGGAGCGCTGGCCAGAAAGGCCGCGTAGCGCAGCGAAGCGGCGCACGCGAGCTCCTCCGACATCACGAAGAGCAGCGCGAGAGGCAAGAACATGGCGCCATAGTACTTGGTGCAAGGCGCGCTTTCGAAGGTCAAGTTCGCCTTCATTCAAATCCACAACAGCAAGGCCACACGCCGGAGAAGGATTGGCGCGCCAGCGGGTGTTCCACGCCAGCCATACCGGAGGTGGAGGTGTCTTATTGCCGGCGGGCAGGCGGGCTTTGGGGCGGCCATCGGGCGTCGATGGCCGGCCTCGTCGCCTCGTCGGCGTCCCTGGAGTGGGTGCCCGACGTGCTCGCGGTGTGCAT
>NZ_NYWI01000047.1:0-54886 GCF_002684955.1 Tistrella sp. | reverse complement strand
GGTGTCGCCGACGACACCCGCCTGTGCGTAACCTTGCAGATGGCGCGTCGGCACCCCAGCTACGCATCAACTTCAGCCTACGGGATTGTCCGGCGCCGTCCAGCCAAATCCAGCTTCGTCCGATTTGATCCCGCCGTCATTCCAAAATAATTCTGTCCATTCCAAATTAATTAGAGCAGACCCAGCAGGCGCTGGCCGAGAAGGTGGGCCTTTCCCCCTCCCCCTGCCTGCGCCGGATCCGGATGATGGAAGAGGCCGGCGTGATCACCGGCTATGCGGCGCTGGTCAACCAGAACGCGGTCGGCCTGCCGGTCTCGGTCTTCGTCTCGATCAAACTGGAACGCCAGCGCGCCCCCGAACTCGACGCCTTCGCCCGCGCCATCACCGCCTGGCCCGAGGTGATGGAATGCTACCTGATGACCGGCGCCCGCGACTTCCTGCTGCGCGTGGTCTGCGCCGACCTCTCGGCTTACGAGGCGTTTCTGAGGGACCGCCTGACCCAGCTGGACGGGGTGGGCTCGATCGAATCGAGCTTTGCGTTGGGGCAGGTGAAGTATTCGCGGGTTTTGCCGGTGGGGTGAGGGGTGGGTGTTGTGGCGCTGAGTGCGATCAGGGGTAAGGCCGGCGTTGGAAAGTCTGGTGCGGGATCGCGATCCCGCACCAAGCCAATGCCGGAACCGGGGCGAGCTACTACCTATGTCTCCGGTCTGAAGCGTTACCCTTCTTTCCGTTTGCTCAGTCCCCAGTGAGCTGCTGAAAATGGACGAACAATGAGCACCGGGTAATTATCATGCCACCCTCAAAAGGAGTAAGGTACGCCCTGCGTCCCCCGATAGAATATCGCATCCAGAGAAACATTGCCCGTGCTAAGGGAGCCGTTCAAATTTTCTCTAAAGGTTAAACGCCGATAAATATTACCATTTCTGGAGTTCCGATAGGATCTCAAATTTTTTAATAGCATGCAGTCGGAGGGATTTCGCAGAATCCATAAATATTTACTTTCATAGAAACAAAATATAAACAAACTCGGCGAATGTCCACAAAAATCTATTTGACTTTCATAAACATCAAAAATATAAGAACCAGTTTCATTTTTTCTTGCACCGAGAGCAACTATTTTGTGATCTCCGTTAATTTCGCGAAACTTTCGCCGACTGACCCTCTCATAATGACTATCGAAATTCTCTATGATTGATCTCAGGACACCGGTAATGAAATGATCGTCGATGCTTTGTTCTCCATGGGCGCACGACATGCCAACCAGCGGCCATTTGGCGACTGGAACATCTTTCCACATTTTTGACGAAACGAAAGATGGGTCGAGCCACCCATCCGGATACCCGGGAGGCCTCTCGGGTGGCGGCATATCATCCGGATGCCAGCCATAGAGTTCAAAAGAGCGGCACTTCAAACAGGCGATAACCTCTGGATCATGGTCCGTGAGGCTTGCAAGAGCCACCGGAAGAAGAACCAGGTTGGCAATACATGTATGGTAGCGAGGGTCGTAACAGGATTTCGGCCAGATATGGCAGGCGCCATAGCGCTTGGGCATCACACCGGATCCGAACACGGCCTTCTTGATGGCTTGATTGGCCTTCGAATTATCATCAAGAGTAATGCCGTTTACGACCTCCCCTCGTTTCTCGTCCTTTCTGGCACGGCGCGTATTCGGAAACCAGGCGCCGTTCGGATCAAGCTTCCGGCACTCCTGGAATACTCTCGGATGGGCCCAAAGGCCGCAGCTTGCCACCAGCGCCGGCAACTTCACACCCAAACGGGCTGTTCCCGATGCAAGCAAATCATCACCGTTGAGCATGCAGACCTCTTAGGATTAGCGGAAAACTACCCACCAATCGGAATATCGTTCAATTTCTGGTGGATTTCCGGGCGGTCGTCTGTTCGCACATAAGGAGACTACGCATACCGGGACGGCAGATCCATCCATTTTATCCGCTCGGGCGTATTATTCCTAAATAAAACTACTATAAATATATATAACGCTAACAGTGTTACCAGCACGTGTAGCGGCCTCTTTGCCTCCTTGCCCGCGATACATAGCCGGCCCCATCACGCTCGGGTTTACTGATAAGGCAATCTGCCATCACTATGTTTTCGGAGCGGAGTAAAATCGTGCACCCACAGCGCAGCAGTTTATGGTCTGATCAAAATAATCCTGCGAAGCATCCGTATATCGTCTCCGACCCCGATCATGTGAGGGGCCTTCGGGCACTTTGTTCTGTGGTTTGGGGATCCCGGCCTGGAAGGGCGTGCGTCCCTTCATACCACGCCCCTGGTACGGCTGGTTCAGGCCTGCAAGGAACCGATAACTCGACCGCATGAGGCTTTTAAGATCGGATAGGCGCCGCTCCAGTTTCGAGACCCCGGCAAGACATATCCCCCTCACCCAAACCTCCCCGTAATATAATCCTGCGTCCGCCGCTCCCGCGGGGTCGAGAACACCGTCTCGGTATCCCCGAATTCGACCAGTTCGCCCAGATACATGAAGCCGACCTTGTCGCTGACGCGGGCGGCCTGTTGCATGTTGTGGGTGACGATCACCACGCAGTAGCGCTTCCGCAGGTCCCAGAGCAGTTCGTTGATGAGCGCGGTGGAGATGGGGTCGAGGGCCGAGGCCGGTTCGTCGAGGAGGAGGACGTCGGGGCGGATGGCGATGGCGCGGGCGATGCACAGGCGCTGCTGCTGGCCGCCCGAGAGGCTGAGGCCCGAGGCGTGGAGCTTGTCTTTCACCTCGGTCCAGAGGGCGGCGTCGCGAAGGGCGGATTCGACGGCGTCGTCCATTTCGGCGCGGCTGAGGCGGGTATACATGCGCAAGGGGAAGGCGATGTTTTCGTAGATCGACATCGGAAACGGCGTCGGTTTCTGGAACACCATGCCCACCCGGGCGCGCAGCCCGGCGATGTCGCCGTGATGGGCGAGGCCGCGGCGGGTGAGGATGTTTTCGCCGTCGAGCAGGATTTCGCCGTCGATCCGATGGCCCGGGTAAAGGTCGCAGATCCGGTTCAGCGTGCGCAGCAGGGTGGATTTGCCGCAGCCCGACGGGCCGATCAGCGCGGTGATCAGCCGGTCGCCGAAGGTGATGTCGACATCCTTCAGCGCATGATTGTCGCCGTAATGGAAATTGAGCTTGCGGGTGACGATTTTCGGGACGAGCCCGGCGGCGTCGACGGGGGTGGATGCGGTCATTTGCGGCCTCGGGCAGAGATCAGGCGGGCGGTGATGGAGAGCAGCAGCACGCCGGCTGCAATGAGCAGCGCGCCCGCCCAGGCGAGATCCTGCCAGTCGCGATAAGGGCTCATCGCGAACTGGAAGATCACCACCGGCAGGCTGGGGGTGGGACCGGTGAGGTCCCAGGCGTAGAACTGGTTGTTGAGCGCGGTGAACAGCAGCGGCGCGGTCTCGCCCGCAATGCGGGCGATGGCGAGCAGAACGCCGGTCAGGATGCCGCCGGCCGCCGCGCGCCAGGTGACGCCGGCAATCATCCGCCAGCGCGGCATGCCGAGGGCGACCGCCGCCTCGCGCAGCTGATCGGGCACCAGCGCCAGCATGTCTTCGGTGGTGCGCACGATCACCGGCACCGCGATCAACGCCAGGGCCACCGCCCCCGCCCAGCCCGAGAAATGGCCGAGCGGCACCACCAGCAGCACATAGACCGTCAGCCCGACGATGATCGAGGGCGCGCTCAACAGCGTGTCGGCGAACAGGCGCACCAGGCCGGCGGCCCGGCTGTCGCGGCCGTATTCGGCAAGCCATGTGCCCGTCAGCACCCCCACCGGGGTCGCGACCGCAATCGCCGCCGCGGTCATCGACAGGCTGCCCAGAATGGCGTTGAGCAGCCCGCCCCTGCTGCCCGGCGGCGGGGTCGCGCGGGTGAAGACATCGAGCGAGAGGGCGCCCGCACCACGGATCACCAGCTCCCACAGGATCAACGCCAGCACCAGAAGGGCGGCCAGCGCCGCGGCAGTGCACAGCCCCGTCATCACCAGATTGACCAGCCGACGCCGACGCAGCCGTGCGGGCGAAACCGGGATGGCGCCCCCTCTCATCGACCCCTCCTCCCTCATCGGCCCGCCCTCCCCGTGCGGTTCAGCAGCGTGCGGGCGCCGAGCAGCACCACGAAGGTGACCACGAACAGGATCAGCCCCAGCGCCGTCAACGCCGATACATAGACATCGCCCGAGGCCTCGGTGAATTCATTGGCAAGCGTCGCCGAGATGGTGGTGCCGGGCTGAAGCAGAGAGGCATGGATGCGATGGGCATTGCCGATGACGAAGGTGACGGCCATGGTCTCGCCCAGCGCGCGGCCGAGGCCGAGCATCACGCCGCCGATCAGCCCGCGCCGGGCATGGGGGATCAGCACGCGGCGCGATACCTCCCAGGTGGTGGCGCCGACGCCATAGGCGGCCTCGCGCAGCACCGGCGGCACCTCTGCCAGCACCTGGCGGGCGACCGAGGTGATGAAGGGCAGCACCATCACCCCCAGGATCAGCCCGGCGGTGAGCACGCCGATGCCGAAAGGCGGCCCCTGGAACAGCGCGCCCAGAAGCGGCAGCGGCCCCAGCGTATCGATCAACGCCGGATAGACCGTGGAGGCCAGCACCGGCGCCAGCACGAAAAGCCCCCACATGCCGTAAATGATGCTGGGAATGGCGGCCAGCAATTCCACCGCCACCGCCAGCGGCGCGCGCAGCCGGTGGGGGCAGAGTTCATTCAGGAAGATGGCGATGCCGAGCGCCGCCGGCACCGCCAGGATCATGGCGATGGCCGCCGTGATCAGCGTGCCCGCCACCGGCGCCACCGCGCCATAGACATCGGTCACCGGGTTCCAGGCCTGGGTGACCAGAAACCCCGCCCCCATCCGATCGGCCACCGGCAGGGCGCCGATCACCAGCACCACCAGCATGGCGGCAAGTGCGGCCACCACCATCAGGGCCGCAACCCCGGTCAGCCGCCGGAACGGCCCGTCCCAGCGAAGCCCCGCCGGCAGGGCGCTGAGCCGCAGCGGTCGGGCCACCGGATGGGCAGAAACGATGTCCGGCTCCGGCGCAAGGCCGGCCTCTTCGACGCTCATGAAACCTCGCAGGGCCGCCGCCGGCCAGGGGATGCCCCCCGCCGCCGGCGGCCGGACGACAGACGCAATGCACAGACGACGCCAGGATCAGTAGACGGGTTTGCCGTCCTTGCCCTTGATGCTGTCGGCCCAGGTCTTTTCGACCATCTGCACCACCGCCTGCGGCATCGGCACATAGTCGAGCTTCTCCGCCGCTTCGCCGCCATGGGCATAGCTCCAGGCGAAGAATTTGAGCGCGGCGGCCGCGCGGGCCGGCTGGTCGGCCTGGCTGTGCATCAGGATGAAGCTGGCACCGGTGATCGGCCAGCTGTCCCGGCCCGGCTGATCGGTCAGAACCAGGTGATAGCCTTCGGCATGGGCCCAGTCGGCATTGGCGGCAGCACTCTGGAAGGTCTTGCTTTCCGGGGCGACCACGGCGCCGTCGTGGTTCTTCATCTTCAGCCAGGCCAGCTTGTTCTGAAGCGCATAGGCGTATTCGACATAGCCGATCGAACCCGGGGTCTGGCCGGTGAAGTTGGCCACGCCCTCATTGCCCTTGCCGCCCAGACCGGTCGGCCATTCGACCGCGGTGCTGGCGCCGATATCCTTTTTCCAGTCGGCGCTGACCGAGGAAAGATAGGTGGTGAACAGGAAAGTGGTGCCCGATCCGTCGGAGCGATGGACCACGGCGATCGCCTGATCGGGCAGTTTGACGCCCGGGTTCAGGGCCACCAGCGCCGGATCGTTCCACCTGGTGATCTTGCCCATATAGATCGCGGCGAGCGTCGGCCCGTCGATCTCCAGCGCACCGGCGGCGATGCCCGGGATGTTGACCACCGGCACCACGCCGCCCATGACCATCGGCCACTGAACAAGGCCGGCCGCCTTCAGATCGGCGGCTTCGAGCGGCATGTCCGAGGCGCCGAAATCGACGGTATGCGCCTTGATCTGCTTGATGCCGCCACCGGAGCCGATGGACTGGTAGTTCAGCGAAACGCCGGTTTCGGCCTTATAGGCCTCGGCCCATTTCGCATAGACCGGGTACGGGAAGGTCGCACCGGCACCGGTGATCTCGTCGGCGGCCTGGGCGGTGCCGATGCTCAGGCCGAGCATCAACAGTCCTCCGGCAACAGCCGGAAGGCGACGAAGGACGGACATATGCCAACATCTCCAGCGGGATATGGATCGGAAGCGCCGCGGCGAGGGCACTATAGGCCCGCGTCTTCCGCCTCTGCATCCCGATTCCAAGTCGACCGGCCATAATTCATCAAACTGACACATATCGACTTGGCGTCTACGATTGCCCATTTTGGGCAGTCTTCAGACATACTCATTTTTGTCTGGTTCTTATGGCCGCTGCTCTTGTAACGAGACGGCGGCCGTCATGAAAAAACGGCCGCTTCCGAAACGGAAATGGCCGTGGGGCGGCAGATCACCCGGATGGTTTCGCTTGGCCGCCATGCCGTTGGACTGGCCGAGGGTCCCGACATTTCAGCGGCGCGGCCGGTCAGCGCAGAAATGCCGCCTCGTCGCGCGCCACCTGATCCATGCCCTGCAGGCGGAAGATTTCGCCGACCGGGGCGATGCCGCCCTCGACGCCCAGCGTGTCGCCATCGGCCATGATCCGGGCGAAGCTCTGTTGCATCGCGGCGACCGCGGCCCGGATCGCATGGTTGCCATAGATCACCAGGCCGACCCGGCCACTTGCCGCGGCGCGCGCCATGGTCATCTGCGGATAGGCGGTGGGCACGATGACGATGGGGATGCCGCCATCCCAGGCGGCGATGAAGTCCTCGATTTCGTCGGGGGTGGTCGATTTCGAATGGACCAGCAGCAGATCCGCCCCGGCGGCGGCATAGGCCCGGCCGCGTTCCAGCGCCGCATCCGGCCCGGCGCCGGCAATCAACGCCTCGGTACGGGCGATGATCAGGAAATCCGGGTCGTTCCGGGCGTGGCGGGCGGCCTCGATCTTGCCCTGAAACTCGGCGATCCTGAGCAGGTCCTGGCGCCCGCCCTCGACCAGCGAGGTGACCTTGGGAAAGACCTTGTCCTCGATCACCACCGCGGCGGCCCCCGCCGCCTCGTAGCTGCGCACGGCGTGCAGGACGTTGAGGGCATTGCCGAAACCGGTGTCGATATCGGCCACCACCGGCAGGCGGGTGCGGGCCGCCATCGCCCGCACGACCTCCAGATGCTCGGCCATCGAAACCAGGCTGATATCGGGCAGGCCGAGCGCCGCCGAGATTTCGAAACCGCTGGCCCAGACGCCGTCGAAACCCGCCTCTTCCACCAGCCGCGCCGAAAGCGGGTTATGGGCGGCCATGATGCGGGCGGGTGTCGCGTGGGCGCGACGCGTGCCGGAGACGCGGTCGCGGAAGGCTCGTCGGGTCGATGTCATCGATCTTCTTCCTTGAGAGGGAAAGGATTGCAGCGGGTCAGGACAGCCGCGCGATCGTCGCCGCCATGGCCCGCGCAGCGCGGAGAAGGGTCTCGTCGGCGGCGGCATAGCTGATGCGCAGATGGCCGGGTGCCAGAAAACCGCTGCCGGGCACCAGCGCCACGCCTGCCTCGTCCAGCAGATACAGCGCCAGATCGCCGTCGGTGGCGATCACCTGGCCCACCGGCGTCGTCCGGCCGATCAGGGCGGTGCAGTCGACGAACAGATAAAAGGCGCCCTGCGGCAGGTGGAAGGACAGGCCCGGGATCGCGGCGATCTCGCGGCAGAGCAGGTCACGGCGGCGGCGGAAGGCGCTGCGGAACCCCTCGACCACCGCCGGATCGCCGTTCAGCGCGGCGATGGCGGCATATTGCGCGATCGAACAGGTGTGCGACGTCGACTGGCCCTGGATGGTGTTCATCGCGCGGATCAGCTCAACCGGGCCGGCACCATAGCCGACCCGCCAGCCGGTCATGGCATGGGATTTCGACACGCCGTTGACGGTGAGCGTGCGGTCCGCCAGATCCGGGGCGACGGCGGCCATGGTCGCAAAGGCGGTCTCGCCATAAACCAGATGCTCGTAGATGTCGTCGGAGAGCACCATGACCTGCGGGGCCTCGCGCAGCACCCCCGCCAGGGCCGCCAGATCCTCAACCCCCGCCACCGCCCCGGTCGGGTTGGCGGGCGAATTGAGCATCAGCCAGCGGGTACGCGGGGTCAACGCCGCGCGCAGCGCCTCGGGCCGCAGCCGGTAGCCGTCGGCGGCGGCGGTCGCGACCGGCACCGGCACGCCGCCGGCCAGCTTGATCATTTCGGGGTAAGACACCCAGCAGGGCGTGGCGAAGACCACCTCGTCGCCCGGATCGAGCGTCGCCATCAGCGCGTTGAACAGCACCTGCTTGGCGCCGCAACCGACGGTCACCTGATCGGGGGTGAAATCAAGGCCGTTCTCGCGGGCGAATTTGGCGGCGATCGCCTCGCGCAGCGGCAGGATGCCGGCGACCGCGGTATAGGTGGTCCGGCCCTCGGCGATCGCACGCACCGCCGCCTCGCACACCGCCGCGGGGGTGGGAAAATCGGGCTCGCCCTGGCTGAGCGCCACGACGTCGCGGCCACGGGCGCGCAGATCCGCGGCCATCTGGGTCATCGCCTTGGTGGCGGACGGCGCCACCTGTCTCATGCGGGCGGAAAGCGTGATCATTGTGTCGGAAACATCCCGGCGTGGAGCAGAGGGGGAATGGATGGGAGTGGCCGCCGCGGCGGAGAACGCCGCGGCGGGGCAGCGGTGTCGGGTCAGCGGGCGGCCGCCGTGACCTCCTGCCAGATCGCCAGCACCCGGTCGCGGTGGCGGGCGGCCGCATCCTGGTCGACCGCGATCACCTTCAGATCCGCCAGCCGCGGCAGGCCGGCGATGGCGGTGACATCGACCCGGTCATTGGCCGGCCGGCGCCAGGTGGCGGCGAAGATCGCCGCCTGGGCGGCATCGGAGGCCATGATGTCGAGCAGACGCTGCGCCGCCTGCGGATGCGGCGCGCCCTTCACCACCGCCATGCCTTCCGGCGACAGGAAGGTGCCCTCGGCCGGATAGACCAGGCGGATCTCGCTCTGGCCGCCGGCGACATAGGCCTCGGCGGAATATTCCATGGTGATGCCGGCGGCGAACTCGCCGGCCGCCACGCTTTTGTAGACATTGGACGAGCTGCCGGTGACCACGACATTGCGGGCGAGCTTCTCCAGCCCCTCGCGGCCGAAGAGCTGATACAGGCCGTAGATCTGGGCATAGGCCGAGGAGGAATTGGCCGGGTCGCCGATCACCACCTGGCCCTTCCAGGCCGGATCGAACAGATCCGCCCAGCCCGCGGGCATCGGCCGGCCGTCGAGGCGGCGGTCATTGACCATCAGCACCATCACGTGGACATTGGCGCCGGTCCAGAGCCCGTCGGGGCCGACCATGTCGGCGGGCAGTTCCACCTTGGTGTGATAGGGCGCCAGCACCGCGCCATAGGCGGCGAGTGTCGGGAAGCCGGCGCTCCAGAACAGATCGGCCTTGGGCGCGGCGGCCTCGGCTTCGATGCGCTTCAGCAGGGCGCCGGTGGCGCCGCGCACCACCTCCACCTCCAGATCGGGGGCGGCATCCCCCACCACCTTCAGCAGCGCATCGACCGCCGCGGAATTGTTGGAGGCATAGAGCACCGCGGTCTCGGCCGCGGCCGGAAGGCTGGCGAAAGCCAGGCTGCCGATCAGGCCGGTGCCGGCCAGGATGAGGGTCTTGAGCAGGGAGGCGCGTGACATGTCGGATTTCCGTCGATGGGGTGGCGGATGGGGCAGGCCGCAGGACGCCAGGGACCATCAGTCCGTGGCGAAGACACGGATCCCGAAGATGCGGGTCGCGAGCCAGAGCGGCAGGAAGATGGAGAGGAGCAGGATCAGGCTGTAGGCCGAGGCCGGGCCCATATAGCCGCTGTCGATCTGCTGATAGATCTGGATCGGCATGGTGGTGAGCCCGGGCGAGTAGAGCACGATGGTCGCGCTCAACTCCGACAGGGTGGTGACCCAGATGAAGACCGCCCCGCCGGCCATGGCCGGCCGGAGCAGCGGCAGCACGACCTTCAGGAAGCTCCGCCCCGGCGGCACGCCCAGGCTGATGGAGGCTTCCTCGATCGAATCGCGGATCTGGTAGACCGCCGCGGCGGTGGTGTTGACGGCATAGGGCATGCGCCGGATGAAATAGGCGATCGCCATGATCACCCAGCCGCCGGTGAGCGCGAACCAGCCGCCATTCCAGGTGTTGATCAGCGCGATGCCCAGCACCGTGCCCGAGACGGCGAGCGGCAGCAGGCCCAGATAGTCGAGCAGATGGGTGAGGCCAGAGCGCTTCTTGATCGACAGCCAGGCGAGCACGGTGCCGAACAGCACGCCCGCGATCGAGGCCAGGGTCGCAAGGCCGAAGGAGTTGCGCATCGCCTCGGCCCCGAACGAGGCCAGGCTGGCGAAATTGCCGAGCGAGAACCGCCCCCAATGCAGCACCGGGCCGATGCTGTGGGTGAAGGCGCCGATCGCCACCACCGCCACCGGCAGCAGCGACAGCAGCACCATGGCGGCAAGCCCGCCGCCGACCAGCCGGGCAAGCGGCGCCGGCAGGTCGATCCGCACGGGCGCGCGCCCCGCTTCCATCTGATAACCGCACCCCCGGGCCAGGCCCTTCTGCAGGATCAGGGCCAGCGCCACCAGGGCCACCAGCACCACCGACATGGTGGCCTGCATGGTGCCGCCGCCGCCGAATTCGCTGACGAAGGCATTATAGGCGGCCACCGACAGCACCGGCACCCGCGGGGCCACGATCACCGGCACGCCGAAATTGTCGACCGCGAGCGTGAAGACGATCAGCGCCGCGGTGGCGACGGGCGGCAGCAGCAGCCGCGCGGTCACCGTGCGCCAGACCCGGCCGGGGCCCGACCCCAGCACCGTCGCCGCCTCTTCCAGAGACCGGTCGATGCCGCGAAAGGCCGCCAGCACCAGCAGATAGACATAGCCGTAATGCTGCAGGACCATCACGAAGACCAGCCCGGTCCAGCCATAGAAACCCGGCAAAGTGATGCCGAAGCGGTCGTGGAGCAGATTGGTCACCAGCCCGTTATTGCCGAAGACCATCAGCCAGGACTGGGTGACGATGATGTCGGGCAGCACGAAGGTGGCGAGCGGCGCCAGGGCCAGCAGCCCGCGGCAGGGCAGGCGCAGCCGGGCGACGGCGAAGGCGAGCGGCAGGCCCAGCAGCAGGGCACCCAGCGCGGTCGCAATCCCGAGCGTCACGGTGTTGACCAGCGCATCGACCAGGGCCGGGGTGGCGAAGAAGCGGCGGTAGCCGTCCAGGCTCCAGCCCTCGGGCCCCTGCAGGCTGAGGGCGAACAGCCGGAACAGCGGCACGGCGACGAAAGCCGCCAGCACCGCCAGGCAGGCGAATTTGGCGACGGTCCAGACCGGAAACCCGCGCATCGCCTAAACCTCCCGCACCAGGCAGCAGCCGGGGGACAGCTCCACCGTCACCGCACTGCCCGGCTCGGGCGCCGTGGCGCCGAACCCGTTGGGCTGGATCAGCCGCAGCGCGGCACCGCCCTGAAGCCGAAGCTCCACCCGCGTGGCCTCGCCCATGAAGGTCAGGCGGGTGACGGTGGCGCCCAGCCGGTTGTCGCCGCCCTGATCGGCGGCGCCGGGGGCAAGAATGCGGGCCTCTTCCTCGCGGATGCACAGCCGCACGGCATCGCCCGGGCGGCAGCCATTGGCATGGGCGGCAATACGCGCACCGCCCAGCCGGCACTGCGCAACCTCGCCCCGGATCCCGTCCAGATCGACCGCCAGCAGATTGGCGGCGCCCAGGAAATCGGCGGCATAGGTGGATCGGGGCCGATGATAGATCTCCCGCGGGCTGGCGATCTGTTCCACCCCGCCCGCGCGCAGCAGCGCCACCCGATCCGACATGGTCAGCGCCATGCGCTGATCATGGGTCACGAAAACCGTGGTGACGCCATAATCGCGCTGGATGTCGCGCACGAAGCTCTGCATGCCGGCGGCAAGCCGGGCATCCAGCGCCGAGAGCGGCTCGTCGAGCAGCAGGACCAGCGGCTCGATCACCAGCGCCCGCGCCAGCGCCACCCGCTGGCGCTGGCCGCCGCTCAACGCCGCCGGCTGGCGATCGGCGAAACCGGCCAGCTCCACCCGCTCCAGACAGGCGCCGACCCGGCGGCGGATCTCGGTTTCGGGCACATGGCGGGCGCGCAGCCCGTAGGCGACGTTTTCGAACACGCTGCGGTCGGGGAACAGGGCATAGTCCTGAAAGACCATGCCGCAATCGCGCCGATGGGCCGGCAGCCGGGTGACGTCGCGCCCGGCAAAAGCCACCCGGCCGCGGGCCGGTGCCAGAAAGCCGGCGATCAGGCGCAGAAAGGTGGTCTTGCCGCAGCCGCTGGGCCCCAGGATGGTAAAGAAGCACCCATCCGGAATTGTCATGCTTTGGCCATCGATGACCGGCCGGCCGCCATAGGTGACGACGACGTCGTCGATATCGATTCTGGCCATGTCTCAGCTTTCGTCTGCAGGTGTGCCCTGCCCTCCCCAATAGCGGCGACGGATGA
Source organism: Tistrella sp. (assembly GCF_002684955.1). Taxonomy (NCBI): domain Bacteria; kingdom Pseudomonadati; phylum Pseudomonadota; class Alphaproteobacteria; order Geminicoccales; family Geminicoccaceae; genus Tistrella; species Tistrella sp. The sequence goes on along the minus strand of NZ_NYWI01000047.1, from coordinate 42,252 downwards.
AGATCTCGTGACATTCATCAGGAAATGAGATTGGTCTATGATCCGGCGCATGGATGCGCCAGCATGCGGGCGAAGCAGGGGGGAGAAGAACGCATGGGGACAGATCACGACGACATCCCGCTGAACGCCCTGCGCGCCTTTTGCGAGGTGGCGCGGGATGTTCACGTCTCGCGGGCCGCCGCCCGGATCGGCGTGTCGCAAAGCGCCGTCAGCCGGCATCTGGCCCTGCTGGAAGCCCATATGGGCGCGCCCCTGCTGGAACGGCAGGGCCGCAACGTGGTGCTGACCGAACTGGGCCGCCAGCTGGCCGAAGCGGTGACAGCACCACTGGAAGAGATCGCCTTTTCGGTGCGGCTGATGCGGCGCCGGCGCAGCGGCCGGCGCAATCTGGTGGTGCGCACCTCTCTGCCCACCTTCGCCTTCACCACGCTGATCCCGCGGATCGCCGAATTCAGCCGCGAACACGGCGATGTGCCGATCGACGTGCTGACCTCGGTCACCTCTCAGGAACTGCATGGCGATTTCGACGTGCTGATCACCCGCGATCTGGTCCTGCCCGGCCCGGTGCAGGAATGGACCATCGCCGAGGAAAAGGTGGTCTGCGTCGCGGCCCCCCAGATCGCCCGGCGGATCACCCTGGCGACCCTGGCGGCGGTGCCGCTGTTCATCGTCAATTCCCGCCCCGACATCCTGCCGGCCTGGCTGGCGGCCCGGGGGCTGGGCGAGGGCGATATCCGCATGGGATCGCGCTACGATCATCACTACATGGCCCTGCCGGCCGCCATGGCCGGCCAGGGGCTGGTGCTGGCGCCCGAGACGGTGGTGGCGGATTATCTGCAGAAGGGCCTGCTGGCGGCAGTGCCCGAGACCCGCTTTTCGACCGGCATGGTCTACAAGGCCTATGCGTCGGATCGCGGCATGGACCCGCAGCTGAGCGCCGCCTTCTGCCGCTGGGTCGTCCGGCTCTGCCGCGGCTGACGCTGCTATGGCCGATACCGGCCGCGGAACATAGGCAGGGCCGCGCATGGCTGGCAGACTGGGCCGGCCGATGACCGCCGGCAACCACGACCGGCGGCAGACCGCAGGAGGAAACCGCCATGACCAACCCGACCGCCCCGCAGCAGACGCTGCGCGACAAGGCGTATTTCGACCGCCGCGCCACCGACGAGATGGCCCGACACCTGGCCCCCGCCGGCCGCAGCCTGCACGAGACCATGGCCACGTCCTGCCGGATTCTGGCGATGACCGGCCAGGAGGCCGGGCTGGCCGGACAGATCAGCGTGCGATCCGACCGCCCCGGCGCCTATTGGACGCTGCGTTTCGGCCTGGGCTTCGACGAGGCGACGCCCGCCGATTTCATCGAGGTCGACCGCGACCTGAACACGCTTTCGGGCCGCGGCATGGCCAACCCCGCCACCCGCTTTCATCTCTGGGTCTATGACGCCCGTCCGGATGTGAGGGCGATCATCCACACCCATTCGCCCTGGGCCGCAGCCCTTGCCGCGGCGCGCCAGCCGCTGGTGATCGCGCAGATGGACATGACGCCGCTGCACGACGACTGCGCCTTTCTGGCCGACTGGCCGGGCGTGCCGATCGCCGATCAGGAAGGCGTGATCATATCCGGGGCGCTGGGGACGAAACGGGCGATCATCCTGGCCCATCACGGCTATCTGACCACCGGCGGCAGCGGCGAGGAAGCGACCTATCTGGCGGTCTATCTGGAACGGGCGGCGCGGATGCAGCTGCGCGCCCAGGCGGCCTTCGGGCCGCTGACCCCGGTCGACCCGACGCTTGCCGCCGAGGCGCACGACTATCTGCTGAAACCCGCCATCGTCAACGCGACCTTCGATTACTGGGCCCGGCAGGCGCGCTGACGCCTGCATTCTCACCCGATCTGCTTAAGCCAGATCTCGTAAGGCCAGATCTCGTAAGGCCAGTTCTCGTAAGGCCAGATCTCCCAGGGAATGCCAGGATGACGACGCCTGCCCGGGGCAGCGCGCGATCGCGCCACCATTACGTCACCGCCGGCCTTGCCGCCATGCCGCCGGAAGCCCTGCTGCTGGTGGGCGCCAGGCCGGCGGAAACCACATGGTTCTACACCATCGTCACCTGATCGCTGGCCTGGGCCACGACCGGCTGGAGATGCCGGAAGAGCGGATCGCCGCCGGATAAGGCCCCGGTTGGAAAGCCCGGCGCACCAGAAAAGACTTCCCAAAGCCGCGCACCAAAGCGAAAATGTTCATGATACTTCACACCAGGGTTGGGGGCCGTTCTCTGCGCGGCCCCCTGCCCTGGCTGCTCTCTTCCCGGGCCATGTGCCTTCGATACGCCACCACCCTGCAGCGCCCTTTTCGACAAGGACGTGATCGATGGCCCGGATCTTCATTTCGCATTCCAGCCGCGATAACGACGACGCGACCGAGATCGACGCCCGGCTTAAGAGCGCGGGCTTCGACAACAGGTTTCTGGATATCGACAAGCATGGGGGCATTCAACCCGGAGACGATTGGGAGCGAAGATTATACCACGAGGTAGAGCGAGCCCAGGCCGTCGTGCTTATAGTCACCGACAACTGGCTCGACTCGAAATGGTGCTTTGTCGAATTCACCCAGGCGCGGGCGCTGGGCAAGGCGATCTTCATCCTGATCCTCACCGCGACCAAAGAGAAGATCGTCGGCAAGGATCTGCAACACATCGACCTGACCGCCGGCCGCGACGCCGGGCTGGCGTGGCTCGCCAGGCGGCTGACCGAGATTACCCTGCAATCAGGCGCACGTCGGGATCTGCCCCGGGGCACGGTGCCGTTTCCGGGCCTGGCCGCGTTCGAAGAAACCCAGGCGGCGGTGTTTTTCGGGCGCGATGCCGAAATCCTCGACCTGATGGAGCGGTTGCGGCAGATCCGCACCAGCGGCGGCGCCAGGCTGATCACGCTGCTCGGCGCCTCGGGCAGCGGCAAGTCCTCGCTGCTGCGGGCCGGGCTGGTGGCGCGCCTGCGATATGACCGGGACAACTGGATCGTCTGCAAACCCTTTCGCCCCGAGGCCGAGCCCGTCGATCGGCTGATCGACACGCTGCTGCTGACGCTGCGCGAGGCGGGGCCGGGGGAGAGCCCGGGCGATGGCGAGGCGGACCGGCGCTGGCGCGAAGCCCTGGCCTCGGCCACACCCGGCGAGGCCCTGCGGGAGATCGGCCGGGCGCTGAGGCGGCGTGCCGGCGCCCTGGATGCGCAGATCCTGATCCCGATCGATCAGGCGGAAGAGCTGTTCACCAGGGCCGAACCATCGGACCGGCGGGCTTTCTTCGCCCTGCTGGATGCGGCACTGGCCGACGACCTGCCCTTCGTCGCGATCGCGGCGCTCCGCTCGGACCATCTGGGAGACTGGCAGACGGTGGACGGGCTGTCGGCGCCCGCCGTGCTCCACCCGCTGGCACGGATGCCGCTGACACGTATCGGCAGCCTGGTGCGCGATCCGGCAAAGCTCGTTCACCTGAAGGTCGACGAGGAGATGATCGCAGCGCTGACGGCCGATGCCGCAAGAGATGATGCCCTGCCCCTGATCGCCTTTCTGCTGCGCCGGATGTACGACACCATCGGCACCGACACGGCCTGGACGCTGGCCCATTACCAGGCGATGGGCGACCGCCGGGCCGACCGGACCCCGCTGCAGGATGCCGTGCGCCGGGCGGCCGACGAGGCCCTGCCGGACCTGACCGACAGCCAGGCCGCCGCGCTGCGCAAGGCCTTCATATCGGCGCTGATGCGGGTCAATACCGAAGGCGGCTTCGTCCGCAAAGCGGCCCGGCTGGCGGACATCCCTCACGAGGCATGGCCGCTGCTGCAGCGGCTGGTCGAGGCACGGCTGCTGGTGACCGATATCCGCGCCGGTGCGGACGGCAGCGGCCCCTCCGAAACCGTGATCGAAGTCGCCCATGAAGCTCTGTTCCGGGTCTGGCCCAGGCTGGCCGGCTGGCTGGACGAGGCCCGCGACTTCCTGATCGGCAAGGCCCGGCTCGACCAGATGTTTCAGGACTGGCAGAAGCTGGAGACGGCGACGCGCCGCAAGGGCCTCCTCTCCGGCATCATGCTGGACCGGGCCCGCGGCTGGATGGCCGCGTATCCGCACCGGTTCAGCGACGCGGAACGGGCGTTCATCGAAGAGTCGGATCGGGCAGAGGTGGAAGACCAGCAAAAACTGCTCCGCGAGGCGCAGCGGGCCACGGATGCGCTTGCTGCGGCGACGGAAACCGCCAATGCTCTGATTTTCAATCTGGCTCAGAAATTCCGCCAGTCCGGCCTGCCCAACGCGACAGTCCGCGAAATTCTTGAAGAAGCACGCAAGCTGCAGGACAGGCTGGACACGGGAGACAATCAGAATGCTGCGCTGGAGAGGAGCCGGGCCGCAGCATTGGTCGAGCTTGGACAGTCACTGGCTGAATTCGGGGCGCCGGATGAGGCAAGGCAGCTCTATGAGGAAAGCCTGGAAATCTTCAAACGGTTGGCCGAGCGAGAGCCGGAGAACACGGAAGCCCACCGCGATCTCAGCCTCAGCCTGAACAACATCGCCGGTATCAGGCAACGGCAAGACCCGGCAGCAGCGCTGGCGCTTTATGAACAGAGCCTGGCGATCACACGACGGCTGGCCGAGCGGGAGCCGGAGAATACGCAAGCCCAGCGCGATCTCAGCCTCAGCCTGAACAACATCGCCGAGATCAGGCAACGGCAAGACCCGGCGGCAGCGCTGACGCTCTATGAACAGAGCCTGGAGATAGCCAAGCTCCTGGCCGAGCGGGAGCCGGAGAGCACAGAGGTCCAGCGCGATCTCGGCGTCATCCAGAACAGGATCGCAGATGTCAGGCAACGGCAAGACCCGGCGGCAGCGCTTACGCTCTATGAACAGAGCCTGGAGATAGCCAAGCGCTTGGCCGCGCGGGAGCCGGAGGACACTGCGTTCCAGCGAGATCTCAGCATTAGCCTGGAGAAGATCGCCGATCTTAGGCAACGGCAAGACCCGACGGCAGCGCTCGTTCTTTATGAACAGAGCCTCGAGATCAGACGACGGCTGGCCGAGCGAGAGCCGGAAAACACGGAGATCCAGCGCGATCTCGGCACCAGCATGGACAGGATGGCCAACATCAGGCGCCGGCAGGATCCGGCGGTAGCGCTGGCGCTCTACGAACAGAGCCTGGAGATCACAAGGCGGCTGGCCGAGCGGGAGCCGGAGAACGTGGAAATCCAGAGCGATCTCAGCCTCAGCCTGAACAGGATTGCCGACATCAAGCAACAGGTACGCCCAGCAGCAGCACTGTTGCTCTACAAACAAAGCCTGGAGATCACACGACGACTGGCCGAGCGGGAGCCCGAGAACATGCAGTTCCAGCGCGATCTCAGCGTCAGCCTGAGCAGGATCGCCGATATCAGGCAACGGCAAGACCCGGCGGCGGCGTTGGCGCTCTATGAACAGAGCCTGGAGATCGCCACGCGGCTGGCGCAGCAGAGTGACAGCATCGAGGCAAGAACCGATCTGCTTGCCAGCCACTACAAGATCTCGACCGTCACCACCGGTGCCAGACGCATCGCATCCCTGCAACAGGCCCTCGACATCGCCCAACAGCTGGAAGCGGCCGGGCAGCTGAGCGTGGATCAGGCCGACTGGCCCGATATCCTGCGCCGGGCGCTGGCAGAGGCGGAGGGAAGCGAGTGATCCGCGGGCTGGTATCGCATGCCGCCGGAGCCGGCCGATGAGCCGGCGGCGGCGGGCGTGGTGGGGGGTGGTGCCGGCGGTGGTGGCCTTTGGCAGTTTTGCCCTGGGCACCTATGGGTTCTGGGAGATGCTGCCGCCGCCGCGCAGCCTGTTGGAGACGCTGCCCGATGCCGCCTATCGGGCGTTGCAGATGTTTTTCATGAATTTCGAAGACCCGCGCGAGGCCGGCGGGCCGGTGGGGCCGGCGTTGCAGGCGGCCCGGTTCGGGGCCTTCGTCACCACCGTCTGGGTGATTCTGCAGGCCTTCTTTCCGCAGGCCTGGCAGACCGCCCGCCGCTGGTGTCGCCGTCGGGGCAGGCACTGTGCGCTGATTCTGGGCTATGGGCCGATCGGGCAGGCGATCGCCGCCGGCCTGCGCCAGCCGGGGAACGGCATCCGCCGCATCACCGCGGTCGAGCCGCTGGTGACGCCCGAACTGGCGGCGCGGGCGGCGGCGGATGGCGTGCTGCTGCTGGAAGCCGACCCGTCGGATCCGCGGCTGTTGGACCGGGCCTATGCCCGAAGGGCCGAGCGGATCTATGTAAGCGACCGCGACGATCTGCGCGCCATCGACACCGCAGTGGCGGTGCAGGCGCATGTCGCCCGGCCGGGCCGCGACATCCGGGTGGTGCTGAACGACAGCGCCGTGGCCGGGCAGATGGCCGAAGCGGCGGGCGCCGGGTTTCTGGGCGCGCCCGGGCTGTCGTGGTTCTCGCTGGCCGACGAAACCGCGCGGCGGCTGATGGCCGAAGCGCGCTTCGACCGGGTGGCGGTGGAAACCGGGGCGGCGCGGCTGCATCTGGTGATCCTGGGCTGCGGCAGCCAGGGCGAGGCGATCGCCGTGGAAACCCTGCTGACCGGCTGGCGCACGGCGCTGGGGCCGCCGCGCATCACCTTTCTGGATTGCGATGTCGCGGCGATCGAGGCGCGGATGCGCCGCCGCATGCCGGCCTGGTTCCTGAAGCCCGATGGCGGAGCCTTGCCCGATGGCGGAGCCCTGCCCGAGGGCGCGCGGCCGATGCTCGATTTCCGCAGCTGCGATGCCGACCGGCTGGATTTCGCCGGCGACGACTGCCTCGACGGGCTGCGCACGGGGGTGACGGCCTGGGTCTTCGCCACCGGCAACGACGCCCTGAACCTGCGCGCCGCCCTGTCGCTGCATCGGGCGATCACCATGCGCCGGATCGACCCGGCCCCCATCCATGTGCGCATCCCCGGCGGCCATGCCGAGGACGCGCCCGAGCTGGTGGGCCAGCCGCTGGCCATGGCCCGCACCTTCGGCGCGATCGACGGGGTGATCGCCCGATCACCGCTGCTGGCGCCCGACCCGGATGCCGTGCCCAAGGCGCTCCACGCCGCCTATGCCGAGGCGAGCGTCGCCATGGGCCTTGCCGACCGGCCCGAGAGCTGGGACAGCCTGCCCGAGGCCAGGCGCAAGGCCAACCGGGCCCTGTTCCGCCATGCGGCGATGAAGCTGGAAGATTTCGGCGCCGAGGCGCAGCCGGCATCCGCCGCGCCGCCCGGGACCCATGCCGCCCTTCTGCAGGGGCTGGAACGGGTGGATGCCGCGCTCGACTATGCGTGGATCGACCGCGGCGGCGATCCGCAGACCTGGCTTCGGCCCGGCAGGACCCTGTCGCCAGAGGACCGCGAAACCGCCATCCGCCTGCGCGATGCGGCGATCTGCGAGCACAACCGTTGGACGATCGAACGCGCGTTTGAACAATTCCTGCCCACGGAACGGCCCGAACGCGCCCTGCGCGACGATGCCCGCCGCCTGCACAACAACATGCATGACTGGTACGCGCTGGAAGAGGCGACGATCCGCCGGTACGACGTCGTCCTGCTGCGCGGGCTGATGTCCCGACCGGGCGATGGCGGCGGGGCGACGGCACGACGGCACCGCGCCCGCATTCTGTTTCTGGCCCCGGCGGCCGATGGCGGCGCGGCGCGGCGCCATGTCTCTGATCTGGGCGCGCCGGACGGCACGGATGTGACCGAGCTGCAGCTGCATCTGTGCCTGGCGAGGGAGCCCGCCGATCCCGATGCCTGCCTGCCGCAGCTGCTGAGCGCGCTGGACGACCAGTTCGACCGCGGCCGGCAGATCCCGCCGCGCCGGCTGCGCATCGATTTCACCCGGCCCCCGGGGGAGGCGAGCTTCGCGCTGGCCAACCGGCTGGCCATGGCGCTGCGCGAACGCCACGGGCCGGGGCTGGCGATCGAACCGCTCTGGTCCTGGCGGGCGGATGGCCGCACCGTTGCCGTGGTCGGCCATCGCGATCTTGGCGGCTTCGGCGACCGCGCGGCGCTGACCGATCGGCTGCGGCAGATCTTCATGTCCCTGGTGGCCCGCCACCCTGTGGAAAGCCTGATCTGCGGCTACGCCCCCGGTGCCGATCAGGTCGCGGTCGAGGCCTGGACCTCGCTCGGCCTGCCGCCGCCCCGGCTGATCTTTCCCTTCGCCGAGACCCGGGCCGACGGCACGCGTCTGTTCCACACCGACGAGCCGTCGGCCGCCACCGCCGGGACCCGATTCGAGGCCGCCGCCCTCGGCGCGATCGGCACACCCGCCCTGCCGGCGCACGGGCCCGGCCACCGGGCCCAGGCGGATACCCTGCTGACGCGGGCCGACTGTCTGGTGGCGGTGGTCGACGAGGGACGCGCCGCCCTGCCCGGCGGCACCGTCGACACGGTCAGACGCGCGCGTGCCGCCGGAAAGACCGTGATCGTCGTTCCACCGGCGCCATGATCCGCGGCCGCCACGCCGCAGACCGGAGCAGTGAAGGCCCGGCCTGACGGAAAGCGGGGGCCAATGGAAAGCGGGGGCGGATGCCGTGCACCCGCCCCCGCCCGGCCCTGTCGGAGGGACCCGTGTTTCCGACAGGGCTCACTTCGTCTTCGTCACGCCCCAGAAGCGGTCGAAACCGGCCGACCAGGGGGTGTAGCCCTTCAGATCGGGCGCCGTGGCGATGACGCGGACGTCGTTGTAAAGGCCGATCACCGGCACCGCCTCGGCCATGCGGCTGTGGATGCGATCGAAGATCTTGCCGCGGACCGCCGGATCCATGGTCTGCTTGGCGGCCTCCAGCAGCTTGATGGCATCCGGATCGTCCCAGCTGGCGCTGGGCTGCTCGGTCTTGTCGCCGATGATCGAGGAATAGGCGAGCGCCGGATCCAGCCTGGAGGAATAGACGAAGGACTGCATCTGATACTTGCCCTGCAGATAGTTCTGCAGCTGGGTCGCCCAGTCCAGCACCTCGATCTGGGCGTTGATGCCCGCCGCCTGCATCATCGCCTGGGCGGTGACCGCGGTTTCGTGATAGCCGCCGGGGCGCATATTGGTCTGGATGCGGATCGGCTCGCCCTTGTAGCCGGCTTCTTTCAGCAGCTTCTGCGCCAGCGCCGGATCATAGGCCGGCCACTGGTCGTGGGTGGCGTTGTGATAGGGGCTGGCGGTGGCAACACCCGAGGGGTTGGCGGTGGCGACGCCTTCGCTGGCGACGGCCACAATCGAAGGTACGTCGATTGCGTGTGCGATCGCCTTGCGGATGCGGGGGTCCTTCAGCACCGGATCCTGGGTCTGCATCAGCAGCAGGTGCCAGGACAGGATCGGCTGTTTGTAGATCGACACCCCGCGGCTTTCGGCTTCCGGGATCTCGGCGGCGCCGAGTTCGGGCACGAAATCCAGCTCGCCGGCATAAAGCGCGTTCTTCATCACCGTGCCGTCGGGCGCGATCAGGAAGCGCAGATGATCGGCCAGCGCCGGCTTGGCCCCGGTCATGCCGTCAGAGGGGCCCTCGCGGCCGGTATAGCCGTCGAACCGGTCCAGCTCCACATAGCGGCCGGGCTTCCAGTCGCCGATCACATAGGGGCCGGTGCCGACCGGCGCCTTCCAGCTGCCGTCTTCATTCACCGAGGACGGGTGCAGGATGGCGGCGTTGCACTGCAGGTTCGACATGAACAGCGGCAGCATCGGGTTCGGCTTTTCCAGCCGGAACACCACCGCATAGGGCTCGGGCGTTTCGATCGCTGTGATCGCAGCGCCCTGCTTGCCGTCGAAGAAGCGCTTGCACTGCCAGGCGGTCTCGGCCTTCAGATAGCGGTTCCAGCTCCAGGCGACATCGGCCGAGGTCATCTCGGCGCCGTTCTGGAAGTGGACGCCCTTGCGCAGCTGAAAGCGCCAGGACAGGCCGTCGGCCGAGGGCTCGAAGCTTTCCGCCAGAACCGGGCCGACCGACAGATCCTGACGATGGCCGACCAGCCCTTCGACCACGTGGTTCATGATCAGATCAGCCGTGCCGTCGCGCTGCACGCCGGGATTGGTGCTGCGCAGATCGGTTGGGATCGCGATGGTGATCCGCTCGGTGCGCTGCGCTTCATCGGCAGAAAAGGCAGTCTGCGGCAGGATCAGCGCCGCGGTGACGACGGCCGCGGCGCCGAGCTGCCGCGTGGTCACGCAGGTCATGGGTCTTCCCCTTCCCTTCGCTGGGTGATGGTGAAGCGACGCCGGCAGCACACTGCCGGTCCCCGTCACGAGCCGGCCGGACATTGTTATCGGATCGTCCGGTCCGGGGGTATTTCAGGGCCGGGCGCATGCTCCCCATGCGGCCCGGCCCGATGTCGTGTCTGCGTCAGGCCCTGGTGGCGGCCACGGCCTCGGCCAGGAAGTCCTGGACGGCGCCGACCACCTTCAGCCCTTCATGGCGCACGCCCGGCAGCAGGTCGAGCCGCACGGGAATGCCCTTCGCCTCGAACGAGGCCTTCAGGCTCCGGATCTTATCGACCCGGGTGGCGCCGGCGATGTTGGCATCGGGCATCCAGCCGGGCATGCCCGGCTTCAGCGTGATTTCCCAGGTGTCGAGATCGGCATCGCCCACGACCATCTGCACCGCCACACGGCGCATGGCGTCGACATCGGGATCGGTGCCGAACACCTCGCGCAGATTGCGGATGCCGACCCACCAGTCGCGATCCTCGTCCAGCAGGGTCACGCCGCCCGGCGCGCCGATCGACACCGCGAACAGCCGGTCGGCATGCAGATAGAGGAAGCGGTGGGTGAAATGGCCGCCGCCGGAAAAGCCGAACAGGGCCACGCGCGACACGTCGATGTCGTAGCGCTTGCCGACCAGATCGACCATGTCGAGCACCAGCCGGTCGAAGCGCATGTCGTGGAATTTGATGCGCTTGTAGTTCGACATCTCCCCCGGCTCGATCAGCCCGACGGGGAAGAGCGGCGCCAGCACGATGCAGTCATGGGCGTCGGCGAAGGCCGCGAAATGGTCGCGATAGGCCGCCGCCGTGCGGCCGGTGCCATGCATGGCGACGATCAGCCGCCAGCGCCGGCGGGCCTCCGCATCGGCCGTGGCGAAGCTTTTGGGCACGTAGAGGCAATAGGAGACGCGCTGTTCGTTCGGCAGGGCGAAGAAGGGCGTCGGCCCGAAATCGTAGAAGTTCAGATGCGGCTGGGCGAGGGTGATGCCGTCGGGGATCATGGGCGCGGGCTCCGGCAGGGGGCATGGCAGGCGGAAGATTAATGGGGGCGATCCGCCTGCGGTCCTGGCTCGTCTTCGAGCATAGGACCGCAGATCGCGGAGGCCAAGGGCAAAAACTGCTTTTCTAATCGTTATAGTGCAGAACGATCATTGGCCGGACCGGCCAGCCGCCAGCCGCCCCCGGCGGCCGGTTCCAGCACCGGGGCGGCGGCGAGCAGCGCGCGGGTATAGTCGTGGCGCGGCCGGGCAAACAGCTCTTCGGTCTCTGCCGTCTCGACGATCCGGCCATCCTTCATCACCGCCACCCGATGGGCGATGCGGCGCACCACCGACAGCGCGTGGGTGATGAACAGGCAGGAAAAGCCGTGGCGCTGCTGCAGATCGCCGAACAGGTCCAGCACCTGGGCCTGAACCGTCATGTCCAGCGCCGAGACCGCCTCGTCGGCGACCACGAAGGCCGGGCGGCGGACGATGGCGCGGGCGATGGCGACGCGCTGGCGCTGGCCGCCCGAAAGCTCGTGCGGCAGACGCTTCGCATAGGCCGAGCCCAGCCCGACCTCTTCCAGCACCTCGTCGACCCGGCGGCGGGCCTCGTCGGCCGCAAGGCCCGGAACATGACGCAGCGGTTCCGCCACGATCCGGCCCACGCCATGGCGCGGGTCCAGCGAGGAAAACGGGTCCTGGAACACCATCTGGCAATCCAGCCGCCGGGCGCGGGCCTCGGCACCGCTCGCGCGGGCGAGATCGGTGCCGCGGAAGGTGAGCTGCCCGCCGCTCGGCCGGGTGAGCCCGACCAGACAGCGGCCGATGGTGGTCTTGCCCGAACCGCTTTCGCCCACCAGCGCCAGGGTCTCGCCCGGCGCCACCTGGAAGCTGACGCCGTCGACCGCGCGCTTGTCGGGCTGGCGCTTCAGCATCCGCCGCCGGCCCTTGTGGATCACCACCAGATCGCGCGCCTCGACCACCGGCACCCCGGCCCGGGCCGGCGGCGCCAGCCGGCGCGGCCGGGGCATCGCCTCCAGCAGGTTGCGGGTGTAATCATGCTGCGGGTCGAGCAGGATCCGCGCGGTGGGGCCGCGCTCGATCACCCGGCCGCCGCGCATCACCACCACGTCGTCGGCATAGCGCGCCACCAGCCCCAGATCATGGCTGACCAGCAGAATGGCGGTGTCGTTCTCGCGCGCCAGCTCTACCATCAGCTCCAGCACCTCGCGCTGGACCAGGGTGTCGAGCGCGGTGGTCGGCTCGTCGGCGATCAGCAGCCGGGGTTTCAGCAGCATCACCGAGGCGAGCATGATCCGCTGGCGCATGCCGCCCGAGAATTCATGCGGCCAGGCGCCGAAACAGCGCGCCGGATCGTCGATCCGGATCCGGGCGAGCATGGCGAGCGCCCGCTCGCGCGCCTCGGCGCGGCCGATCTTCTCGTGCAGCATCAGCCCTTCGACCAGCTGCGCACCCACCGACAGGGCGGGGTTGAGCGAGACCATCGGCTCCTGGAACACCATGCCGATCTGGCCGCCGCGGACCTTGCGGCGCGCGGCCCCTTCAAGCGTGGTGATGTCGCGGCCGTCGAACAGGATCCGGCCCGACCGGCGGATCAGCGGCGACGGCAGCAGATCGAGCACGGCCCGCGAAACCACGGTCTTGCCCGAGCCGCTTTCGCCCACCACCGCCAGGATGCGGCCGCGCGCGATCGACAGGCTGGCGTCTTCCACAACCGTTGGTCCGTGCTCAAGACCAACAGACAAGTTTTGGATGTCGAGGAGAAGCGGGCTGGTCATGCGTTGCGCATCCTGGGATCGAGCCGGTCGCGCAGCGCATCGCCCAGCAGACAGATGCCGAGCAGGGCCATGGTGATGCAGGCGCCGGGGAAGATGGTGAGCCAGTCGGCCTGGGCCAGATAGGGCCGGCCGGCGGAGAGCATCGAGCCCCAGGTCGCCGCCGGCGGCGGCACGCCGAGCCCCAGGAAGCTGAGCGCGCTTTCCGACAGAAGCGCCCAGCCGAACATGGAGGTGGCAAGCACGATGATCGGCGAGGCGGCGTTGGGCAGCACATGCACCGCCATGGTGTAGAGGGTGGAATTGCCGGTGACGGCCGAGGCCTCGACGAATTCCCGCGCCCGCAGCGACATCACGATGCTGCGCACCACCCGCGCCATCGACGGCGTATAGGCGATGCCGAGCGCGATCACGATGCTGGTCTCGCCCGGGCCCATCACCGCCATCAGCCCCAGCGCCATCAGAATGCCCGGGAAGGCGAGCAGCGCATCGATGACCACGGCCAGCAGCCGGTCGACCGCGCCGCCCAGAAAGCCCGCCAGCACGCCGATCGGCGCCCCCAGAACGGTTGCCACCGCAACCGTGGCCAGGCCGATCGAGACGCTGGTGGTGGCACCGCTCATCAGCCTGGAGAGCACGTCGCGGCCGAATTCATCGGTGCCCAGCCAGTGCAGATCCGAGGGCGGTTGCAGGCGATGGGGGATGCTGAGCGCCATCGGGTTATAGGGCGTCCAGACGGCGCCGGTGACCGCGAGCAGCAGCACGATGCCGACCAGGATCACCCCCAGCCACAGCCCCGGCTGAAGCCGGCGGCGAAGCGGTTTCAGGCCGCGGGTATCGGCGGCGGAAGCAGGTGCAGAAGTCATGCCGCAACCCTCGGATCGAACAGCGGGTGGAGCAGATCGACGATCAGGTTGATCACCACGTAAAGCCCGGCGATGAACAGAAGCCCGCCCTGGACGACCGGATAGTCGCGGGCATAGATCGCATCGACCAGCAGCCGGCCCAGCCCCGGCAGCGAGAAGATGGTCTCGGTGACCGCAATCCCGCCCAGAAGATTGCCCAGGATCAGCCCGACCAGGGTCAGGGTGGGCGCGAAGGCGTTGGGGAAGACATGGCGCGCCATCACGGTGTGTTCCGGCAGACCCTTGGCCCGGGCATGGGTGACGTATTCCAGCCGCAGCACCTCGACCGTATTGGCACGCGCCATGCGGGTCAGAATGCCGATCTCGACGATGGTGAGCGTCAGCACCGGCATGACCAGATAGGCGAGCGCCCGGCCGGCATCCTCGGCGAAGCCCACATAACCCACGATCGGCAGCCAGCCCAGATTGAGCCCCAGCCACATCAGGATCAGCAGGCCCAGCCAGAAAGTGGGAATCGACATCAGCAGGGTGGCACAGGCGGTGATGGCGAGATCGGTTCCGGCCCCGCGCCGCCAGGCCGCGATCATGCCCAGCGGCACCGCAACCAGCGTCGCGATCAGGACCGCCGGGAAGACCACGCCGGCCGTGACCGAAAACCGGTCGGCCACCAGCTCGGCCACCGGCAGACCGTTGGTGATGGACTGGCCGAGATCGCCCGAGGCCAGCCGCTCGACCCAGAGCACGAACTGCCAGGGCCAGGGGCCGTCCAGCCCATAGGCCTGGCGCAGCGCCTGAACCGTGGCCGGATCGGCCTGATCGCCGAGCATGGTGGTGACCGGATCGCCTGGAATCGCGCGGATCAGCACGAAGACCGCAAGCGCCACCACCACGAGTGTCGGGATCGCCGACGCCAGGCGGTAGAGGATGAAGCGCAACATGGCGGGCTCCTTTTTTGTTGGTCCCTCGCCGGGCGGGCGCTGCCGCGCCCTTGGCCGCCGCCTCAATGGCGGCCTGGACCGGCCATCGCAAGCTTCGGCTTGCGATGGCCGGTCCAGGCTGGCTGTCAGAGGCCGGGGGTGTGGCCAGCCGCGTGGCAGGCCGCGCCGTCCATTTCAAGCGTGTAGGTGGTGAAGCGGGTCGACAGGGCCGGCATCGGGCAGACCTCCATCAGGCCCAGCGCCGGTTCCATCACCACCATGGCGACGGTGGAGGAGATGGAGCCACCAGCCCCCGGGCGTGGCGGGCGGCAGACCGAGTAGGGGACGCCGAAATCGTCGAAGAAGGCGGCCTTCAGCGCGTCGCGGTCGATCTGCCCTGCCTTGGCCGCCAGCGCGCGGCGGACCCGCCAGTCGCGATAGAAGCTTTCGGGCACGAAGGGAATGCCGGTGTCGCGGATCTTGGTGCGGGCGATCTCGCCGGTCCAGTGATTGGCGTGCACGATCATGCCGTTCTCGTCGGGCCAGATCGGGAAGGCCTCGTCGGGGGCGCATTCGAAATCGATCGCGAAGCCTTCCGACCAGCTGAGCATCATGTTGTTCGAGGCCGATTTGGGCGTGCAGGACACCGCCTTCATCGCCAGCGCCATATGCTGCTGTTCCAGCGCCTTGCGCCGGATCAGCGCCAGCGGTACGCCGACCTGGGCATAGTCGCGGTCGCATTCCAGATAATTGGCGGTGATGGCGATGCCGGCCGAATTCAGGCCGCAGCGCGCCAGGCCGCCGGCCTCGGTCATGGTCAGCAGGTCGGGGCCGTCGTCGCGCCGGATCTTGAGCACGACGGTGGTGTGGGCGCATTCCGGCCGCCAGTCCCAGTTCTGGCCATGGATCAGCCGGCCATGGGCGGTGTGGCTGCCCAGGATCACGGCGCCCGTGCAGCCATCCGGCTCCTCGTCCGGGATGCCGGCGCGCTGGCGGCCGATCTGCAGGATTTCGGTGCGGGCATTGATCAACAGGATGTGTTCCAGATCGCAGCCCGCCCCTTCGGCGATGCCGCGCATCTCTTCCACATAGGCCGGGTCGTAGCCTTCCACCAGCGGCAGGAATTCCCGCGCGATGGCGGCGATCGCCGACCAGTCGTGGTTCATGGCCCGAAGCTGGGCGGTATAGAGCGCGACACTGCCCAGCACCTGGGATTTCAGCGCCGCACCATAGGTCCGGCCCCGCTCGACAGGCGTGCCGCGCAGCTCGACCATGGGGAAATCGACGACATCGGCGGCGGATGCCGGGGCCACGGGTGGGATCATCGGGGGAGGTTCCTCGGGATAGGGCTGACCCATGTTGCACTGAAGGTGCGAAGAAGACAATTTTTCCGGGCCGGTCGGCCGCGGGTACGGGCGGATGCAACCCGTGCTTGATCGGCAGTCAAAGCCGTGGTTAACAAGGGATGCAGATGCGCAGGCCGCAGCCGGGGCCGGTCGCGCACCCCACAGATCAGGCTGTCTTTTCGATGGTGACGATGCCCGAGGCCGAGGACGACGCCGCACCGCAGGCCGGGCTGTCCGCCCTGCAGATCGAGGTCGCGCGCCGGATTCTGGAGCGCATCCGCGACGGCCGCTGGGCGCCGGGCGAACGCTTTCCGGAACTGGCGCTGGCCAAGGCGCTGGACGTGTCGCGCACGCCGGTGCGCCGGGCGCTGGAGCTGCTGGAACGCGAAGGGCTGATCGCCCAGTCGCCCGGCCGCAGCTTCCGGCTGGTCGAGGACCCCGCCGCCATCACCGCCGCCGCCGCGCGCGTCGAGGCCCGCCTGCCCGCCTCGGATACCGAGCGGGTCTATCAGATGATCATCGCCGACAAGGCCCAGGGCCGCATCGCCCAGGACGTGTCCGAAGCCGAGCTGCTGCCCCGCTATGGCGTCTCTCACGGCACGCTGCGCCGGGTGCTGATCCGGCTGTCGACCGAGGGGCTGGTGACCCGCCAGCCCGGCCATGGCTGGCGCTTCGTCGACAGCCTGGACGACGACGACGCGGTGACCGAAAGCTATGCCTTCCGCATCGCCATCGAATGCCAGGCCCTGGCCCAGCCCCGCTACCGGGTCGACACCGCCCGCTTCGCCGAACTGCGCGCCGCCCATCTGAAGGTGCTGGCCGCCGATCGCGAGACGCTGGACGAGCGCGAATGGTTCCGGGTCAACGCCGCCTTCCACGAGACGATCGTGGCCGGCGCCGGCAACCGCTTCTTCGACCAGGCCATCGCCCAGCAGAACAATCTGCGCCGCATCCAGGAACGCGACGAGTTCCGCCGGCTGACGCCTGATCGGGTGGTGCAGTCCTGTTGCGAACATCTGGCGATCCTCCAGGCGATCGAGGCCGGCAACCGCCGGCTGGCAGCCGCCCTGCTTCGCCATCATCTGTCCCAGGCGGCGGAATTCCCCGAAGACGAGGGAGAGAGTCTTTTTTAGCCCCTCGCCGGGCGGGCGCTCCCGCGCCCTTGGCCGCCGCCTCAATGGCGGCTGGGAGCCGTTCGATCCCACGCTGGGAGAGAAGGCTCACTGGCGGTAGTGCGCGGCCATTTCGGCCGCGAGGGCACGGTCTTCGTCGCGGGGGCTTTCCGCCAGCGCGCGGATCACCGCGGCGCGGTCGGCCTCGGGGCGTTCCTGGCTGAACTTGGCCAGCGCCTCCACCGTCTGGATGACGATCTCGAAGGCCTGGATGCGCGGCAGCATGGCCTGGATATCGGCCTCGTTCAGCTGGTCCAGCGGCCAGGGGCCGGGTTGCTGCGCCTCGAAATGTGCAACCGTGCGGGCCAGCGCCGCGCGGTTGGCGTCAAGACCGGTCAGCAGGCGGATATGGCCGGTGACGTGCAGCGCCGAATAGTTCCAGGTCGGCGCATCGACCCCGGTGACATACCAGGCGGGGGAGACATAGCCGTCGGGCCCCGTGAAGACCGCCAGCACCGGCACGCCGTCGCAAAGCCGCGCCGCCTGCGGGTTGACGCAGGCGATATGGCCGAGCAGCCGGTCGCCGGGCGCCAGGCCGTCATCCAGCCTGAGCAGCGGCAGATGGCTGGCGAGCGGCGCGCCGCCCTGGGGCGGCACATCCACCAGCATGGCAAAGCCGTGGGCATCGACGAAGGCCGCGCGGCGCGCGGCCTCCTCGATACGATAGCGTGCAGGTGCATACATGGGGACGGTCGTCCTCAGCCGCGCGAGGCGTGGACCGGGGGCAGATGCCGCGCCCAGGGCGCCGCCTCTTCGATCCGGGCCGCCAGACGGAACAGCGTCGCCTCGTCGCCCGGGCGGGCGATGAACTGCACGCCGACCGGCAGACCGCCGTCGCTGAAACCACCCGGCACCGACATCGCCGGCTGGCCGGTAACATTGGCGATATGGGTGAAGCCCAGATGGCCCATCACCCGGTTCAGATAGGTGTCGAGGTCCAGCCCGTCGCTGTCCAGATAGCCATGGGCCATCGGCGCCTGCGGCAGGGTCGGGGTCATCAGCAGGTCGTAATCGCCGAAGAAGCGGCAGAAACGCCGGGCCTCTGCCCCCATCCGGCCGCGGGCATCCAGCAGGGCCGGCGCCGGCGTCGCCCGGCCGCGGGCGGCCGCGGCCAGAAGCCCGCCTTCGACCGTGCTGCGGTCGACCGGCCGGCCCATGACCTTCGAGAGGTCGTCGATCTGTGCCGCATCATAGGCGCAGAGCATCAGCTTCAGCGCCTCGGCCACCGCCTCGCCATCATAGACCGGCACGGCCTCGACCACCTCGTGGCCCATCTCTTCCAGTAGCTTTGCCATGCGCAGCGTGACGGCACGGACATCCTCGGTCACCTCCACCCGGACCGGCGGGGTCAGGCTGAGGGCGATCTTCAGCCGGCCGGGGGCGGCGGCCAGTTCCTCGATCCACGGCCGGGCCTTGGGCGGTGCGAAATAGGGTGCGCCGACATCGGGGCCGTCGGTCAGATCCAGCATCAGCGCACTGTCGCGCACGCTGCGGGTGATGACGTGTTCCGAGACCAGCCCGCCCCACAGATCCCACGACACCGGCCCGGCCGGGGTACGGGCGCGCGAGGGCTTCAGCCCGAAGGTGCCGGTCGACGAGGCCGGGCAGCGGATCGAGCCCGCGCCGTCATTGGCATAGGCGACCGGCACCATGCCCGCCGCCACCGCCGCCGACGAACCGCCACTGGAGCCGCCGACGCTGAAACCATGCTTCCAAGGATTGTGCGTCGGACCGTTCGCAACCGGTTCGGTTGTGGCGTTGGAGCCGTATTCCGGCAGATTGGTCTTGCCGACCACGATCACGCCGGCCTTGCGATAGCGCGCCATGATCTCGGTGTCGTAATCGCGGGTGAACCCGGCGGCCAGACGGCTGGCATTGGCGCTGGGCACGCCGGCATAGGACTGGCAGTCGTCCTTCAGCAGCACCGGCACGCCATAGAGCGGGGTGGCCGCGGGATCGAGCCGGTCGAGCGCCGCCAGCTGCTCTTCGGCCTGGGCCTCCATCCGCATGATCACAGCATTCAGGGCAGGATCGACCCGGTCGATCGCGGCAAAGGCGGCCGCGACGGCCTCGCGCGGGCTCACTTCCTTCGCACGGATACGCGCGGCCAGCGCGACGGCATCATCCGTCGCATAGGTCTCGACGAAGCTCATCAATCTGCCCTCTGTTGGAGCGGGGTGCATGTGGCTGATGAGGAGGACCGTAACAAATTGCGTTCTGAACGTAAATAAGACAGTTTAAAAAATGCGAAGCCGCATCGGCGCCTCTCCATCGGGGGTGATCTCGACCGCCGCGGTCATGCCCGCGACCAGCTCCACCCCGGGCGGCACCGCATCGATCCGGATGCGGACGGGGATGCGCCGGGCCAGGCGCACCCAGGCGAATGTCTCGGGCACATCGGGCAGGCCCTGCGCGCCGGGCGTGTCGTTGTCGTTCTCGATACCGCGGCCGATGCTGTCGACATGGCCCGACAACGGCCGGTCGAACCCCATCAGCCGGATCTGCGCCGGGCGCCCCGGCCGGACATGCCGGATTTTGGTCTCTTCGAAATAGCCGGTGATCCGGAAGCTGCCGGCATCGACGATCGAGATGCGGCTTTCGCCCGCGATCGCATAATCGCCGGGCCGGAGGCGCAGGCTGCTGACATAGCCGTCGACCGGAGAACGCACGGTCGTGCGCGCCAGATCGAGCCGGGCGAGATCCAGCCGCGCCTGCGCCGCCCGCCAGTCGGCATCGGCCACCGCCGCCGCGGCCTCCACCTGCTGAAGATCTTCGCGCGAGATCGCCTCGCGCAGCCGCCTGCGCCGCTCTGCCGCCGCCCGGCGGACGATCATCTCCTGACGCCTGGCCTCGACATCGGCCTCGGCGGACCGGACGGCAAGGCGATAGCGCTCGGGGTCGATGGCATACAGCACATCGCCCCGATGAACATGGCCGTTGTCGCCGACCTCGACCGTGGCGACGGTGCCCGACACCTCGGGCGCCAGCCGGACGACATCGGCGCTGACCCGGCCGTCGCGGGTCCAGGGCACCTGTTGATACCGCTCCCAGTACTGCAGGGCGATCACGGCGGCGGGCACGACGATGCAGAGGGTGAGGACATAGCGGCCGAGGCGGGAGAGGATCCTGGTCATTGGAAGAGCCCGGTGGATGGCAGGTGCTGGAGCAGCAGCCCGTAAATGATGGCGAAGACGGCAAGCTCGACGAGCGGCCGACCGGCGAAGAGGCGGCTGAGCCCCGTGACGACCAGAACCCGGATCACCAGCAGGGTGGCGACGAGCGCCAGGACCGCCAGCACCAGCAGGCCGGGGATGAAAACGCCGCCGAGGGCGAGATCGGTGATCATGGGCGTGGCTCCCCGTCGGGCGTGCCGCTATTGCCCAGCCCCAGCGCGAAGCGCAGATCGATGATCAGGTCGAGCAGGCGGGCACGGTTGTGAAGCGAACTGCCGGCGATCAGCCCGGCCAGCGCCCGGATGCGCGGCTCCAGCCCGGCGATCTGGCCGGCGATCCGGCCGGGATCAGGCTGCCGGGCCGCGAAGCCGGCCGCGATCGCCGCCAGCAACCCGCGGGCATCGCGGCCGATATGGCCTTCCACCCGGCCGATCTCGTGGCGGAGCTGCCCGGCGGCATGGCCGATGCGCAGATGATGCATGGTATCGTCAAGCAGATGGCCCTGCAGGCGGCCCGAGAGCCGCAGCCTGGGCAGCAGCAGCGCCGTGCGGTCGACCATGAGGTTCGTCCACCAGGCCTCGTCGGGGGCGGTGCCGAGAATGCGCCGTCGGACATCCCTGCGGCTCAGCCGCAGCAGGCGTCTGATCGCCGCATGGGGCGGGACGGTCTGAAAAATCGTCATGCTCACCATCGCAAAGCCGACGGCCGCGAACAGCGCGACCACGTTGTTGAGGGCAGTGGCGAAATCGCCGTGATAGACGCTGTCCAGCCCGCCCAGGATCGGCACCGTCAGCGTGATGCCGAGCGCCATGAAGGTCGTGGGCGGGCGCGCCTGCAGGGATCCGGCGAACAGGAAGACGGGGGCCAGGACCACGACGAGACCGGCGAAATCGGGCACCCGCGGCAGGATCGCGAAGCCATAGACCAGGCTGATCGCCACCCCGTAGACCGAGCCCAGCATATAGGTCCGCAGATGCGGCGCCGGCGCATCGACGGTTCCGAACAGGGCACAGCACACACCCAGGATCGAGACCGCCATCCCGCCATCCGGCCAGCCCGACCAGATCCAGAACAGGCAGCCCATGGTGATGCCGATGGCGGCACCGGCCCCCGCCCTGACCGCCATCCACGGGTCGCGGTGATAGACATAGCCCCTGGCCGGCCGGGGGGCCGATCGGACGGGGCCGGCCCTCAGGGCCTGTTGCCAGAGCCGGTCAGCGTCCCGAAGCAGGCCGACCATCAAGGCGAGACGGCCGGCGAGATTGGCTGCGAGCCGGTCGCGCGGCATCGCCGCCCCGGCGGCAAGCCGGGCCCCGAGGGCGTCCGCCCGGTCGATCAGGCCGCCCGCCGCAGCTGCCCGCGCGGCCGCATCGTCCATGGCGATCCAGCGGCGGAGATCCGCCACCAGCCGCGCGGTTTCGTCTGCCGGATCGCCTGTCTCAAGGTTCAGGGCGGCGATCTTTTCTTCCACCTCCATCGTCAGCGGCAGCAGGTGGGACAGCCGGTCATGGATCATCCGGCGCAGCCCGAGATGCGGCACCAGCGGCGCCGGATCATAGGGCAGCTGCGTGCCCAGCCCCTGGAGGCCCAGAAGATCGGCGGCAAGCTGGCGGCGATCGTCGCGCGTCTGCCGCGCCGCCGCCCCGCCCAGGGCATCATCCGCCAGGCGCCGGGCATCGCGGAGTGTGGCGGCCAGCCGGCCGATGAACTGGTCGGTTGCATGTTTGGGCAGAACGATGCGATGAACCAGAACCGCGCAGAGGATGCCGACCGAGATTTCCTGAACCCGCACCAGGGCGGTGGTGAAGATCTGGCCCGGATCGAGCACGCCCGGAAAGCCGATCAGGCTGGCGGTGTAGCCGGCCAGAACGAAGGCATAGGCGCGGGGCGTGCGATCGAGCAGGGACAGGCCGAGGCACAGGCCGATCCAGCAGGCGAGCACGATGCTGCACAGGATCGGGTCGTTCACGAAGGCCGGAATGATCACCACCGTCGCCGCCGCACCGACCAGGGTGCCGGCGAAGCGATAGACGCCGCGGCCGAGCGAGGCGCCCGCCGAGCCTTGCGAGACGATATAGACCGTCAGAACCGCCCAATAGGGCCGCGGCAGCCCGATCCGCAGCGCGAGATAACAGGCCAGCATCGCGGCCATGAAGCTTTTTGCCGAGAACAGCAGCGCATCTGCATCCGCCCGCAGCAGGGGCGAAAGGAACAGGCGCCGGAGGTGACGGCCGGCTGCGGCAAAGGGGCGCTCGGGGCGATGATCGGTGCTCATGCTGCGGAGTATCGCCGCGGCGCCAAACCGGTTAAATTCGATATCCAGTCATAAAATCACTGAAAACTGCCAAAGCGATGCGCCCCTCCCCAAGATCTGCCGTTTCCGCCGTCTCGGTCTTCGATCCGGACCTCACCGACCGGCCGGCAGTCGCCAGCCAGCTGGATTTCGCAGACCATGCCGAAGAGGTGCCGGTCCACCGGCATCGCAAGGGGCAGCTGATCCTGGCGCGGCGCGGGGCGGTGACCTGCACGGCGGATAACGACATCTGGATCGTGCCGCCCAATTGCGGGGTCTGGATTCCGGGCGGCATGCCGCACAGCGCCCGGGCGACGACGAATGCCCGGCTGAGTTATCTGTTCGTGGAACCGGCGGCCGCCCTGCTGCCCGACAGCTGCTGCACCCTGTCGCTCTCGCCGCTGGTGCGGGAAATGGTCGACCGGCTGGCGCAGGAGCCGGCCGACTACCCGGCCGACAGCCATGCCGCGCGGCTGGCGCGCGTCACGCTCGACGAACTGGCGGGGATGCCGCGGGAGCGCTTCAACCTGCCGATCTCGGGCCATCCCAAGATCCGCATGATCGCCGACGCCCTGACCCTCGACCCGGCCGACCGCAGCACGCTCGGCGACTGGGCAAAGCGGGTGGCGATGAGCGAACGCTCCCTCGCCCGCCTGATGATCCGGGAAACCGGCCTGACCTTCGGCCGCTGGCGACAGCAGCTGCACCTGATCGTCGCCCTGCGCACACTGGCCGCCGGCACCGCGGTTCAGAACGTCGCGGCGGAACTGGGTTATGAGTCGGTCAATGCCTTCATCGCCATGTTCAAAAAGGCCCTGGGCAGCACGCCGGCACAGTATTTCGCCCAGCGACGGCGGGGGTGAGGGCGGCCATCATCGCCTTCTGAGTGTGATTGAGGCTGAAGCCTGAGTTCCAGTCGATTGTCTTCGATATTTCAGGACAAGCGTCAGATTTCAACCAACAGACCGGCATTCGATCATCCATTGCACACCGAAGCGGTCGGTGAGCTTGCCGTAATATCCGCCCCAGGGCTGGACAGCGAGCTGCGTTGTCACTGTGCCGCCTTCGCTGAGGCAGCCGAAGATCCGGTCGGTTTCCTCGCGATCGTCAGTCGTCAGATAATGCGCCGATCCGCGCATCGGCTCGGCGTCATGATTGTCGGACGCGTAGAATTCGATATCCGGTCCAGCGAAGCGCGCATAGGCGATCTTCCCCCGGAACGCCTCGTCGCCCACCGGTACGCCATCCGCGCCATAGCGTTTGAGCTCGATGATCCGGCCCAGGCCACATCGGCTGTAAAAGGCGAGCGCCTCCTCGCAGCGCGTGGTGAAGAACAGAAAATTGGCGAGACGCATCATCTCTCTCCGCTTCCTGGGCGCGGGTTCTTGGGCGCGGGTTCTTGGGCGCGGGTTCTTGGGCGCGGGTGACGACGCGCTATTTCCCGCTGACGAGCGCGATCGCTGTTGAACGCAAGGCGTTGCCAATCGCAGCGGATTGCTCGGTTGATGCCATGCTCCGCGCCACGGTGACGCCGCCCGAGAGCAATGACAGCAGCACGATGGCGCGATGGCGCGCGATCTCCGGCGGCAGGTGAGGCAGGCCCTTCGCGATCTGTTCGACGATCTGCCCGAACACCACCTCATAGGCCGCACGGGTTTCGGCGTCGGCGCGCATGACGTCCGGCGTCAGACTCTGCAACGCGCAGCTTTCGCCGAGTTCGCAGGTCCGCCGTTCGCCGAGGTAGAAATCGACGAACGCCGCGCCCCAGTCCTCCCCATATGCGGCCTGCAGGGCGGCGATCCCATCGCGCAACTCCTCCATCCCCCGGATGGCGATCTCACGGAAGGCGAGGTCTTTGGACTTGAAGTGGCCATAGAAGGCCCCGGAGGTGACCCCCGCTTCCTTCGAGAGGCCATCGATCCCGACGCCGCCATAGCCGTGCCGCCGGAACGCCTTGCCGGACGCCTCAACGATGCGAGCGCGCGCCTGCTGCTTGTGTTCGGGAGGGTAGCGCATCTAAGTCCTTTTATATCACGATCGTTATTTTATGATTGACGGGACCAGCCGGGTCACATAATCATTGGATAACGATCTATATACAATACCTCGTTCCCGCTGGCAATCGCCAGATGCGACCCCACCATGACCTGGAGACAGCCCATGCCCATCGTCCTCACCCTTACCGAAGGCGTGCTCCCTGAAGACAAGGAGGCCATCGCCATCGAACGCATCGTCCGGTCGTTCCTGCGTCATCACGGCCTCACCGGAAACAGCGTCATGACGCCCAACGTCACCTCGCATGTGAACGTCCTGCCAAAAGGCAAAACCTATGCGGGCGGGACGCCTGTCGAGGGCGCCTGGATCGAGACCAGGACGCCGTCCTTCGCGCTGGCCGAACGTGCGGTCCAGATCGCCTTCTTCGGCGAAGCGACCGAGATATTGCATGAGCTTTCGGGGGGAATGCTGCCCAAGGACCGCATCTGGTCGGAAGGACTCCATGCCGTCGATGGCACCTGGAATCTGTGCGGCACGGCGCGCAGCAACGCGGAACTCGGCGAAGCCGCCGCCGCCGGATAAGCAAGATGCAACGGCGGGGGCTTGCGCACCCGTGACGGGCTGGACCATCCGGCCACCGCGGCGGTCTCAGGGCCGGTGGCCGGCCTGATCGGCCGCAGCCGGATGAAGTTCGAAGGCAACACAGATCCGCCGCTGATCGCAGCCGAGCGGCACGGTTTCATGGGTGAAATGGCTGGGCATCAGCACCACGAGGCCGGGCTCGGGGCGGATCCAGCGCTCGTCCCAGCCTCCCTCCCCGCCGCCGGCGGCTGCCGTGAAGCCGCGGTCGGTCGCAGGGCCGACGCGCAGCCAGCCCGGGCGCGCAGGAAGGGATTGGCCGGATCCGCCGGCAGGCAGTCGCAGGCCACCCGCCACAGCCGGTCGAGCAGGCGGCGCAGCACCGGGCTGTCCGATTGTTCCAGATGATTGCGGCGCGATCCCATACGGATGGAGCGGTCGCCGGGCCGGTCATAATGCTCCAGCCCGCTCGCCAGCTCGGCCACCAGCGGCGCCAGATCGGGATCGTCGGGCCCGTGCAGGCGGGTGATCGACAGAAACCGCTCGGGGCTGGTCAGCTCCCGGGCAGGCGGGCCCAGATCAGCAGGTCGGTGAAGGCCCCGAAGCCGTCCAGATTGGGGTCGATCGCCTGGATGCAGCCGCAGAGCGCCGCGGCAGCATCGGCCCGGCCCTGCAGAAGCAGGAAGGCCGCCTGACGGGCCATGGAGGCCAGATCCGGCGCGGCGGCGACGTCCGGGGCGTCGCTCACGCTGCCTCCTTCCGCACCAGCCCGTGGGTCAGCATGTCTGCGAGCAGCGCCGCGACATCGCGCCGGATGATGTCGAGCGGCGCGTCATAACGGGCATGCAGCGCACCGCACAGATCCTCGAACCGCGTCGGGGTCTCCAGCTGTCCCCAGATGGCGGCGCCGATGCTGTCCAGGTTGAAATAGGCGCTGCTCGTGAGGTCCATCATCACCACCTCGCCGTCGATCTCGGTGGTGAGCGGGTCGGGAGAACGGGTGAAGACGGTCTCAGGGGGGAAGATCATGACGCGGACTGCCTTGCTGCCTGATCGAGGTTGAGTATGCCGGAACCGCCATGGGCGACGGCCGCCATCCGCTGCCAGGGTGCGCGCAGGAAGCGGTCGCAGAGATCGTGCATCTCCGGGGTGGCGGCCGCCTGCTTCTGCGCCCGGTCGTCGCTGAAGGGCCGGCGACCCCGGCGGCTCCAGGCCTGAAGCCGGGTCGCATCGGCCATTGCCGCCGCCTCGTCCGGTGTGGGCGTAATGCCCAGGCGCGGCAGAAGCCGGGTCGTCACCGCCCCGGGCAGTTCGGCATAGTCCAGGATCAGCCAGCCCGCCGGATCCGCCTCCACCATCGCCGCCATGGCGGTGAAGGCGCGGCCCAGGCAGCGGGCGATGAATTCGGCGTCGTTCAACTCCCGCTGCCGGGCGAGCGCCACCCCCGAGAGCAGCGGCGACCAGACCGCATCACGCAGCTTCAACCAGCCCGGCGGCCCGGTCAGGTTCGATACCAGGATTTCCAGCGGATCGCGGATGATCAGCACCCGGTGCATGTCGGGGTGGATCTGCGCGAACAGATCCTGATCCCGCCAGCTGCGCAGCGACTGCTTTACAACCAGATGCCGTGCCCCGGGCCTGACCCGCTGGCCCAGCGACCGCAGCGCCGCATCCAGCGCCGCCAGCCGGTCGGCGATGGGCACCAGCGCCCAGAAGGCGCCGCAGATATCGACCACGGCCCCCGGCTCGTCCATCACCTGCAGGGCGTCGATGCAGGACAGCATGCGGGCGGTGAGCGTGGAACCGCAGCGCGTCAGATGCCAGATCGCAAGCAGCGGCGGCAACACCGGCGCCGTCGGCGCGTGGTCGCGGATCAACGCAGAGCGCAGCCCCGCCGCGGCCGGATGATCGGCGGGCGGGCGGCCATGCAGGCCGAACAGCACCTCCTCGACCGGGGCATCGGCCGCCATCGGCCGCAGCAGGAAGCTGCCGCCGGCGGCCGAGGGCACGGCGCGGACGGGCATCCAGATCGGGCCGGTTCCGGCGAGACCTTCAGCCATTGCGGCCTTCCTGCATCAGGATGAACTGCCCCACCCGCAGCGCCTCGCCCAGCCCCTTGCGCAGACGGTGAGAGGTGGGGAAGCGCCCGGCCTCTTCGGGGGTGGCCGGCCAGGCGTCCAGGATCGCGCGCATATGCTGCGTATCCAGAATGGAGCAGGCCAGGGGTGATTGTTCGATCCGGTCGATCTCTGCCGCCATCCAGTCGCGCCGCCGCCCCATCCAGCCGAACCAGTCGGCATGCTGCAGGCCGATCCGACGCTCATCCAGAATGGGCTGCGGCACGCGGTCTGCCAGGGTGCGGCGGGCCAGCAGGCGCGGCACCCCGTTGCGGCGGAACTGGTCGCGCGGCAGCGACAGGCAGAACTCCACCAGGCCCAGATCGCAATACGGATCGCGCCAGGACCAGGCCATGCCCTGAAAGAGATGAGCATACTGGGCGTTGTTCTGGCGGAAATATTCCAGCAGCTGGATATGATTGTCGAGATCGGGCGAGCCCGTGCGCACGGTCGGCTGATCGTGTTCCGCCAGCCGCAACCGTTCCGCAACTTCTGGCCGGATGCTGCTCCATTCCTGCCACCAATAGTCCCGGCCGCCGCGCAACCGCCGCGTCAGGCGGCGAATGCCGGGGCCGGCCAGGGGCGCCACCGCCTGGCCCCAAAGCGCCCGGGGCCCCCAGAACAGCCTTGGCCGGCCCCGCAATTCCGGGCGATAGGGAACGAGGTTGCGCCAGGCCGCCAGCGCCCGCCCACGCCGGAACTGATCGGCGACCACCCGGCCGCCGGTATAGCTGAGCGTGACATTGCCCGCATCGCCGCTCAGGACCACGCCGATGTCCTGTTCCCGCACAGTGCGCTCCACGGGCAGCAGCATCCAGGATATCTGATAGGGGCTCTTCTCCGGCCAGTCGCGGCTCCGCAGCGGCCCGCCGGCATATTCCATCGAGAGATCGGGTTGCCAGGCATCGACCAGATGTGGCGTCAACCCGGGATAGCGGGCCAGGAAAGGCTGCAGCCGCTCCCACTCGTCGGCGAAATGCCCGGCATCCGGGGGCAGCTGGGGAACATCGGGATCGGCGCGGATGGTGAGGGTATGGACGGGCGCGTCATGGCTGCGAGAGGCCGTCGCGGCGACGCCGGGCGAATCCAGCCCTGCCGACAGCAGGCACAGGACGGGTTTGCCGGCAGGGCAGCGCGCGGCGACCGCACGGTCCAGATGTTCGCGCGCGGCCTCCACATACTCGCCATCCCGGCGCAGACGCAATGTGCGCCGGGGCACCGGCGACCAGAAGGGGGCCGTCCGCGTGGATCCGTCCTGCCATTTCAGATACCAGCCCGGTTGCAGGCGCCGGATATGGCGCCAGGGGGTGCGGTCGCCGATCCGGCTTTCCATCTTGACCAGCCGGTAGGCAAGCACCTCGGGATCCGGTTCCGGATCGACCTCCGGAACGGCCAGCAGCCAGCTGGGCCGGCTGGCCGCAACGATGCCGTCGGGCGTGGCGGCATGGCACAGGCTGTCCCGCCCCATCGGGCAGGCGGCGAGCAGCAGCGAGCGATCGGCGGGCGACCAGCGCACCAGGGTGTAGTCGCCATCCAGCCGGGCAAGCCCGTCGACGCCCTGCCGGTCGAGAAGGGCGTCGACCAGCCGCACCGGCGTCAGCGGCATCGTCCGGTCCAGCCCCAGCTCTCGGGCCAGATCGGTGAGATTGTAGATCTCGCCGTTGACCAGCGTCACCGCGCCTGACGGACCCGGCCCGATCGATCGGGGCGCGGAGCGCCGTAGCCGGCGGATCGGGTTGTCGCGGCCCAGGCCGACGATGATACCGCCGTCACCCTGGTGAATCCGGTCGATGCGGAATTCCGAAGGGCAGCGGCGGGCCAGATCACGAACCAAGCCACCGGTACCGGCCAGAAACCCGGCGCTGCTCTGAACCATACTGACGGCGGGTCAGGAATGGGTATTGATAAAGCCGTCTGACGACTGATCGCTGATCCCCTGGGTCAGGGGCGCGGCGTTGTAGACGCCCAGCACCGGCGCAGCCCAGGGCAGCAGGTTCACATTCCGCGCCGGGGCGGGAGAGGCAGTCGTTTCAGGCTCGTTCATATCCACACCAGCATATAACGGGTTCAAGTTGCCCAGGACGATTCAAGTGACCCAGGGCGGTTCAATTTGCACAGGGCGGCTCCGGCACCCGGTCAACCTTGCGATCGGAGCACTCTGCAGGAAAACGTGGGGACTTTCAAACGTATTTTCTGAACGAACTCTTGGGGCGGTGGCTTCAGGCGTCGCCTGGCAAAGTCGTTCCAACGTTGTTTACTTTCGCGTAAAGATTATGCGTGCCGCCGGCACGGAACCGGCGCCAACGGTCCGGGGCCGGTCACCCCGCCCGCGGCAGCGGCAGGGTGCCGGGTGCCTTGATTTCGCGCAGGACCAGGCTGGAATGCATTTCGCGGATGCCGGGCAGGCGGCGGACCACGGTCATGGCGAAGCTGCCGAAGGCATCCAGATCGGCGGCGACGACCTGGAGCAGGAAATCGGCTTCGCCCGTGATTGCCCAGCAGGCCGTCACCTCGTCCAGGCGCATCACTTCGGCCTCGAACAGCCGGGCCTCGGCTTCGGAATGCACGCCGATGCGGGCGCGGACGAAGGCCTGCACGCCGAGGCCCAGCCTTCGGCGATCGAGCTGCACGCCATAGCCGCGGATCACGCCCAGCTCCTCCAGCCGCCGCACCCGGCGCCAGCAGGGCGAGGGCGAGAGGCCGACCGCCTGGGCCAGATCCTGATTGCTCATCCGGCCATCGCCCTGAAGGGTGCGCATGATCCGGATGTCGGCGGCATCGAAGCTGATCTCGGGCATGATCCGTCCACAGAATAAGGAGATGGCGGCAGGATCTTGCGGGATTGACGACTTCAGGGGCAAGCCTGGCACACAGCTTTCCGGCAAAACGCGCTACACTGTGCGCATCCGGTGATTGTTGCCGGGGATCATTGCCTGAAAGTTGCCTGCCATGCTCCGTGGCTTCACGCCCCCGTATACTCCCGACGGCCGTTCCTCTCTGGTGCCGGCGCCGCCCTGGCATTATGCCGGCACGGTGCTGTCCATGGCCTGCCCGACCGATCCGGCGGCCGCCGCGCGCTTCCTGCCCCAGGGGTTCGGCCGCGCGACCGGGCGGATCATCGCCCATGTCTGCGAATGGCAGGCGACCACCGACGGCTGGGAACTGCTCGACCCGGTCAATGCCCAGTACCGGGAATTCATCCTGCTGGTCGAGGCGGAGCGCGATGGTGCTGCGGTCAATTTCTGCCCGATGATCTGGGTCGATCAGGACATCTCGCTGATCCGCGGCTGGCTGCAGGGCTGGCCCAAGAAACTGGGCCAGGTGTGGATGACCCGCTCATACGGGCTGGACCATCCGGCCGCCGCCCCGCTCCGCGCCGGTACCCGGATGGGGGCGAGCCTGGCGGTCAAGGACCGGCGGCTGGCCGAGGCGGCGGTAACGCTGGATGGCGGCGAGGGCCAGGCGCTGGGCTTTCTGGCCGGGCCGACCTACGGGCTGGTGGGGGCGCCGTCGATCATCGGCGAACCGACAGCCGGCACGCTCCGCCTGGTGTTGCCGGGCATCACCGGCCGCGTCGCCGGGCCGATGGCATCGGGCACGGCGGAGCTGCGCTTCTTCGACGCGCCGCGCGACGAACTGGCCGCCCTCCGCCCCACCGGGCCGGCGGTGGCGGCGATCGGCAATGTCGCGATCACCGTGACCGGGGCGACCGGGGTGGGCGTGGTGGCGGGCTGAGCCGCCACACGATCCCCCGGCACCGGATCATCCTCAGGCGGCCGCACCGGAGGCCTTCAGCGTCGCGATCTCGTCGGCCGAAAAGCCCCAATCGGCCAGGCCCTGATCGGTATGGGCGCCGGGGGCCGGCGGCGGGGTCGGCCGGCCGGGTGCCGTGCGGCTGAAGCGCGGCGCCGGGCCCGGCTGAACCACGCCGTCCACCTCGATGAAGGTGCCGCGTTCGCGATTATGCGGGTGCTCCGGCGCCTCGAACATCGACAGCACCGGGGCGAAGCAGACATCGCTGCCTTCCATCAGGCTGCACCACTCGTCGCGGGTCTTCGTCTTGAACACCTCGACCAGCCGGGCCTTCATCCGCGGCCATTCCGCCTTGTCGTTCTGGGCGGCGAATTCGGCCGGGTCGAGCCCGGCCAGGCGGATCAGCTCGGCATAAAACTGCGGCTCGATCGAGCCGATCGAGACATGCCTGCCGTCGGCGGTTTCATAGGTGTCGTAGAAATGGGCGCCGCCATCGACCAGATTGGTGTAGCGGCGATCATCCCAGCTGCCGGCGGCGGCCATGCCGTACATCATGGTCATCAGGCTGGCGGCACCGTCGATCATGGTGGCGTCGACCACCTGGCCCTTGCCGCTGCGCCCGGCATCGATCAGCGCCGCCATCAGCCCGAAGGCCAGATAGAGCGCCCCGCCGCCGAAATCGCCGACCAGGTTGAGCGGCGGCACCGGCTTGTCGGGCCCGCCGATCGCATGCAGCGCACCCGACATGGCGATGTAGTTGATGTCGTGGCCGGCCACCTTCGCCAGCGGCCCGGTCTGGCCGAAACCGGTCATGCGGCCATAGACGAGCTTCGGGTTGCGCGCCAGGCAGATATCGGGGCCGAGGCCGAGCCGTTCCATCACGCCGGGACGGAAGCCCTCGGTCAGGATGTCGGCGCTTTCCACCAGCTTCAGCACCGCAGCGACGCCTTCGGGCTTCTTCAGGTCCAGCACCACCGAGCGCTTGCCGCGGTTGGAGAGATCGAATTTCGGATCGAACAACCCGCTGCCGGTCGCCCGCTCGATCCGCAGCACATCGGCGCCCAGATCGGCCAGCAGCATGGCGCAGAAGGGTCCCGGGCCCAGGCCCGCGATCTCGATGACCCTGATCCCCTGAAGCGGACCCATTCCCAGCCTCCCTGTCGGTTGCGGCGCGTCGCCCTGGATGTTTGCGGCGTATGATTGAGGCGATCGGCCCGGATCCGCAACCCCTTTTATCGACCCACGGGTTTCTTCCTGTCCCACGGGTCAGGCTCGGATCCCACGGGTCAGGCTCGGGCCGCCACCACCCGGTTGCGGCCGGCGCGCTTGGCCTCGTAGAGCATCTCGTCGGCAAGGCGCAGGGCGGTGCCGATATCGGTCGCGTCTTCGGGCAGCACGGCCACACCGGCCGAGACCGTCACATGGCCCGCCGGTTCGATCCGCTCCCGCGCCACCGCCTTGCGCAGGCGTTCAGCCACGGCGACCGCCGCTGTGGATGACAGACCCGGCAGCAGCAGCAGAAATTCCTCGCCGCCGGTGCGGCAGACGACATCGGTGTCGCGCGCGGCCTGCCGCAGAATCAGCCCCAACCGGCGCAGCACGGCATCCCCCACCTCGTGCCCCCAGCTGTCGTTGACGTGCTTGAAATGGTCGATATCGACCGCGATCGCCGCGAAGGGCCGGGCCTCGGCCCGCCACAGCTCCAGAACCTCGTCCAGGCCGCGGCGGTTGATCAGCCCGGTGAGCGGATCGGTGCGGACGTCGCGATCCAACCGGCCGATCCGGGCCTGGAGCAGGCCGATGCCGATCAGCATCGCCCGCTTGATCTGCCGCGCCTCCACATACCACGACCGCACCCGCTGGATACGGTCGGCGGTGCCGGGGGCGTCCATCTGGCGGGCGCCGTCGGCCAGCTGGCCCAGGGGCCGGGAAATCGCCCGGGCGAACCACCAGATCGCGACCAGGGTGACGAGCGCCGCCGGCGCGCTGTTGGCGGCCACCCGCCACATCAGCCCTTCGAGCGGCGCCAGCGTTACCGCAAGCGGCCGCTGCGCGACCACCCCCCAGCCGGCAGCCGGCACCGAGGCATAGCCCGCCAGCATCTCGACGCCGCGGCTGTTGACCACTTCGCGGCTGCCGCTGGCACCGGCGATCGCGGCCTCGATCACCGGATTGCCCGAGACGGCCTCGCCGATCCGCGCGGCCTCGGGGTGATAGAGCAGCGTACCCCCCTGATCGACGACATAGAGATACGAGCCGTCGTCATAGTGATGCGTGCCCAGCAGCACGTTCAGGATGTTGCGCTCACGCAGATAGATCGTGCCGCCGATATAGCCCAGATAGCGGCCGTCGGCCGCGAAGACCGGCTGCGAGATCACCACCAGCATATTGCCGGTGATCGCCATATAGGGCTGGCTGACCAGCGGCCGGCGCTGTTCCAGCGCCTCGCGCGCCGCCAGCGAGCGCAGATAGCGCCCCTTGATCTGCAGGGCCTCGGGCGAGGTGGCGCGCACGATCGCCCCGGCATCGACGATGGCGACCGAGTTGAAGCTGTGGGTCTGCAGCCGCAGACGCTCGGCCTCGTCGAGCAGCAGGTTTTCATTGTCGAAATCGCGGGCGACGATGCCCGCGCTGTAGGCCAGCTGCTGCTGGGTTTCCTCGATGAAATTCTGCGCGGCTTCGGCCAGCTTGGCGGCATAGGCGTGGTTGGCCTTCAGCGTCGTGTCGATCAACACCTGGCGCTGGACCAGATAGCTGGAATAGAAGCCGTTGGCCAACAGCACCCCTGCCGCCGCCACCGCCAGGGCGACGATCATCCGCTGCAGATCGACGCGGAACAGCAGCCGGGCCAGGCTGCGCCGTCGGGGAAGCGGATGGATCTGGGGCATGGCGGCCGGACCTCGTTGTCGTCACGCATCGTCAGGCGTGATCCAAGGGGGGAGGAACCGCCGTGGGGCACTCTACCCCAGACATGTCGGCGACGGTTTCGCAAATTTCGCATGGCCCCGATTGCACCACGGGAAGCGGTTGAGTCTGAAAACGATTTCAACGCGCTATGCGCGACGATCCCGCCGACTGGCGGCCGCGGGCACCAAAGCGGCACGGCGGTCGATTCAGTTATTGAATAGATCTATTGATTTATGCACCATCATCCCGACGGCACCGTTCAAGAGCTGCCGCACGGGAGGAAACATGCCGGACCACACGCGCCTTCAGGGCCGCGCAGATTGTGTGCTGCCCGATCTCTTGGATCGCCGCACCGCGGACACGCCCGATGCCGCCTTCGTCGTCTTTGCCGATGGCCAGGGTCGGCCGGAGCGCGAAGGCTGGAGCTATGCGGAGATGCGCGCCCGTGTCCGCGCCATGGCCGCCGCCCTCCAGTCCCTGGGGGTGAAGCCCCGCGACCGGGTGGTGGTCTGGCTGCCCAATGGCGGCCTGTGCCTCACCGCCTGGTTCGCGATCAACTATGCCGGCGCGATCTATGTGCCGATCAACACCGCCTATAAGGGCGGCATTCTGGAGCATGTGATCCGGGTGTCGGAGGCGCGGCTGGTGATCACCATCGCGGCGCTGGCGGATCGCCTGGTCGGGATCGACACCAGCGCCGTCAACCGGGTGGTCGTGGCCGATGCCGCCGATGCATCTGCCGCCGCGGCGCGGCTGCCCGCCGCCCGGGGGATCACCTGGCTGGGGGCCGACGCGCTGGAGAGCACGGCCTCCCCTGCCCCGCTCTCCGAACCGGTCGAGCCCTGGGACACCCAGTCGATCATCTACACCTCGGGCACCACCGGGCCATCCAAGGGCGTACTGTCGAGCTATGCCCATCTGCATGCCATGGGCACGGCACTGGTCTCGGATCCGCGGCGGGTGCCGTTCCTGGGCGCCGGCGACCGGTTCATGGTCAATCTGCCGCTGTTTCATGTCGGCGGCACGGCCCCGGTCTATGCCATGCTGGCGCTGGGCGGCTCCATCGCGCTGGTCGAGGGCTTCGACACCAGTGGCTTCTGGCCCGCGATCCGGCAGAGCGGCACCACCTGCGTCATCCTGCTGGGAGTGATGGCTGCCTTCCTGCTGAAGGATCAGGGCGAGGGCGCGGCCCGGGGCAGCCCCCTTGCCCATGTCATCGCCATTCCACTGACCGAAGAGGCCATCGCCTTCCGCAGGCGCTTCGGCGTGACGCTGCATACGCTGTTCAATATGAGCGAGGTCTCCTGCCCGCTGATCGCGGAAGAGAACCCCGAGGTGGTGGCGAGCTGCGGCCGACCGCGCGACGGGGTGGAGGTGCGGCTGGTCGATGCCCATGACCGGGCGGTGGCACCGGGCGAGGTGGGCGAGCTGGTGATCCGCACCGACCTGCCCTGGCAGATGAACCACGGCTATTCCGGCAATCCTGAGGCGACGGCCACCGCCTGGCGCAATGGCTGGTTCCACACCGGCGATGCCTTCCGGGTGGATGATCAGGGCAACTGGTTCTTCGTCGACCGCTTCAAGGATTCGATCCGCCGCCGCGGCGAGAACGTCTCGTCTTTCGAGGTCGAGGCCGAAATCTGCGCCCATCCCGCCGTGCGCGAGGCGGCCGTGGTCGCCGTGCCGGCCGCCGACAGCGAGGACGAGATCCTGGTCGCGCTGTCGCTGGCCGAGGGTGCCAGCCTGGAGCCGGCGGCGCTGATCGATCATCTGCGCCCGCGGATGGCGCACTTCATGATCCCCCGTTATGTCCGTATGCTTGCGGACCTGCCCAAGACGCCCACGAACAAGGTCGAAAAGTACCTGATCCGCAAGGCGGGCGTCACGGCAGACACCTGGGACCGCGAGGCCGCCGGCATCGTGGTGAAACGCGACAAGATCGGGCAGCTCTGACAGATGACCTCCCCCTCCTCCCCCTCTTCTCCCCTCTTCCGCCGCATTCTGATCGCCAATCGCGGCGAGATCGCGATCCGGATCGCGCGCGCTGCCGCCGAGCTGGGCATTCCGACCGTGGCCGTGGCCCCGAAGGATGATGCCCGGTCGCTGCACACGCGCCGCGCCGATCAGGTGGTGGAACTGCCGGGCGTCGGTGCCGCCGCCTATCTGGACGGCCAGGCCGTGATCCGCGCGGCGCTGGAAACCGGCGCCGATGCGATCCATCCGGGCTATGGCTTCCTGGCCGAGAATGCCGGCTTCGCCCGCGCCTGCGCCGAAGCGGGGCTGACCTTCATCGGCCCGAAGCCCGAAGCGCTGGACCTGTTCGGCGACAAGGGTGCCGCCCGGCGGCTGGCGGCAGAGACCGGCGCGCCGCTGGCCCGCGGCACGGCCCATGCCACCACCGAAGACGAAGCCCGGCGCTTCCTGGAGAGCCTGGGCGACGGCGGCGCGATCATGATCAAAGCCGTGGCCGGTGGCGGCGGCCGCGGCATGCGGGTGGTGCGTGCGGCATCGGAGCTGGCCGAGGCCTGGACCCGGGCGGGCGCCGAGGCGCTGGGCGCCTTCGGCTCGGATGCGCTTTATGTGGAAGAGCTGATCCAGCCGGCGCGGCATCTGGAAATCCAGGTGCTGGGCGATCGGGACGGTCGGGTGATCCATCTGCATGAACGCGAATGCAGCCTGCAGCGCCGGCATCAGAAACTGGTCGAGATCGCGCCGCTGCCGGGGCTCGACCCGGCCTTGAAGGCGCGGATCGCCGAGACCGCGGTGGCGCTGGCCAGGGCCGGCGGCATCCACACGCTGTGCACCTTCGAATTCCTGATCGACGGCCGCGACCCGGCCGGGCAGCGCTTCGTGTTCATGGAGGCCAATCCGCGGCTGCAGGTGGAACACACCGTCACCGAAGAGGTGACCGGCGTCGATCTGGTCCAGACCCAGATCGGCCTGGCAGCCGGGTTGAGCCTGGCCGAGCTGGGCCTGCGCGACGGCCGCCTGCCCGAGCCCGAGGGCGTGGCGGTGCAGCTGCGGATCAATATGGAGAAGATCGGCGCCGATGCCGTCGCCGTGCCCGCGGGCGGGGTGATTTCGGCCTTCGAGGTGCCGGGCGGACGCGGTGTCCGGGTCGAGACCTTCGGCTATGCCGGCTATGCGACCTCGCCCCATTACGACTCGCTGCTGGCCAAGCTGATCGTGCATGTGCCGGGCAACCGGCTGGATCTGGCGCTGGACCGGGCCCGCCGGGCGCTGGCCGAATTCCGCATCGAAGGCGTGGCGACCAATATCGGTTTCCTGCAAAGCCTGATCGCCGACGAGGCGGTGCGCGCCGGGCATGTCGATACCGGCTATATCGGCACCCATGCCGCGCGGCTGGCCGAAACCGCCGACAGCCATCCGAAGCTCTGGGTGGAAAGCAGCGGTGGCGGGGCCCTGAAAGCGGCGAGCGGGCCGGTCGCCCCCGAGGGCACCGAGGCGGTGGCCGCCCCGATGACCGGCCGGGTGGTCGCGATCGAGGTGACCCCCGGCGATGTCGTCCGCCCCGGCACGGTGGTGGCGATCATCGAGGCGATGAAGATGGAACACACCATCACCGCGGGCCGGGCGGGCGTCGTGCGGGCGCTGGCGGTGGCGGTGGACGAAACCGTCTATGGCGACCAGCCGGTGCTGTTCATCGAACCGGGTGACTTCGAAGGGGCCGCGGAAGAGGAGACGGTCGAGGTCGATCTGGACCATATCCGCCCCGATCTGGCCGCGATCCTGGAACTGCATGACGAGCTGACCGATGCCCGCCGGCCCGATGCGGTGGCACGGCGGCGCAAGACCGGCCAGCGCACCGCGCGCGAGAATATCGAGGATCTGGCCGATCCCGGCAGCTTCATGGAATACGGCGCGCTGGCGCTCGCCGCCCAGCGCAGCCGACATGATTACGAGACGCTGAAGAAGATGAGCCCCGCCGACGGGCTGGTGGCGGGTGTGGGTTCGGTGAATGCCGGGCTGTTCGGGGCGGAGCGGGCGCGCTGCATGCTGCTCTCTTACGACTACACCGTGCTGGCCGGCACCCAGGGCTTCATGAACCACAAGAAGATGGACCGCATGTTCCATCTGGCCAATGACTGGGCCATGCCGCTGGTGGTGTTTGCCGAGGGCGGCGGCGGCCGGCCGGGCGATACCGACCATGTCGGCGTGGCGGGGCTGGACGTGCCGACCTTCAAGCTGCTGGCGCAGATGAGCGGCAAGGCCCCGACGGTGGCCGTGGTCTCAGGCCGCTGCTTTGCCGGCAATGCCGCGATCGCGGGCGTCTGCGACGTGATCATCGCCACCCGCAACGCCAATCTCGGCATGGGCGGCCCGGCCATGATCGAAGGCGGCGGCCTTGGCGTCTATAAACCCGAAGAGGTCGGGCCGATGGATGTTCAGGTGCCGAACGGCGTGGTCGACATCCTGGTCGAGGACGAGGCCGAGGCGGTGGCGGCCGCGAAGAAATACCTGTCCTATTTCCAGGGGCCGGTGGCCGACTGGGCGGTCGCCGATCAGCGGTTGCTGCGCAATGCCATCCCCGAAAACCGGCTGCGCGCCTATGACGTGCGCAAGGTGATCGAGCTGGTCGCGGACACGGGTTCGGTGCTCGAACTCCGGCCCGATTACGGCATCGGCATCATCACCGCCCTGATCCGGATCGAGGGCCGGCCGATGGGGCTGTTCGCCAACAATCCTCGCCATCTGGGCGGCGCGATCGATGGCGAGGCGGCCGAGAAGGCCGCACGCTTCCTGGATCTCTGCGAGGCGCACGGCCTGCCGGTGCTGTCGCTCTGCGACACGCCGGGCTTCATGGTCGGCCCCGATGCCGAGAAGACCGCGCTGGTCCGGCGGGTGTCGCGGATGTTCGTGGGCGGCGCCAACATGACCGTGCCGATGTTCACCATCGTACTGCGCAAGGGCTATGGCCT
Source organism: Tistrella sp. (assembly GCF_002684955.1). NCBI lineage: Bacteria > Pseudomonadati > Pseudomonadota > Alphaproteobacteria > Geminicoccales > Geminicoccaceae > Tistrella > Tistrella sp. Next base: position 3,183 of record NZ_NYWI01000047.1, on the reverse strand, counting down.
GGGCGCCCAGGCGATGGCCGGCGGCAACATGCTGTCCCCCGCCTTCACCGTGTCGTGGCCGACCGGCGAGTTCGGCGGCATGGGCCTGGAAGGGGCCGTGCGCCTGGGCTATCGCCGCGATCTTGAAGCCATCGCCGACCCGGCCGAGCGCGATGCGCTCTACCGCAGGCTGGTCGATGCGCTCTATGCCAAGGGCAAGGCGTCGAACATGGCGGCCTTCCTTGAAATCGACGGCGTGATCGACCCTGCGGCCAGCCGCGACTGGGTGCGGCGCGGCCTCGACGGCTTCCCGGTGCCGCCGGCACCGGCGGCAGGCGGCAAGCGACGGCCCTTCATCGCCACGCGCTGAGCCGAAAGACTCCCGGCCGGCGATGCCCGCAAAGACGGGCACACCGGCCCTCCCCCCCCAACGACCATCCCCGGCGCAAAGACCGGGATCGGGAGGAAAAATCACATGCGCAGGATAGTGAAACCCGCCGCGGGGCTCGCGGCGGCACTGGCGGTGCTGTGCCAGATGGCCGGTGCCCAGGCGGCGGATGCCGTCAAGATCGGCGTGCTGACCGACATGTCCTCGGTCTATTCGGATTTCGGCGGCAAGGGATCGGTGATCGCGGCCGAACTCGCGATCGAGGATGCCGGCGGCAAGGTGCTGGGCCAGCCGGTCGGGCTGGTTTCGGCCGATCATCAGAACAAGGCCGATATCGGCGTCACCGCGGCGCTGAAATGGTTCGACGACGAGGGCGTGCAGGCGCTGTTCGACGTGTCGAATTCGGGCATCTCGCTGGCGCTTCAGGACGTGATCATGAAGCGCGACAAAATCGCGGTGTTCTCGGGCGCCAACAACAAGAGCCTGACCGGCGACAAATGCACCACCAACGGCCTGATCTGGGGCTATGACGGCTATGCCCTGGCCAAGGGCAATGTCGAGGGCATCTTCAAGAGCAATCCCGGCAGCTCCTGGTTCTTCCTGACCGTCGACTATGCCTCGGGCCATGGGCTTGAAGGCGACACGATCAGTGTGATCGAGAAGCTGGGCGGCACGGTGAAGGGTGCGGTGCGCTTTCCGCTCGGCACCAATGATTTCAGCTCTTTCCTGCTTCAGGCGCAGGGCTCGGGCGCAGATGTGATCGCGCTGGTGGCCGGCGGGTCGGATGTCCGCAACATGATCAAACAGGCGGATGAATTCGGCATCGCCCAGGCCGGCCAGCGGATCGCGCCCTTGTTCTTCACCGTCAACGACATCCAGGGTCTGGGTCTGGATGCCACCCGGGGCATGCCGGTGGTGGCCGATTTCTATTGGGACCAGACCGACGGCACCCGCGCCTTCGCCGAACGCTTCAAGGCCCGCCACGGCAAGGTGCCGACGGATGTGCAGGCGACCGTCTACAGCTCGGTCCTGCACTATCTGAAGGCGGTGGAGGCCGCAGGCACCACCCGGACCCAGGCGGTGCTGGCGAAGATGAAGGCGATGCCGGTCAACGACTTCATGACCGACGGCGCCACCATCCGCGCCGACGGGCGGCTGATGCGCGACATGTATTACTTCGAGGTCAAGAGCCCGGCGGAGTCCAAATACCCGCTCGACTATCTGGCCCAGAAGACCACCATCCCCGGTGCCGAGGCCTACCGCCCGGCGGCGGAAAGCGACTGCCCGCTGCTGAAGCCGTGACCGGACCGGCGTCCCGGTCCGGCCCGGTGATTTCGGGCTGGGCCGGCGCGCCGGACGGGGCTATGGTCCAGGCGCTGAACGATGTTCGAAACATGGTAAGAGGGTGATGGCGAGCCAGGAGAACGACAACCGAACATCGGCGCCAAAACCTGCGCGCACCCGCAAGACGAGCACCGCCGCCCCGCGCCGCCGCCGCCAGGGCCGGCCGCCGCTGGGCGATGCCGGGCCCGATGCCACCCGCAACGCCCTGCTCGATGCCGCCACGAAACTGTTCGCGCGGCTGGGCTACGAACCGGTGACCACCGGCGCGATCGCGGCCGAGGCGGGGGTGACGCAGTCGATCGTGCATTACCATTTCGGCTCGAAGCAGAAGATCTGGGAGGCGGCGATCGACCGGCTGATGGCCGAACGCATCGCCTTCTATGAAAACCTCGCCGAAAAACCCGGCGGCATGGACCCGCTGACCCGGCTGAAACTGCTGACCAAGGGCCTGGTCTATGCCAACGCCCACAACCCCGATTTCGCCCGGGTGACGGTGCATGAAGGCTCGGTGCCGGGCGACCGCATGCACTGGCTGGTGGAAAGCTATATGAAAACCGCCTTCGACAAGTTCGAAGGCGCAATCCGCGACGCCATGGCGGCCGGCGCCATCCGCGAGATGCCACTGCGCGACGTGACCCTGATCATCGTCTTCGGCGCCTCGCTGATCTTCACCTTCTCGGGCATGATCGAGCGCATGTACGGCACCCCGCTGACCGACCCCGAGGCCGCGACCTCTTATGCCGACAGCTTCATCGACATCGTGTTCAACGGGCTGAAACCGGATGGCGCACCGGGGGCGGCACCGCTGCCCTTCAGGCTGCCGGGGCAGCCGGCACAGGGCTGACGGCCGTCTGCGGGCCCCGTCATTCCGGCCTGAGCCCGTTTGTGTCGCCGTTCTCCGCAGGGTGGCAAAGGTGGATCCCCGCCTCCGCGGGGATGACGGTGGAGGGGGTGTGCGCAGGCGGGTGAGGGTGGCGTCGGACATGGGCGGCGGGTTCTGCGGGAACGGTCGGCGTCGTCCGCCGGCCCGCTGCTGTCCCGCACCGCCGTCGATCACGCCCGCACCGTCCAACCGCCACCGCCCCTGTCCGACTCCACCATCGACCATGTCCGCACAAAAGAAGCACCGTCATCCCCGCCTTCGCGGGGATGACGGTAGAGAGGGTGTGTGGAGGTGGGCGAAAGGGGGAACGGACAGGGGTGCCGGGTGCGATGGGGCGGTCATGTCAGGCGCCACCTCTGCCCAGCTCCGCCCTGCCCCCACCACCGTCATCCCCGCGAAGGCGGGGATCCAGGTTGGCGTCCACGGGAATGGACGGGCGGCCCGAGGTGTGGACGGTCATGTCGGCCATCGACCGCGGACCCGGGTGTGCGACGTTCTTTGTGGGGGGGACGGACCTGGATCCCCGCCTGTTGGACGAAGCCGTGCATAATGAAAGCGGGCCCGGGGGGTGGCCACCCCCCGGGCCCGG